>JBMOFU010000009.1:0-28989 GCA_049318725.1 Phototrophicaceae bacterium | reverse complement strand
TGGCCGACGGCGTGATCCGTATGCCAGCCAACGGGACGCGCGAGTTGTTCGTCAAGTACGAAGGCTTTGATTCGGTGCGCGTCGGGGCGAAGGAGGTCAGCATCACTGATCTGACCTTTAAGCAAGGATCGGCCACCGTGACGGTATCGGCCAAAGCCAACGGCGCGGAATTGCTGTTCACGAATACCACTGGCACTGGTCACTGCCTGCACGCGCTCGAACGTCAGCGGCGCGGATGCGCTGCCAATCTCGGTGACGCCGCAGCTGGAGGTGAAAGTGCTGTACCACTATGTGCGGATCGATAGCTTGGCACTTGAAGCGAATGTCACCTTGACGGTGTGGCTGGAGGGGGGTGATTTCCCCCCTGCAACGGGTCAAACAAGTCTTCACAAACGGAGACGGCAGCATCGGCATTCTCTATTTAGTGACCCGTGATCTCGAGCCTTACCTTACGCTGATATCAGCACCATTTTGCCTTGAAAGCCAAGCTTTACGATCTGCATTTCAAAAGCTGCAAAGCTTGCAGCCGGTTTTGCTCGCTGCGTAACGTGAGTTACTGAAATTAGGGACTTGCCACCTATAGCGTGAAAGCGTACAGGTCAGCGAATTTCTCCGTCAGGTATGTCATATAAGGCCCCACCGTGAGGTCTTGCCCAGTGGTGCGTTGTAGCAGTTCGGTGGCGCTGTACGCCCGTCCATGCCGATAGACGTTATCCGTTAACCAGCCTAACAACGGCGCGTAGTCTGCTACTGCCAGCGCGTTATCTAGGTCGGGTACATCGCGGTGTGCCGCCGCCAGCAATTGCGCCGACATCACATTGCCAACAGTGTAGCCGGGGAACGACCCAAAGCCCCCGCCAGACCAATGGACATCCTGTAACACGCCTTCACTGTCAGTTGTCGGTGCAACCCCAACATATTCCTGCATTTTGCTGCGCCAAACCTCTGGCAATTCCAATACCTGTAATGTACCGTCCAGCAACCCCATCTCGATTTCCACCCGCAGCATGATGTGCAGGTTATAGGTCACCTCGTCCGCCTCAACACGGATTAAGCTCGGTTGCACGCGGTTGACAGCCCTATAGAATAACTCGGCGTCTGCCTCTGCCAATTGCTCCGGAAAATATTCGCGCAGGCGCGGGAAGTGCTGCACCCAAAACGCCCGACTGCGCCCGATTTGATTTTCCCACAGCCGTGACTGCGACTCGTGCGCCCCGTAACTGGTACCCCCCACGGCATATTGCCCCAGAAAATCCGTCGTCAACGCAGAGCGGGTCAGCGCAGGGTCTACCCCCTGCTCATACAACGCATGGCCGGTTTCATGCAGGGTACCAAACAGCGCCATCGGCAGGTAATGATCGCTATAGCGCGTGGTGATACGAACGTCTTCCCGCGTGAACGATACCTCGAACGGGTGCGGCGCAATATCTAGCCGCCCGCGTTGCAGGTCATAGCCAAACTGCTGTGCGACCTCCAGCGCAAACGCCTTTTGTTTGGGAATCTCATAGCTGTGTCGCCACAAATCCACTGGGAGCGGTTGATCGTTGGCAACGATGCGCCCCAACAGCGGGATCAATCCAGCACGCAGGTCAGCGAACAAGACCTTGAGCTTACTGGCGGTCATGCTCGGCTCGTATTCAAAGACCAGCCCATCATAGGGATGTTCGCTATAGCCGACGGCATCCGCCAGCGCCTTGTTAAAGTCCAACATGCGTTGTAGGTAGGGGGCAAATAGCGCAAAATCGTTAGTTTTTTTAGCACGTTCCCACACCAACTGCGATTCCGGTGATAGCGCTGCCATATCTGCAATCACCTGCGTGGGAATTCGGCGCATAATTTCGTAATACTGTCGTGTTTGTGCAACTGAGCGCAGGCGGTAACTCTCTGCGGGTTCCCCTGCGACTGCTGCCTCTGCCGCTTCGAGCAGACGGGCAGTGGTTGCACCGACGAACATTTCCTGCGCGATGCGACTGAGCGTTGCCAACTGATGGCCGCGTGTGCGCGCTCCGCCGGGCGGCATTTGGGTGCGTTGATCCCACTTGAGAATTGAAATTGCGTTAAGCACATCGTTTAGCTCGCCGATGTGTTGTGCAAGGTCATCATAACCTGACATTTAGCCCCTCCTTGAATAATGGGAAATTGATTTAAGGTGCAACTGTTCAATCAAACAGACGAGGCAAACCTCATCCCAACAAATTGTAGCGGCGAGACCTATCTCGCCCGTAAAACGGGGTTGAAACATCCCCTTGCGAATGGGCTACCAACATGAATGACGGGATTAAATCGCCTTGATCTGGCCGCCATCTACGCGCAGGGTTGCGCCCGTAATGAAGCTAGCCGCAGGCGACAGCAAAAAGGTGGCCGCACGCCCAAACTCCTCAATGCTACCGATCCGTTTCAACGGGATGTTTTGCAACGATTGTGCGCGTGCCTCTTCTGGCGTGATATTGAGCCGCTTTGCTACACCCGCGTCCAACTGCGCGACCCGCTCGGTGTCAATGCGCCCCGGTATCAGGTTATTCACGCGGATGCCATCTGCTGCCAACTCGTTCGCAAGCGTTTTGACCAAGCCCGCCACGCCCGCCCGCATCACCGTAGACAAGCCTAACCGTGGGATCGGTTCGATGATTGACGATGAGGTCACAGTGAGAATGGCGCTGCCATGCGGCATGTACGGCAATACAGCGCGGATCATGCGTACCGTACTCATCAGGGTGAGTTCAAACGCCGCCTGCCACTGCTCATCGGTTAGCTCCTTGAAACTGGCAGACGGCGGCCCCCCTGCATTGACCAGCAACGCATCCACTTGCCCCCAAGCAGAGATAGTTCGTTGCACCCAGTTTTCGATGTCTGCCGCCTTCAACACATCACAGGCCGTTGCCAGTGTCTCAGACTGGGTTGCTGTGCGGATTCGCTCGGCAGCAGCAACGACATCGGCCTCTGTGCGGCTGCACAACGACACCCGCGCGCCTTCCTGTGCGCTGGCCTGTGCCACACCAAATCCTAAGCCCTTGCTGGCGGCGGCGGTCATCACGACTTTATTGTTGAGTCCTAAATCCATAGGGGTAGCGCTCCTTAGGTGTTATGAAAAGCGAATGATCTGGGTGGGGTCGGTAATGCCGACCCGCTGTAAGACCCAAGTGATTTCATCGTGTGTGCCACGATCAATCGGGCGGAATGGAAGCCGTAAACCCGCATGTGCCATCGCGCCACGCCGATATAATAATTCTTTGCGAATGGTGAGGTTGATCTCTGGCTGATTTTCGTAGCGGATGAGCGGCAGATAATGGTCGAAAATCTCAGTAGCGCGCACGACATCGCCGCTACTGTACGCTTGATACACCGCCACCAGCACCTCTGTAAAGGCAAAACCAGTCATCGTGCCAGCTGTCCCTGCATACAGTTCCTCCAAGAGGAACATGCCGCCCAACCCGCCGAAGATCGCCATATGTTCGGTTTGGGCGCGGATGGCGCGCGCTTTCTCCATCAGTGGCGGGTCTTCAAGTTTAAGGTAGCGCGCCGTCGGGATTTCATTGGCAATGCGGGCGATCACCGCTGCGGGCAGGGTGACGTTGTTCACCTTAGGGTAGTCCTGCACAACAATCGTTCCGTCTAGGTGGGCGGCCAGTGCTGCGTAGTAGGCGAAAATCTGCTCATCGCTTGGCCCGTCCAGCGGTGGCAATGCGACCATGACCCCTGCTGCACCCCCCTCCAGCGCAGATTGGCTTAGGCGCACGCAGGTAGCGCTATCTGGATGCGATGTGCCGACCACAATCGGCACACGCCCGTTGACTTGCTCTACGACGGTCTGCATGACGTGAGTGCGCTCGTCCACACTTAATTTGGAGGCTTCGCCTAGCACGCCTAAAATCGTCAACCCATACGCCCCTAACTGTAGCTGAAAATCTACCAAACGGCGTAAGCTCTCGGTATCTACTGCGCCGTCTGGCGTAAACGGGGTTGCCAGAATGTTGAAAATCCCTGTAATTGCGCTCATCATTTTGCCTTTCCCAGAAAAACCGATAACTGCTTGCCAGACGGCGGCGCAAAAACTAGCACAATGCTCACCGCAGTGATGACCACCCCCACGGCCACAATCCGCATCATGCCGCCATAGCCCGCAACGGGCAACAGCCAGCCGAAACTAGCCGTAGAACTAAACCAACCGATGCTCCACAGTACAATGCCCACACTGCTGTTGACGTTGTGTAGCTCGTCGGGCAGGGCATCCATCACCAACGGCTGGAATAAGGGTTGCATGGTGTTGCGTGCGGCAATCCCCAGTATGTAGCACGACACGGCTGCGGGCAACCATTGCACACTGCCCAAGCCCCAAAAACCGACCCCGGCAATGCCCATCATGGTCGCCAAGCCCCACACGCGCCCGATCCGTTTTTCCAGTAGCGGGTTGAGGAGCGGCACGAATGCCATCCCTAGCCAGCCGAGCGCCAGAATATTGCCGACAGTCGCATCAGGCAGTAGAAAGCGCTCGCGGAAGAATAAATTATAGAACGGGAATGTCAGCCCGCCCGTCACCCCAAAGAAAAGCAGGGGGATGCCATACAGTAACAAGCGCCCCCATGGGATTCTTGCGTTAACCTGCTCACCTTCTGCAACGAGAAACGTATGCGTCGAGGCAGGCAGATAGAACAGCGGTAGGGTACTTAACAGCACAATCACGGCGGCCAGCAACAAAGATAACGTGTAAGCCGAGAGCGATTGTTCTGGCGGCACTAGAGCTGTACCTGCCAGCCCAAGTAACCGACTCACCCACAGCGGCAGATACCCCCCTAGCACGCTACCGATGGCCGTTGCCATCATGCTAATCAGGTTATGATAGGCGAACTGGTGGGTATGTTCAGACTTAGGGGCAAGCGTCCCCAAATACGGCGACGTGACAATCTGGTTACTACCGTAGAAAAATCCGAGCAGAAAGCGGCTTAAGGCCAACATCCATAGCGTAGGGAAGCACACCAGCAGCAGCACGCTGGCGGCCAACCCGATGTTGGACAAGATCAGAATACGGCGCTTGCCAACGCGGTTGGCGACCAACCCTACAGGCAAGCCCGTCAGAAAACCACTTAAGCGCGGCAATGCCTGCAATACACCGATCACGCTGGCCTCATAGCCAAGGCTGACGTAGTAGAAATTCAGCAACACATCTGCCATCCCGATCAGACTGATATGCAAGATGGCGCTGTGCAGAAAAAAGATCAGCATGTTGCGGTTCACCCCCCGCACCAATACAAGGGGTGATTGGGCATTAGTTCGCAAGTTGATACAGCATCTTTCCGCCAACAAAGGTCATTTGTACGGTTTCTAGCGCGTACAAGTTCTCTAGGGGGTTCTGTGCCAGCACGACGACATCGGCGGCTTTGCCAACCTCTAGCGTACCTAACAGGTGATCTAGCTTATGGATGCGCGCAGGTACAATCGTCGCGCAGCGCAGTGCATCGTAGTTGTCGCGCTTGATGCCCAACTTCACCATAAACGCCAGTTCCGGCGCGACCACCTCATGCCCAACAGCAGGGCTACCCGCATCGGTGCCGAAGGCAATCGTCACGCCCGCCTGTGCCGCCTTCTGTAGCCCTTCAAAGCGCGTTCCAGACTGGAGCGCTTTCTGCCGCTCTTCAATCTTCCACTCTGGGATATTAAATTTGCGGGCAACTTCTGGGTTGGCCTGCTGCACCAACGGGGCAAAGGTAGTCACAATAGGCACCTGCTTGTCTAACAGCAGTTGGATGGTGTCGTCAGTCATGCTACCGCCGTGTTCCACACAGTCCACGCCAAATTCCACTACCCGTTTGATGACTTCATTGAAGGTCGCGTGGGCAGTGATGGGTAGCCCGGTGCGGTGTGTTTCGTCAATGACGGCCTCTAGTTCAGCATCGGTGAACTCAACGCGGTCATGGGATGCCATGATCTTGATGAGGTCTGCCCCGCCGCGCACCTGTTCACGAACTGCCCGCCGCATTTCATCTGCACCGCTGGCTTCACGGCAGCACCAGTAAGTATGCCCGCCCGTCTGGATGATCGCTTCCCCGCAGATGAGCAGGCGTGGCCCGGGGAAGATGCCCTGCGCCACGGCCTGTTTAGCAAAAAAGTTGCTGCGGTTCATGCCCAAGTCGCGCACCAGTGTGATGCCCGCCTGCAAGCTCTTGAGCATGTTGCCCGCAGATTTGTAGGCACTGATCTCTGGCGCGTCGTCCATGCTCTGGCGTGCTAGGTCGTGTACGCCGTCCCATGCCAAATGTGCGTGCGAGTTCATCATGCCGGGAATCAACGTTTTGCCGCGACAGTCTATTTCCCGCGCACCTTCAACGGGTTGGTAGTCGGCCATAGTGCCAATTGCGGCAATTTTGCCGTTAGCGATGCACAAGTAGCCCTGCTCAATCACCTCATCGCCAACACACGTCAGCAGGCGGGCGTTGGTCAGGACGGCGTTCACTGTGGCGTGTTCGACCATCGGTTGGATGATCTTCTGATAATGCCATGCGGGTGGCTCTGCCATGCGATTGTTCCTCCATAGCGTGATAAGGGGTTAGATGGATAAAATGCGTTGTTCGGGAGGGTGTAGTGCCAAAAAACGACTCGGCACCTCTACCCCATCGTCAGTAACAATAAAGGTGTTGATGGTACGGTAGCCATCTACGTGCGGGCGGTATACCCCCGGCTCACTGCTAAAGACCATCCCCGGCTGCACCTGCGTGAGGTCGCCGGGCGCCAACCAAGGGGCTTCATGCCCCTGCAAACCCATCCCATGCCCAATCCGATGGCGGATTGCGTCTGAGAGTTCGGCAGCGTGCAACACGGCCAGCGCTGCATCGTTGACGCTGGCGCAAGTCGCACCGACCTGTAACGCGGCGGCAGCAGCAGCGTCACAGTCTACACACGCCGTCAGGATGCGTAGTTGCTCTGGGGTGGCCTGCCCGACGATGAACGTTGCACCGCTCTCGGCGTAGTAGCCGCCCACACTCGCCCCAATGCCTGCGATGAGCGTATCGCCGCGCTGTGGGGTGCGGGTACTCGTTTCGCCATGCGGCAACGCCGCACGCGCGCCACTGTGGACGGTACCGACGACATTGAGCAGGCGGCGGGCGTACTTACCGCCCTGTTCATGGCGCATCTGCTGGAGCGTGGCGCCAATACTGGCCTCCAAAATGTCGAGTTCGCTGCCGCCGCGACGGATGATCGGCGGTGCTTGATCTCGAACGTGGGACAGGCACAGGTCGGCGTAGTGTGCCGCCAAACGGATGCAGGCCAGTTCTTCGGGTTGTTTGATCCAGCGCAGGCGGTTCACGATCTGGGTTGGGATGGCACGCGGGATGTCGGGGCGCCACCATGCCGACCCGTTGGATTCCACTAGCAACGGGTCAACAGCACACTCTGCTACCATCCAGTCCAGCACGGTTTCTGATCCGGGGAATTCAAAGTACACGCGAATATCTTTGATCCACGTTTCAGCCGCATTTTCCTGCTCCAACAAGGGGATTAGCAACACTGGCTCGCCATCTGCGGGGACAAACAACCCAATGGGGCGCTCTGACGGTGAGTGTACAAAGCCCGAAGCATAGACGACATCTGGCATGTTCAAGATCAGGATGCCTTTGGCGCCTGCCGCCACAACCTGCTCACGGATTGCCCGCACCCGCCCCCGATAAAACGCCTCACCTAGCGGCATCATCGTCATAGTGTAACCACCTCACGCTGAGTGCCACCCCGTTGCGCCGTCGCTACAATCGTCACCGACTGCCCCGGCGCAGCGCGCACGAGCCATTCCAATTTACGCCGTGTGGCAGACCATTGCCGCAACCATGGTGACCAAGTTGCCGTGCGTTCGTCCCGCCCTGCAAGGTGACCGACCT
The DNA here is from genome assembly GCA_049318725.1 of Phototrophicaceae bacterium. Classification (GTDB taxonomy): domain Bacteria; phylum Chloroflexota; class Anaerolineae; order Aggregatilineales; family Phototrophicaceae; genus CAIRDJ01. The sequence goes on along the minus strand of JBMOFU010000009.1, from coordinate 21,124 downwards.
CTGTATATCGTTGCCCGATGAGTAGTTCGCCGTCGGCTTCCAATGTGATGTTGACTGGCGTTGCTGTGCCGTGTGCCAACGCGCGTTCGGTCATATAGGTGGGCAAAAAGCCGATGTTTGCCACCGTTGCGCTCACACGGAACAGACCATCTGCCAGTGCTGTTGCGGTTACATTTTCAAGCCGTATCAGCGGGGTACACGCGGCATGATGCAACGTGAACAGACAGTTCTGGTGTAGGGTTTGCGGGAGCAACTGGCGCGCAAAGTCTGTTTTGGCAACGGACGCAGGTGGCGGATTGCGGAACAAGTACATATGCGTCCAGCCGCCAATTTCCAGTGTACCCAGTTGGGGGTGTTCAAACGGTTGCCAGTCCACAAATGCAGCACCGCCAAGATGCTCATCGTTGAACTGCATCAGCTTACGTTCCTTATCCTCACTGCGCCCCACGATCTGATATTTCGCCGGATCAGCCACCCCCGCCGCCAGTTCTGGGTTCCACAGTTCGGTACTGAAGGTGATAATGCCAAATTCGTCGTAAGACCACTGCATCAACGACCCGACGCGCGGCTTGTCTGGCTCGTTGGTGAATTCCTCATACACCGAAATCACTGGGTATCCCGTGAGTTCAGTACCCATCGCGCCAATGCGTTTGTAGAGCGCCAAATCATGGCTAGGCAATGTGCTATCTGGGGCGACCAACGACGGGCGCAAGTGTAACCCCCCATGCGTATGGTAACACTGCATTCCGGTGATGTTGGGGTGTTGTAACAGAAAGTCTGCGACAGCCTTGCTTTCTGGCTCACTGAGCGGCAATTCACCCGCGCCATACTGCCGAAATTCGGGTCGCCAGCCCGCCGGAAAATTGCGATTGAGGTTGCCGTCGCGTGGCGGGTGAATGTCGAAATGCCCACCGTCCCAGTCACCGCGGATAACGCCTTCGCGGTACAGCCGATAGTAGGGACCTTTCCCGATTTCGCCGGGGGAACGCTGCACCATGATCCGCGGGTCAGTGCTGGAAACCTTCCACTCGCCGGCGGGGTCAAGAATCCGCATCTGGACGATGAGGCCATCGCCATTGATGTCCTCTTGGCATAGCCCGTGGGTTTGTTCTTCGCCCGGCAAGTAGCGCCCGTTGCCGCACCAGTGATGCCCTGTGGTTAGGCTGATCTCTGCGCCGTCTGGGTTCAGGCGCGGCAAAATGTAAAACGTAGTGTGGTCTAACAGCCACGTCACCATGGGGTCTTGCCCGTAGTATTCCAGCAAATACCAAATGGTATACAGCGCTGTATGAGAGGTAGCGACTTCTTCGGCGTGGATATGCCCATCAATGTAAAAAGCGGGCTTGCTGTCGGGGATGCCCGTCTGCGGGTTGGTCAGCGTCAAGCACCAGATGTCCCGCCCTTGATGGCTGCGCCCAATGCTCTTGATGCTCGCCAGCGGTGATGATGCCGCCAAGCCGTGCAGATGCTCGGTCAGCGCGTCAAAACGGAAGTATTCACTAAAATCCAGTGGATAGGGCATTACACAACCTCCTGTAGGGTTTGTTCCAACGGACGCACGAACTTGCCACCGCCCCGCGCCCCGACCACTTCACCGTTCACAAACACGGTATTGCCGTTCACCAGTGTACGCACCACCCGCCCTTGAAAGGTCATCCCTGCATAGAGCTTATCGCACGCTTTTGCCTGACTGAACAGCATGTCCTCGTGGATGGTGGTGGTTTGGTTCGGGTCATAGATCACAAGGTCGGCGTCACTATCTACAGCAATCGTGCCTTTTTGCGGATAAATGCCAAAGCGTTTGGCGCCGTTCGTACTGATGAGGTTCACCGCATGGTTGATGGTCATTTTGCCCGCAAGCGCAGCATCCATCATCCCCAGTACCAGTTCTTCTACGCCGGGCGCACCGGGCGGGGTACGCCAGATGTCTGTGCGGGCTTTCTCCTTCTCCTCAACGGTGAAGGGCGAGTGATCGGTCGTGACCGCCATGAGCGACCCGTCCAGAATACCACCCCACAACGCCTCTTGATCGGCGGCCTTACGCAACGGGGGGTTGATCTTGGCGTAAGGGCCTACACGGGTAAGGTCGTTCTCATTGAAAAACAGATAATGCGGGCAGGTTTCCCCCGTGACGGACGCCCCCGCCGCCTGAAACGCACGGATCACTTCTAGCGGTTCTTTGCCGCTCACATGGGCGATGTGCAATTTGGCGCGGGCGCTGGCATTTAGCACCAGCAAGGTCGCAATTGCCAACGCTTCTACGTGCGGCGGACGCGATTCCCCGTGGGCGAAGATGTCGTTACGCCCTGCCGCGACCAACTGCGCGGTATGCCACTCCAGCAGCGGGTTATTCTCAGCATGGACAACGCACACCCGCCCAGTTTCCCCAACCAGTTGCAACGCCTGATACAACTGTGGCACATCCGGTAGGCACAAGCCCTCGAACTCGTCATCACGCCCTGCCGGGGGCGCGGTCATGAAGATTTTGAAGCCGATAGCCCCTTCATCCACCATATCCGTGATTTCGTCACGATCTAGTAGCCCGGGTGCGCCGTACAGCGCAAAATTCACATAGGCATCCTGTTGCCCTAGCGCCTTACGCATTCGGAACACATCGCCTGTGGCGCAACAGGGTTTAGAGATGGGCATTTCAAAGATTGTTGTCACCCCACCTGCCGCCGCTGCGCGGGTTTCGGTGGCGAAGTCGCCGCGCTGCGGGTACGCAGGTGCGCGACAGTGAAAGTGAATGTCAATAGCGCCCGGCAATACATACATCCCAGATGCATTGATGATCGTTTTAGCACTAGCCGCTGTGCCGCGCGTCAGCAACGCGGCAATGCGTTCCCCCACGATGCCAACATCCAATGGCTCGATGCCGCGTTCCGTGACTATGTTCCCATTTTGAATCAGCGTATCAAACATAGCGTTTACCCCAATAATGTTTTATGTAGGAACTGTTTTAGGATCGTGATCGTTGCCAGATACTCAGAGATCACCACATGCTCGTCAAAGGCGTGGGCGACCTCGTAACTGCCGGGGCCAAAGATGATGATCTCGCCGCCTTCGCGCACAGCGGTCATCAGATGCTTGGCATCACTGCCCGGCAAATAGCCCACTGGGCCGGGGGCATCGCGTAGCACTTCTTGCACACACCCGAAGAACACGCTGGCAAGCGAACTGGTCACGCTAGAGTCGAACCAACTGGAATACAAGAACTCTGTTACAGCAGCACTGGCAGCACCGACATCCACCGCCGCCACCACCGCACGAATTTCTGCCTGTACACGAGCGGGGTCTTCGCGCGGGATCATACGACGATCTAGCCGCACCACACAGCGATCTGGCACGGCGTTGGCGGTACTGCCGCCCTCGATCACCCCGACATTGCACGTCGGAACACCCACCGTCGGGTGCTGACGTTGTGCTAAGTCATGATGATACGCCTCCAGCGCCAGCACGACCCGCGCCATTGCGGTAATGGCATTGACCCCCCTATCGGGGTTGGTAGCATGTACAGACTTGCCAAGCGTTTCAATGGTGGCACGCATGACACCCTTGTGGGCATTGGCGACGCGGTTGCCGGTCTGCTCGCCAACAACGATAAAATCACACTGGGGCAAGTGGGCATTGTCGGCAAGCCAGCGTGTGCCTAACTGCCCACCGACTTCTTCTTCGGCAGCGGCGACCAGCACCAGCGTCCCCTGTAGCCGGGATTCATCACTAGCGGCCTCTAGCAGGGTGAGCATCATCGCTGCCAGCGGTGCTTTGTCGTCAATGCTGCCTTTGCCGTATAGCTTGCCCTCGTGGACTTCTGCCGCATACGGGTCAAATTGCCAGCGTTGCGCCTCGGTTGCCGCAATGGGTACGGTATCAATGTGCGCGTGTAGCATAATGACAGGCTCCCCCTGCCCCACCCTAGCCACAACGCTCAATGCTTCTGGCTTGCTTGGCGGGGCAAGGCGCTGTACCCGACACCCCGCCTGTTCGAGGAATTGGGCAATATACATCGCCAGTGTTTGCGTATCGCCGGGGGGGTTCGGCGAGGGAATCCTTACGAGTGCCTGTAATAGCTCAATCGCATCCATACCCTACAACTCGCCTTCGATTTCGGCGAAGAAGCAGCACCAATCACCAGTTTGCACGTTGGGCAACGCCCGCAAACCGAAGATCATGCCGTCTGAGGGTGCCGTCAGGTGAGCCAATACATCGCCGTACACATCCACAATAGTAGCGATGGCGGCGCCACGCTGCATGAATGTCTGGAATTGCAAGTCAGTTTCTGCCAGAAACAGCCCGCTGACGGGTGCAAGTAACGCATGTTGAAAGCCTGTGTAGTGGGTGGGGGCGCTGGTGGCAGTGCCGTCAATGACGTGATAGTAGCGCAACACGTTTAGGATGCCTTCCGCCAGTGTACGGGCGCACTGCTGAAAAGCCGCCGGACTCGTGGCAGAACGCCCGCCCAGTTCTACCGTTAACCCATATTTACCCGCTTCAAACATCACGGCAGGCGGGCTACCTTGTGGGCGGATGTTCTTGAGGATCACCTTCCAGCCAGCCCCCATCGCCTTTGCCAGTTCAATCGCTTCGGGTTGCGTGGTGGTGAAAATCGTCTCTGCAAGGTAGGAATGCGCCCCGCCAGAGTGGATCGAAATTTCAAAGTTGGCAACCGCGCGCATCCATGTGCTATGGGCGTATGCCAGCCGCTCGGTCAGGTAGCCTTGTTCGCGCCCCGGATAGATGCGGTTCAGGTCATAGCTGAAGGTGTCTAGTGGGTTGCCGCGTTGCGCTGCTTCATAGGCAGGCACGTTCAGCACGGGTACCAGCACAACGCTACCGTGCATGGTGCTAGGGTCTAGTGCAGCATCTAACATATGGCAACACAGCGTACCCTCTGGCTCGTCGCCGTGAATCGCGGCATCCACCCAGATGCACGGCCCCGGTTGCGCGCCGTGCAGCACAATCACTGGAATATCCAGCGCCCGCCCACCGCCGAAGGTCGTCACGGGGATCACGCCGCGCGCGCGGCTACCCGCTGCGGCAATCGCTGTCCCAACTATCAATGTCATTGTTATTCACCTTTCACGCGATAGTTATCAACCACAGTACGCATACGTGCCAGTGCCTCGCGGATTTTGTCCGTACTTTGCAGAATACTAATCCGCAGGTAACCGCCCCAGTTTTCGCCAAAGGCCGTACCGGGGAAGATCAACACGTTTGCTTCCTTCAGCAGTAGGTAAGACAGTTCTGTGGCATGAATCCCGGTTGGCGTGCTGTTCGTCCAGAAAAAGAACGCGCCACGCGGATCACTGTAATCTAGGTGCATGGCCGCCAAACCTTCCTTCATCGCTTGGCGTCGCTCCTCATAGATATGGATAAATCCGGCCAGTGCCTCGTCGGTGCCTGTGATCGCCGCCAGTGCCGCCCGTTGCGAAACTGTCGCCGCCGCCCCTGTGGTGTATGCCTTCACCCGCGCCAACGCCGCAATCACGTCAGTGGGGGCAGCGATATACCCCACCCGTAACCCGGTCATGGCGTAGGTTTTAGAGAACCCATTCAGTGTGATCGTGCGTGCTGACATCCCCGGCAGGCTACCGATGCTGACATGCTGCCAACCGTCGAACACAAATTTCTCATAGATTTCATCTGAGATGACGATCAGGTTGTGACGGATTGCAACATCGGCAATCTGTTCCAAGCGTTCGCGGGTGACGATGCCGCCCGTAGGATTGCTAGGGGTGACAATCAGCAATGCCTTCGTGCTTGGCGTGATGGCCGCCTCTATTGCCGCCGCGTTGAGGTTGAAAGCGTCGGTGTGGTCGGTGGGTACCATGACCATCTGCGCGCCTGCACTGGCAATCGCTTCGTCGTAGGAAGTGTAACGCGGGTCAGGCACAAGGATCGTATCGCCGGGATCCAGCAATGCCTGCATGATGAGGAATAACCCCTCTTGCCCGCCTGTGGTAATCAGCACGTTTTCCATGCCGACGGGCAATTGGTTCTCTGTACGCAACTTATGGGCGATTGCCTCGCGCAGTTCGGGCAGCCCTGCAACCGGGGTCGCTGCGGTTTGACCGTCGTGTAGGGCGCGCTGCGCCGCTTGCAGGATGTGCGGTGGGGTGGGTAGGTCTGGGTCGCCACGCCCTAGCGCGATCACCTCTGGGCGGTTTCCAAGTTCCATAAGCGCGTAACGCAGGGCAGTGCCATCACTGGCAACCCGACGGATTTCTTCTGGGATGTTCGGGTTTGCGAGTGTCATGCGGGGGTTGCCTCCAGATGTGCCAGCACTGCCCACTGTGAAACACTTGGCGTGCAGATGCTCAGGCTTTGTTTGTAGGCACGCAATTGGGCGTGATCTGCATGGCCTGCCAGCCACCCGACCCGCCAGCCTTCCCCAACAGCAGGGAACACGCCAATGGAGACGGTGCGCGCTGCCCGTTCAGGGTTTTGCGCGGGATGATTCGGGGCATCCCCCTGACGCATATCCCAGAGGATGTGTTGCGCCGCGTCTAGCCTGTTTAGCAGATCATCGGCAGCGGTTTGCCACTGGGGCAGGTATACGAGCGAATCTGTCGGTAACAGCGGGAACATCACCTGCCCACCATGCCCCAGACAAGTCACCGCGATAAACAGGGCTTCTTCCACGCCACAGGTGATTGTGACCGCATCGGCACTCATGCCCAGTTGATAGCGGCGGTTTAGGTCTGCCGCGACCCACTGCCGTAACCCCAGAATCCCCGCACGATCTGCATACTTGGTCTTGCCTGCCGCCAGTGCAGCGTTTGCCCCTGCGATGAGTGCCGCTGACGCGACCTCAGCGTCAAAACTGGCAGGCGGATCGCTGAGTGCCGCGACCCTTGCAGCAAGTGGGCGTGGCAAGGTCTGTGGGTAAGGGGTCATTGCACGACCTCCCGCGCAAACGGGAACGGGATGCCGAGTTCCGTTGCCAGCGCTGCTAACTCATCGAAAATCACCGCGTCCAGTTGTGCGCCGTTGGCACGGTAGGCTTGTTCACGGCGGAAGTCCACCTCACCCGGAACAAGAATTTCACTAAAGCCGGGGCGCACCTTGGCGCTCTTGATTTCGGCGATAAAGTCATCCATGCGGGCGCAAAAAGTCTCTAGCGGCATGAACCACTCAATATCCAGCGCGATGAAGGTATGAGAAACATCCTGTTTGGCAGGGTCAGCGTAAGGGGCTAAACCAAAACCAGCCCCCGCGATCACGCCTGTTAGCACATCTGTCATCATCGCCAGCCCGTAACCCTTATGTCCACCAATACCAAGCAATGCGCCCTTCAAGGCGGCGGCTGGATTGTCGGTTTCCTCACCGTCTGGGGTGATCGCCCAGTCTAGCGGCATCTTTTTGCCCTCGCGGTCATACCAAAGCATCATGCCCTTGCCTGCCGTGGTAATGGCGATGTCCAGCACGACGGGGAAATCCCCGCCCGTGGGTGCAGCGATCCCCCACGGGTTCGTGCCGACCCGCCCCTCAATACCGCCCCACGGCGCCATCTCTGGCCCGGCGTTGGTGAACGCCACCCCGATGCAGCCCTGTTCAAGCGCACGCCGCACAGGGACTCCAGATGAGCCATAATGGGTGCTATTGCGTACCACTACCGTACCGACGCCGCACTGTTTGGCCTTGCTCACGGCTAAGTCCATGCCCTTTTGTGCCACTGAGGAACCCAAACCGTTATGAGCATCCACCAGTGCGAGCGCGGGGCTTTCCTTCAGCACCTCAAACGGCGCACCGGGGATAATCCAGCCGTTGCTAATGCGCTTGTGATAGGTCGGCAGGCGGCGCACCCCCTGCCCCTGACCCGGTAAGCAACGTAGCTCACTTTGCATCAGACCATTAGCGCACAGCCGCGCCTCATCGGGCGCTACCCCCATTGCCTCGAACGCCTGCACCACAAACGCATCCAGCGCATCCACTGGCACTCGTATCAGTTCAATGCTCATGCGCTAGATACCCTTCACGGCTTTGTAGGCTTCCAGTTGTTCCGGCGTGTACACCTGCATCAATTCTAGTTCGATACCGCCCGCTTCCTGATCTAAAAACGCTACCCAGCCTTCAGGATGGACGTGGCTGCCTTTGACTTTACAGGCACTACACTCCTTGAGCGTTGCCCCATTGGTGAGCGCCTCTGCCAACCCCGCCTCGATGTCATCCACTGCGTAGCAGATGTGATGCAAGCCCTCGTAGCCGCGCTCTTGAATCCACGCATCAAACCGCCCGCCAGCATCCAACGACTGGCAAAGTTGATATTCCACATCACCCACGTTGAAGATCGCCACGCGGTTGCGCGACTTCTCAAAGTCCTTCACCTCGGCATCTAGCCCAGCGCCGAGGAATTGCTGATACTGGCGCAACGCGCCGTAAGCGTCCTTGACAGCAAATGCCATGTGCTTGATATATCTGGCTCCCATGAGTCTCCTCTTTTCGGGGGTTAGTCTGGCAGGTTTAATAGAGATTTCAAGTTGATATGCGGTGTGATAACCGGCTCGATAGCCGATACAGCGGCAGTCATCAACATGGACACGCCGGGGCCGTACCCGTTGCGGGGGCTATCGCCCTGCCCAATCACGCCGATGCCAACAGCACCGCGCAGGTAGCCGTGATTCCAGCGGCTATCGTAGTCGTGCAGCGCAACGACATCACCTAGCCGCAACTGATCTAGCCCATGTTCGGCCAGCGCTGCCTTATCCGTGGTTTGGATGTGAATCGAACCGCCCTCACTGGTTAGCCCTGCTCCTGCGCCGAGCAAGTGCGGCGGCACCACTGCTGTAACGGGTACACATAACTTGCCATCGCCCCCAGCAAAAGCGCCGAGCGCGTCGAATAGCGCAGGGGAGCAACTCTTGAATTGCACGTCGGGGTAATCTGGCAATGCCATGCCGACCCCATGCGAACGCACCACGATCTTGTCACCAATTGCCATGCGCTGACGCACCGCCAGCGGAAAATGCACGATCACATGCTCTGAAAACCGCCCAGACTTGCCCGTGACCACGCCACGTTCCCCTTTGGCATCCCCGGTCATCACGGTGGCGGTGTTGCCGATGCAGGCGTAGATATTTAACCCACGATTCCCCACATCGTCGTTGAGCTTGATGCTCACACTAGGGTGGATGGTATCTGCGAGCCATCCGTAGGCCGAATCGCCAACAGACACGTTATAGACAATGCCGCCGAACATGGGCAGTAGAAAGGGTTTGCCCTCAGCGGTCAACAGATACGGCGAGGCAGGCAACCCCGGAAATCCCGGCTCCGCGATCTGCCCCATCACAGACACCGCCACAAGATGTTCTACGTTCGTCTGGATACTCATGCGAACACTCCAATGTTCAGGTAACGTGCAATGTTTGCTTCAGGCGTGACCACCCACTCGATATGGGGGGTAGAGCAGGTCATTAACGTGAGGATGCCGGGGCCATGCCCGTTCATGACGGAATCGCCGTGAATGCACAAGCCAATCGTCACCGCGCCGCGCCGATAGCCACGCCCCATATGATGGTCATGGTCAGGGATGACCACCAGATCACCGAGCTTGAGTTGGTCTACCCCTAACTCTGCCATCAACGCTCGGTCACCCGACATCAGGTCTTGGTCAACATATTCTGAATTCAACTCTGCGCCACTGCCCATAATACGTGGCGGCAATTCCATCGTGACCGGCACACGAAGGGTACGGGTGTCCACCGCTTCAATTGGAATTGCATCCATAAGGGCGGGGCTGCACTTCTTCAGTTCAATATGATCGTAGCCTTCAAAGGCCAAACCGCGCCCATGTGCGAAGATTTGAATGGTATCGCCAACGCACAGCAGGTCGTTTACTTCGTCTGGAAAGTCGATCAGCATTCGGGCGTGTTCGCCCGTTACGACCCCTTCGCCGCCCTTTGCCATGCCAGAGGTCACTACCGCACGGTTCCCTATACACGACAGATAGTGCAGGGCAAATTCTGCCTCATTGTTGGGGTTGGCAATCGAAACGCCCGGCTCGACATGATCTGCCGCCCAGCCAAACGCCCGATGCCCGACTTTGACATTGTAGACCACGCCAGACATCCCCGGCAGCACCACCGCCTGCCCGTTGGCATGAGGGATGTAACCGGGGTAGCGCAAACCCGGCTGTGATACGTTGCCACGCACCGCAATAGTGATGAGTTGCGCCGCGTTTGTGGGAAGTGGCATAAGGTTATCCTTGTATTTTCGTAGAGATTTACCGAATTTCGCTCAATTGCTTGACAACGCCCCGATATGCTCCCTATAATCGTCATATTGTCGTTTGAAGATTGTCGACATTCGACATTTAAAAGATTATAAACCGAGGCAATGGTTTGTCAAGCAAATGAGTGAACCCTTGCAGATCAACCAAATCAGCACCAAATCCCTGCGGGAACGCATTCTGGACGCGCTACGTAGTGCGATCCTCAGTGGTGAACTGAAGCCGGGGCAAGCGCTGGTGGAAACCGACCTTGCGGCACAGTTAGGCGTGAGCCGCGCCCCGCTGCGCGAGGCGATCCAAATCCTGAACACAGAGGGTTTAGTGACTGTTGTACCGTATCATGGCACGACGGTGACCAGTCTGAGTAAGGTAGACATCGAAGAATTGTATAGCCTGCGAAGTGTGCTAGAAAGTTTCGCTATCGAGCGTATCTTCGCTGATAACCCAGCGACCGCCGCCGAAGCATTGCAGGCGATCTTTGACCGAATGATGGCGGCAGCCCACGAAGGAAGCTGGCGGGATGTCAACCGCATTGACCGTGAATTCCATGACAAGATCATCGAATTGAGCGGGCATCGGTTACTATCTTCAACATGGTACACCGTGAATATGCGCGTGCAACAAGTGATGTCGCTGCATAACCTGCGTAACGATAATATCGTGCGTGTGGTAGAAAACCACCTGCCAATTCTGGCAGCGCTGGTGAGTAACGACCGCGACCAAGCGTTGTTGGTGATCCAACAGCACATCGCCACCACGGGCGAACTGATTGCTGAAGGCTGGGCCTATAACACAGAGGACAAACCGTGATGCGTGTGCTGGTGACGGGGGCAGGCGGTTTCGTTGGGCGGCACATTATCCGCACCCTGCTAGATACTGGAACCCCCGTGATTGCGTGGGATCGGCAGTTTGACGATGACCTGTTGGCGATGTGGGCAGGTTCCGTGACAACCCTTACGGGTGAGATCAGTGCCACAACATTGCAGTCGTTGTCCTACGATGCCTATGTACATGCCGCCGCACTAACCGCCGCACCAGAAGAAAGCGGGCTATCGGCAGTGGCAACGATACGCGCCAACCTTGACCCAATGCTCACCCTGCTAGAAGCCCACCCAACCCGCCGTGGCATCCTTCTTAGCTCTGATGCCGTATTTCGGACGACCGCGGGTGCCATCCACGAAACTGACGTGCCGTCGCCGTTGGGTTTGTATGCGGTTGCCAAGCGCACGCTGGAACAGCTGGTCGAAACACTCCATACCGAACACAAGCAACCGGTGATTGCCATCCGCCTGAGCAGGATTTACGGCACCGATGAGCGCCCGCGTGCGACTCGCCCACGAATGAGCTTGATCGCGCAGTGGGTTGATGAGGCGCGCCGAAACGGGACGTTGACTGTACATCATGCCAGCGACCAACACACATGGACGTATGCCGAAGATGTGGGAGCGGCAGTCGTTGCACTGTTGCAGGCGAGCCAGTGGCGGCATCCGCTGTATCATGTCGCCACCCCTGAACTACTGAGTAATGCCACTGTTGCTGAATCTATCTTGGCACAATTGCCCGGCGTACAGCTTGTGATGCCGTCGGAACAAGCGTTGCCGCATCCCCGACAGGGCTATCTGGTCAGCGAGCGCCTACAACAGGAAACGGGTTTCAACACATGGACTCCCTTTGCCGTTGGCTTGCAACGTCTGTTGCAGCCTTTATCCACTGGAGCGCTAACGTCATGAGCGAACGGCTACCGATTATTCTGGCGGGGCTAGGGGTACGCGGCACGCACTGGGCAGAGGTTATCACCCGCTCGGCACGCTGCGAGATCGCCGCTTACGCCGACCCCAATCCACAGGCACGCCAACATGCCAGCGCACGCTTTGGGGATCGGCCACACTTCGACACTGCCGAGCAAGCAATCGCCGCGACCCCGCAGGCCGGGGCGCTGATCCTAGCGAACCCACCGATGGGGCGCACCTCGCAGGTGCAAACCGCAAGCGCCCGTCAACTGCCTATGCTGATCGAAAAGCCGCTGGCGCTCAGTGTTGCAGAAGCGCAGGCGCTCGTAGAGATTGCCGCCCAAACGGATACCCCGCTGATGATCGGCTTAAACTTCCGCTACTTGGGCGTGACGCAAGCACTGATGCACCTACTGCATCAGCAGACTGTGGGTAGCCCGGCATTCGCCCGCTTCACCTACGAGCGCTACCGTGACGGAAACCGCCCCGACCTTAACAAATATCCCCTCACGATGGATCACCCGATGTTGTGGGAACAATCGATCCATCACTTCGACCTGCTGCGCTACGTCTTTGGCGCAGAACCCATCTTGGTGCATTGCCACACATGGAATCCGGCGTGGAGCATGTATCGAGATGATAGTAATGTTGCGGCCATCTTCGTCTTTGACAATGGCTTATCTGTGAATTATCAGGGATTGTGGCAAAGCGGTTGGTCAGAGCCGGGCTTTGAGTGGCGGATTGACTGTACGCAGGGCGTTATCAGCCAGCGTGACCAGTTCGGCGCGTTGTACTATGCCCACCGTGATGAAACCACACTCACCCCTGTTGACCTGCCACTGCACGAACGTTGGATTACCGAGACCGCCGCCCTGCTGGATGCCTTTCTTGACACGGTTCTGGATGGCGCACCCTTGCAATGTAGCGGTGCCGATCATGTACGCTCACTGGCGATGCTAGAGGCGTGTGTGATTAGCAGTCGGGAACAACGTAGCGTTCGTATTGACAGTGTGCTGTCTGTGGCGCGGCGCACACCGCCCACCTAACTGAGGCATCATCAGAGCGATCAGGTGGCAACACCTGTACCGCTTTGTGATCGAAAAAGATTACTGGGTTTCAGGTTAGAGGAGAGGTTGTTTATGCAGTCCAAGATTCGCAGTAGCGCAATTGCGCTGATTGTCATGCTTTTGGCTATCCTGCCATTGGTGGTGTCTGCCCAACCCGGGCCAGATGACTCCACTTTAGTTATTGCTCAAACCGTCGATATAGACAGTTGGGAACCTTCAGAGGTCAGCTCGCGGGCGGAGGCTAACGTTTTCTCGCACATCTTCGGCACGCTTTATTCTATTAGCGACACTGGCTCCATTGACCCATACTTGGCAAGCGAGTACCGTCTGGAAAACGATGGCATGAGCATCGTGTTTACCCTCAACGAAGGGCTAACTTGCCACGACGGTGAAGCGCTAACAGCAGAGGATGTGGCCTACACGTTCAACCGTGCAGCAGACGATGCCAACGCATTCACGGGTAACACCGCCGGGTTTGTATTTGACTCTATCGGATTCCAGAACGCTGAGGCGCTTAGTGATTTAGAAGTCGCAATCAACGTCAGCCGCTTCCAGTCGATCAATATCGGCTTGATCTCTGAAGTGTTCATTCACTGCAAAGACAGCTACGAGGCCATGACCCTAGAAGAAGCTGCCGCCACACCGATTGGCTCTGGCCCATATTCGTTTGTAGAATGGGTGCCAGACAGTCACACCACCTTGACCGCCGTAGAAGGGTTCACGCTACGTCCGCAGGGCTTCCAGACGTTAGTGTGGCGCGTCATCCCAGAAAATTCCACGCGCACCGCAGAGCTACTTGCGGGTAATGTAGACATCATCGCCAACGTCGTACCTGACCAACAAGGCGCAGTCACTGCGTCTGGCGTGGCGGAAGTACAAGGCGTGGCAGGTACACGTCGTATGTATGTCGGTTACAACATGACGGGCTTGTTTGCCGGTGATGAAGGTGGCGATGCCATCATGAACACCGATGTGCGCGTAGCATTGCAATACGCTGTAGACGTGCCGACCATCTGTGTCGCCCTGCTAGGGCTAGAGTGCGAACGGGCATCCAGCATGGTGAACCCACCCAACAACAACCCCGACCTTGCACCTTATCCGTATGACCCAGCAACCGCTGAAAGCCTGCTGGATGCCGCTGGCTATCCGCGTGGTGACGACGGCGTGCGTTTCAGCATCACCCTACAAGCGGGACGTGGGCGTTACCTCAACGATGTCAACGTTGTACAGGCAATTGGTCAATACTTGACGGATGTTGGTGTAGAAACCAACGTTGAACTGCTCGACTGGTCATCGGAATTTGTGCCTGCCCTGCGCGAACACGCTGTAGGCCCGTTGTACTTTGTCGGTACAGGTGGCGGCACATGGAACGCCCAATATGATATGGCAGACCTCTCTGCCCCAGACGGTGCGACCAACTACACCGAATGGAGCAACCCAGAGTGGTTCACCCTGCGCGATACACTCGCCAACGCTGCACTGACCGAAGAAGAAACACAGGAAATCGTGTTTGCCATGTTGGATGTGATGTACAACGACCCGCCGTGGCTGTTCCTGTACTTCCAACCGGACTTCTACGGGGTGAGCAACCGTGTGGAATGGCAAGCGCGCCGCGACGAGAAGATCTTCGTCTACGCTGCGACGCTGGCTGAGTAACAACACCTCTACCGTTGGGCGCGGCGCGGTGAACCGCGCCGCGCCCAACCGTTACCACTGATACGTCTTGCTGATCTTCTATTGGATAAAAGTTGCCCTCAAAATGACTAAATATGTTATTCGACGACTGTTGCAGTCTCTCATTGTGATTTGGGGCGTAACACTACTAACTTTCCTGACGCTGCACTTGGCCGGCGACCCGACTTACTTATATGTCAGCGAGCGTTCCAGCGATGAAGAAGTCGCGGAAGTCCGCGCACGGCTGGGCTTCGACAAGCCATTGTATGAACAGTACGCCAGCTTCGTATGGAATATGGCACAAGGCGATTTCGGCAATTCGCTCAAAGCACGCCGCCCCGCGTTGGACGTGGTGCTAGAACGCTTGCCAGCCACACTGGAACTGACAATCTTTGCGATGGTATTTTCAACCGTGCTAGGCATCCCGATTGGCATCCTCGCGGCAACTCAACGCGGCACGATCTGGGACGGCGGCATCATGATGTTCGCGCTACTGGGGCAATCCATCCCGAATTTTTGGTTGGGGATTATGCTCATTATGTATATTGGGCTGAATGTTCCCGGCATCCCAATATCTGGGCATGTGCCGCTGTTAAGCCCGCTACTGGCAGGGGATGTCAGCACATTCTTTACCAACTTCCCAGAGGCAATGCGCTTCATGCTGATGCCCGGAATCACAGTGTCGCTTTTCTCGTTGGCGCGCAATGCCCGTATGACCCGCTCTGCGATGTTAGAGGTGTTGTCTGCGGATTACGTCCGCACTGCGCGGGCAAAGGGACTCAGCGAGCGCGCTGTTGTGCTGTACCATGCCTTCCGTAACGCACTGATTCCAGTTGTGACGATTCTGGGTTTGCAGTTCGGGTTTTTGCTGGGCGGCGTGGTTGTCGTCGAAACCGTGTTTTCTTGGCCGGGGGTCGGGCGGTTGGTGTTTAACTCCATCAACCAGCGCGATATTCCCGTGGTACAGACTTCGGTGTTTATCTTTGCGCTAACGTTTATAGTATTGAACCTGATCGTTGACCTATTATACCTTCGGCTTGACCCCAGAGTTCGCTATGAATAGATCGGTTGACAGATTATGGTAGAGCAACCCAAACCATCAACGCTGAATGCCCCAATGCTGGCGTCTACCGCAAGCGTGGCAACTTTGCAACGCCATCCGTTACAGCTTCCCCAATGGTTCAAGCAAATGCTACGGGCGGGTTGGCCGCTAGTGGCTGCCATTTTGCTCATTGGCTTCGTCTTTATCGCTGTGTTTGGCGCACAATTGGCACCGCGCGACCCCAACCGCCAAAGCCTCATCCTACGGCTGAGGCCGCCCTTAACTGCCGATGCCGACGGTGTGGTGTCCTTCCCATTAGGCACAGACGGGCTAGGGCGGGATGTATTGTCGCGCTTGCTGTACGGCGCACGGATTTCGTTGTGGGTGGGCGTGGCGTCTGTGGTGATTGGCGGCGGGATTGGTACATTGTTGGGTTTGATCTCTGGTTATGTTGGTGGGCGGGTAGACGATGTGATTATGCGGCTGGCGGATATTCAACTGGCGTTTCCGTTTATCCTGCTGGCGATTATGGTGCTGGTTGTGTTAGGTCAGGGCGTGCTAAACGTCGTACTCGTATTGAGCATCGGGCAGTGGGTAACGTATGCACGCATCGCACGCGGCGAAACCATCAGCCAGCGCGAAAAAGAATATGTAGAGGCCGCCCGCAGCATGGGGATGAACAACGTCAGCATCATGCTGGTTCATGTGTTGCGTAATATCCTCGCCCCGCTGATTATTATCACTACCTTCAATGTCGCAGGCGTTATCCTCTCGGAGGCATCGCTGTCGTTCTTAGGGCTAGGCGTCCCCCCCAATGTACCGACTTGGGGCGGAATGTTAGCCGAAAGCCGCGACCAGTTGCTCGGCGGCTACTGGTGGCTGGCCGTGTATCCGGGGGGAGCTATTATGCTGGTGGTATTGGCGCTCAACATTTTAGGCGACTGGCTGCGCGACATCTTGGATCCACGGCTGCGCGGTGAGGGCAGCTAGCCAGTACGCGCCATTGGGCTATTATTTTTTAATCGGAACAAACAGAGGGTATTCATGACAGAGACATTTGTAGGGATTCAAATCGGCGCAATCAGCTTTATTGATGAAGGGGTAGAACCTGTGCTTGATCTGCTTCAAGAGCAGGCGGGGGTAAACGCCCTGATGATCTCTGCTTTATCTTGGAGCCGCGGCAACGCGGGGCGTGCGCTGTATGGCTTCCCAGATCACGGCGAGGCAAGCCCCGATCACCTTCAAGGTGGGGCATTCTACGAACCCGACCCAGACTATTACGCGGCGACCTTTCACAAACAGTTCAAAGCGCCCGATCCGCTTTATAACGGGTTCGATACCCTAGCGGCAGTCGTGCCAGCTGCAAAGGCGCGCGGCATGAAGGTTTACCCCTACTACTGCGAAACGTCCAGTTCGGGCATTCGTCCCGTGTGGCAACCGGGCTTCCCGCATTTCCTCGACCGCGATCACTTTGGGCGTGTTGCCACCCGCCCCTCCCTGTTGAATCCGCACTATAAAACGTGGTGGTTCAGCGTAATTGAGGACTGGTTCAAGAACCATGCGCTGGATGGGCTGCTGTGGGGTGTCGAGCGTCACAGCCCGCTAATGGACATCCTCCGTGGCGACAGTAGCACCGGCTTCGACGACTACTACAAGGCAGAAGCGCGTGCCCGCCACATTGATGTCGAACGGGCGCTGCAAGGCTACCGCAACATTGATCAGTTGTTGCAATCGTATCGCAAGACCGGGCAACTGCCAGATGAAGGCATGTTCGTGATGTTCCTGCGGCACATCCTCCACTACCCAGAGGTGCTGCTGTGGGAAAAGATGTGGCTAGATTCGCATCAGTCGTTTTACCACGAGATTGCCGGGCTAGTCCACTTCTTTGACCCGACCTATGAGATGGGCTACGGCATTTGGCAGGTTATCAATACCTATAACCCGTACCTGCGCGCCCAGTACGACATGGCAGACTTCGCCCAGTATGCCGACTTCCTCAAGCCTGTGCTGTATCACACCCCGGCAGGCGCACGCTTTGCCAGCTTCGCCGCCAGTTGGCAAAAGGGCATTCTGGCGGATGCCACGCCAGATGGTGTGTTTGATGGCTTGGCGCGGCTGTTGAATCTGGACGGGTTTACGGGGTCGCGCACAGAGGCCCCCATGCAAGGCTTTAGCCCAGAATATGTCAAAAAGTGGACGCGCGATCTGGTGGACAAAACAGGCGTAAAGGTCTACTCGGGTATTGGGGTGGGCGTCGGCGATGGCGGCACTAGCAAACCCGTGACCCCGCAAGAAGTCCGTGAAGGCACTGCGGCGGCGTTAGACGGTGGTGCAGCAGGTATTTTAATTTCCCGCAACTACTCTGAAGCCGACCTGCCTGCTCTGGCGGCAGTCGGCGCAGTCTTGAAGGAGCGTGGTTTACGATGACCCTCAACGTTGGGATTATCGGGGCAAGCTTTGCAAAGGCGGCGTACCTGCCCGCGCTCGCCAATATCCCCGATGCAACCGTAACAGGCATCGCCAGCGCGCGCCTAGAAAGCGCACAAGCCGCAGCGGATGCGTTTAGGATTCCGCGTGCCTACGACAATTGGGAACAAATGCTCGACGAGCATACCTTTGATCTGGTAGGGATCGCCACGCCTCCTGTTTATCATATGCCTATGGTACTGCGGGCATTAGAGCGGGGCGCCCATATTTTGTGCGAAAAACCGTTCGCCATGAATACCGCCGAGGCGCAAACCATGCTCGATCAAGCCGAGGCGCTGGGCAAGCTCCATATGATGGGTCACGAATTGCGCTTTAACCCCACGCGCCGCAAGCTCAAGGCTTTGCTAGATGAGGGCGCCATCGGCACGGTACGCTTTGTCACCGTGGTCAACATCTCCAACTCGTGGGGCGACCCGGCCTCTCGCCCGTTTAACGATTGGTGGTCAGATGAGGCGATAGGCGGCGGGCGGATGGGGGCGAACGGCTCTCATCAGATTGACCTATTGCGCTGGTGGCTCGGGGATATTGGCGCGGTCAACGGCGATCTACGCACACTCGTGCCAGCGCGGATTGGCAAGGACAACGGGCAACCGTTCACTGCCACTGCCGACGATTTCACCCAGTTCCAAATGGAAATGCAGTCCGGCGCAGTGGTCAACATGCTCTTGAGCGGCGCCGCTCGGCACAATGTCGGCAACAGCGTCCAGTTCTTCGGCAGTGATGGCACAATCTTGCTGTCTAACGATGACGAAGTGCTGCGGGTTGCACGTCATGGTGAGCCATTTCAAGAGTTAACCCTTAGCGACCCTAACGCCACCTTACCGGGGGTCGGCAAGGGCATCTGGAATGTGTCGTTTGTCGCGCTGATGCAGGAACTCACCGCCGCCATTCGAGAAGGGCGCCCCTTAGAGGCGGGCGCAACCTTTGCAGATGGCTTAAAAACCCAACAGGCCATGGACGCGGTGCGCCAGTCGTCCGCCGAGCGCCGCTGGATTCAACTTACCGAAACCACAGGATAAACTAATGTTCAGCACGGAAAAATACCTCTCAAAACGCGCTATGTCACTTTATGGGGCGCTTGGCAAACAGACCTCTGTACCGATTCCGGGCTTGATTAACCTCGGCAGCGGCACGCCAGACTTCTCTCCGCCGCCGTTTGTCTACGAAGCGATGCAACAGGCGCTCGCCAACGACCAGATTCGCTACACGTCTTGGCGCGGCATCCCAGAGTTGCGGGCGGCCATTGCCGACAAACTGCTCAGTGAAAACGGCGTACGCTATAACCCAGAATCCGAAATTCTGGTGACTTCAGGCGCACAAGAGGCGCTCATGGTCACGCTGATGACGCTGCTTGACCCCGGCGACGAAGTGATTACCCCTTCCCCCCACTATGACGAGTACAGCCGTGATGCTGCCATCCTCGGCGGGAAGCTGGTACCCGTAGCGACCCGCCCTGAAACCAACTTCACCATAGATGTTGCCGACCTCGAAGCGGCTATCACAGAACGTACCCGGGCGATCATCGTTGTAACCCCCAACAACCCCACCGGAACCGTGCTGTCGGAACAGAAACTGCTGGAAATTGCCGACCTAGCCAAGCGCCATGATCTATTGGTGGTGTCTGACGAGATTTACGAATACTACACTTACGACGGGCATCGGCATATCAGTATGGCAAGCCTGCCCAACATGTGGGAACGCACCATCACCATCAATAGCTTCTCCAAGAGCTTCGCCATTACCGGAATGCGGCTAGGCTATATCGCGGCACCAGAACCCATTATGGAAGCGATGCTGCCGTTCCACCACGCCATGATGATCTGTGCTAACACCGTCACCCAGTACGGCGGCTTGGCAATCATGACCAACCCGCGCGATTGGTTTGCACCGCAGCTTCAAGAATATGACCGCCGCCGCCATCTGTGGATGGAATCTTTGAATGAATTGGCGTTGCCGTATAGCCAGCCGCAGGGCGCCTACTACGTATTTGTAGACATCCGTCCAACGGGGCTGACAAGCGCAGCATTTGTGGAATACGCCCGCGAACACGCCAAGCTGGTGTTTCAACCGGGTACTATCGGCGGTGGCGCAGGGGAAGGTTTCATCCGAGCAGCCCTCACACGCAGTTCTCCCGACCTTGACGCGGGTTTAGAGCGCTTTCGAACGCTTATTCGGGGGCTAACCTAATGTCGGTGGGTCTAGCAGGCAAGGCCGCAATCGTCACGGGGGCGGCGCAGGGGTTGGGCTATGCCATCGCCAAGGCTTATGTAGCGGCAGGAATGCGCGTTGCATTGCTGGATGTCAAAGCGGATTTACTCCAGTCTGTGCAAGCAGAGCTTGGGGCGAACAGCGCAGCGTTCACCGTGGACTTATCCGACGGCGAACATACACAGTCTGTGGCACAACAGGCTGTGGCGTGGTGCGGCGTACCGTCAGTGTTGGTACACAATGCCGCTATTCTGGTCAACCGCCCGCTATTGGTGATCCCCCTAGCAGACTTCCAGCGAGAATTAGCAGTCATCATTCAAGCAGCGTTTATCCTCACGCAAACCGTGTGGGAACCGATGACCGCCGCCGGGGGGGGGAGTATTGTATATGTTTCGTCGCGGTCAGGGGTGGTCGGGTTCGACGAAGAAAGCCCCTATGTGGCCGGCAAACACGCCCTAGAAGGCTTCATGAAGTGTATGGCGATTGAGGGTAAGGCGCGGCAGATTGCCGTGAACACCATCACGCCCGGCATGTATATGCACACCCCTATGTCTGAGTACAACTACTCAGAGGCACTAAAACAACAGTGGATTGACCCTATTCGGCTGACCCCTGCCTTCCTGACACTCGCAGCACAGGATGGGCGCGGGATCAGCGGTGAACGGTTGAACGCTTGGCATATGTCGCA
>JBMOFU010000008.1:0-29476 GCA_049318725.1 Phototrophicaceae bacterium | reverse complement strand
ACTGATTCGCAATTCCGTTGCGTTAGAGCCGTCCGCGCCCGTGAATGGAATCGCCTGCCATGTGAATTCATCGTAGCGGATAACCTCCAGCATCAGCGGCGTATCGGGGGGCAAATCGCTAGGCAGCGCAAGCGTGGCCGTATTCAAAACCTGTGTGTGCGGCTTCCACAACGGCAACCCTAGCGCGATCCCGTCCCATTGGGCGTAGCGTGTGCCGTCTGCGGCGTGGATCAAGCGCACCGAGAATTTATCCTGCGCGGCGGGCGGCCTTTCCCCCGTTTGCCAGAGTAAATGCAGTTGGTCGCCTTGCCACAGCATCCCGTGCCACGTTGCGCCGTCGGTATAGGTGATCGGCGGCGGGATCACCGTCGGCACAGGGAGCATCCCCGCAGTGACCACCTGCCAGCGATACATCGGCCTACCGTCAGACAAGCGCCCGATGGTTTGCCAGCGGTCAAGCGCCATCGCTTGCGCCCATGCTGGCGGGAAGTCTGTTCCCGCAGGCAAGCCGATCAGTGTGCTGTCGGGATAGATCGGTAGCCCACTGCTCTCTAGGCGCATCACGTTCAGGTCAAGCGTGGCGCGTGCGGCGCGCCAGTCCCACAAGATCAATTGCGCGGAGGCGTCTGGCGGGGCGATAATCAACGCGGGGATGCCTTCTGCCTGCCATGTTTGACGAATGGCGACAAAGGTGTTCAGCGACGCCACCCACACCGATGCGTTATTGATCGGTTGCCATGCGTGCAACGCGCCCCATAATACCAACGGCGAAAGCCAATAGGCTATCGGGAAGCGATGCGGGCGCAGTTGTGCCAACACAATCCCAGTCAGCAATGCCCCGCCGATGATGGTGAGCATAAAGAAGTCTGGGCGCATGTTGCGCTTGAGCGGATCATCGTAAATCAGTAGCCCCAACGGATAGACCATCACCAGCGCGAGAAAGCTGTGATACAACCGCTTGGCGCGCACATCTTGCCAAACCGCCCACCCGCACCAGATCAACAGCGCCGCCGCCAACCCGTAAGCCAAAATCCCCAACAGCGGCACAGGGAGCGCTGCTGTTAGGGGCAGGTTTTCCCCTGCGTCAGGGGCATACGGATAGGGGAAGTTGCCGCCAAGCCAATCATAGCCGGTGAGCAGGTCGGCAAAACGCCGTAGATAGTGACGCAAATCCAACGGCTGGATATAGCGCGCCTCATCAGTGCTGGTTTCAGCGCGGCCAGCCAACCAAACTTGAGATAACCCAATCAACCACGCTGCCGCCATCACCCCACTGATTGCCCACGCTTGTAGCGTCTGTCGCAACCATACCCCCCGTTGTGCGTTCCACAGCCGATAGCCCATCAACAGTAAAGACAGCGGCACAAAAACAGCATAAGACGCCTGTGCCTGTACCGCCAAGCCCAACATGACCCAGTGTAGCCAAATTGCCCAACGTTTAGGTGAAGTTTCAAGGTAGGCCGGAACCGCGCTGAACAGCCAAACGGCCAACGGCAATAGCGCATAATTGGGGTTCCAGACAAAGCGGCTGAAGTGAACGGCGTAGGGGTGGATTGCCAAGCACAGCGCAGCATACAGCCCTGCGGATGGGCTATGCCAGCGCCGCCCGGCCCAGTAGAGCGCCGCAACTGCGCCAACATTCAATAACGCCACGATCACACGGGCGGCCACTGGGCTTGGATAGACGGCATACAGCATCGCATTGAGGTAAAAGGTCAATGGCGAGTGATATTCCAGCGGTGTATTAGAACTGGTCGGGTTGCCCACCCACGTCCATTGGCCGTCAAGGGCAATCGCCCGCGCATGATGCAAGATCAGTGATTCGTCAAGGTTCAGGCGGTAAAAGCCAATATCCCACAGCCGCAATAACGCGGCTATCAAGAGAATGGCCGTTAACGCCCACCGTTCAAGCGGCTTCATCCTCCAGCGTCTAGGATGAACTGCTGCACAAACTCTAGGTAATGGTTGCTGCCGATGCCGCGCAATTTGCCGTGTTGCTCTACAGAGCGCTCAATCCGTTTGAGGCACTGGACGGCTTCCTCCAGCGAGATCGTTTGGCCGTTCGTCCCCTGCGTCATTTCAGCTTCGAGCGCCAGCCGTATTGCCTCACGCAATTGATTGCTGGTGGCGTCTAGGTGCAGGGTCGGTGCAGCGCGTTCCCGCAGGGCAGCGCTATAGGTGCGGGTGAGGGCTTCCAGCGCTTTTTGAACGTGATGGTCTTTGGTGTCTGGCAGGCGGCGATAGACGGTCACGATGGCGGTTTCAATCGCCTTGAGCGGGAACAGATACGTTTCTTCAAACGCCTGATTTTTATCGGGCATGGCGGCTGTCACCTTTTGCTGGGGCGGTTGCTTCTTCTTTTTGTCTGGGGCGGCCATCGTCATAATGGACGACGCCAGCCGTTCGCTGGCAGGCTTAGGCGCGACCACGCCCACACGCGGCGACTCTGCCGTGACGGTGTTATGGCTGGTCATGGCGTGTTCGATGCCCCCTAGCAGCCACGTTTCGGCGGCGTCGGCGGCACGGTCTGCGAGCTTGGCGGCGGTAATGGCTTCGTCGCCCTCAAACGCTTTGAGTACCCATGCCGACGGATCCATCTTGCCCGGCGGACGGCCAATGCCTAGCCTTACCCGCGCAATGTCTTGCGTGGCAAGCCGCTGGAGGATGCTTTTCATCCCGTTTTGGCCGCCCGCGCTGCCGTTGGCGCGCAAACGGAGGGTGCCGAAGGGCAGGTCTAGCTCATCGTACAGCACCAAAATATCAGCGGGCGCAACCTTGTAAAACGACGCCAACGGCTGGACAGATTCGCCGCTGAGGTTCATAAAGGTTTGCGGTTTGACCAACAGCACCCGCTTGTTCTGGAGTGTGGTTTTTGCAATCAGCGCCTTGTGCTGCTGCTCATCAAAGGAAGCAGCAGCACGGCGGGCTAATTCATCTATAGCAAACCAGCCAAGGTTATGGCGGGTGTTTTCATATTGCTTGCCGGGGTTGCCCAACCCGACGATCATCAGCCAGTCTGTCAACTAAAAATCCCCGTCATCATCGTCTTCGTAGAGGTCAATATCCTCTGCGTCGAACTCGTCTTCGTCGTCATAGCCGTCATCGTTGGGGTCTTCGGTTTCGTCTTCGAGGTCGTCCTCCTCAAAGTCGTCTTCGAGATCGTCCTCAAGGTCGTCTTCGGGGAACTCGTCTTCCTCAACAACTTCTTCTTCGCCTTCAGTCTGAAACCCTTCAAGGTCGCCTTCATCAAGGTCTTCTTCAAACGGTTCATCCAACAGCCAAACATCGTCTAGTCCTGCGCGTACTGCAAGGTTCAAAATTGCCATCGTTTAGTCTTCCTCATGCGTGTGATTTTGAATGAGTTGGATAAAGTGACGATGCAAGCGATCATCATTCGTCAATTCGGGGTGAAATGCTGTTGCCAACAAATGCCCCTGCTGCACAGCCACGATGCCCCCATCGGGCAGCGTTGCCAGTATATCAACACCGTTGCCAGTTCTCAACGCTAGGGGCGCACGAATAAAGATTGCGTGGAAGGGTTCCACAAGGCCAACAATGGGCAAGTCTAGCTCAAAGCTGTCAATTTGCCGCCCAAAGGCGTTGCGGTTGACGGTGATGTCCATCACGCCCAAAATCGGCTGGTGCTGGTCGCCTAAATCCTTTGCCAAAAAGATCATGCCCGCGCACGTCCCCCATGTGGGGCGGCTTTGGGCAAACGTCCGTAGCGGCTCGATCAAGCCGTAGGTGGTCGCCAGCTTGCCGATGGTCGTGCTTTCGCCGCCGGGGATAATCAGCCCGTCGAGATCGTCCAGTTGACTGGGCAGGCGTACCTGCACGACATCCACGCCGATGCCCCGTAGCCGCTGCTCATGTTCGATAAACGCGCCTTGTAGCGCCAAGATGCCAATTTTCATCAGTACGACCCGTCCCATCCCATTTCCGAATTTTCAAATTCACCGTCTCACGGACGAGGCAGGCCTCGTCCCTACAGATCATGGCGTGTAGGGGCGTCCTATCGGATTCCCCTACACGGTTCACAACGGTTCTTATAGGGGCGCAATATATTGCGCCCCTACTCATCCCTCAGAGCGTGTTTTATAACGGTAATGTCGTGAAATATTAGGGGCGTAGTTGCCCACGCTGTCGTGGGCTGTCGGTTTTACGGGCGCCACAGGTGGCGCCCCTACAGGCACATTCGATTGTAGGGGCGTGGCTTGCCACGTCCGTCAGACCTTTTATACCCCTATATTTCTGATCTTAAACACGCTTTTACTCATCCCTCATCACTTTTTTTCCTGCCCTTACTGCTTTTACTCATCCCTGCCGTTACTATAATTTACTGGTTAACTCACGCGCCATTGCCACTAAAAATTTGTCCCACTCGAAGCCCTCCCCCGTCCACTGCGGATCGGCATAGTTGGGGTCGCGCTCCAGCAGGCGGTTCCACAGGGCAAGCGCCTGCTCGGTTTGATGTTGTACGGATTTTGCCAGCGCTAACCCCGCCAGCGCAGGGGAAGAATCGGCCTGAAGTGCCAACGCATCTTGAAAGGCAAGTTCGGCCTCATGGGATTTGCCAAGCTCTAACAACAATTCGCCGCGCCCAATGTGCGCCGACACCAGTTTAGGGCTAAGGCGGATGGCGTAGTCATAGTCGCGCAAGGCAGCGCTTTTACGGCCTTGTTTACGCAGTACGCGCCCGCGTTGCAAGTAGGCGTTTTCATTGTTAGGATTTTCGGCAATCACCAAGTTAAGGTCGGCCAGCGCGCTTTCAAACTCGCCGCGCCGAATCTTCTGCACAGCCACAAAGAACATCTTCTCTGTGTTGAGGTGGATCGTCTGCTGTTCGGTGTAGCTCCGCACTGTTTTGATCTTTTCTGCCACTTGTTCCACCTCATCGGTGGGGGTTGGCACAAGCGGCAGAGCGGCACTCTTGATGAGGATAGTTTCTTGCAGTTGGCGCAACACCTCATTGAACTGTTTGGGCTGAAGCCGCAAGGTAGGAACACGTGGCAAATGTTCCATCAGGCCAGTAACACCCGTCATTTCTGTGGTGAAGTCAAAATCTTTAGCAACCAACAGTACCATGTTGCGCTTGTGTTTGACGGCCTCATAAAACTCTGTGGCAAGCCGATCTTCGGCCTTGCCCACTGACCCGAGCGCGCCGGGGGTTAAAATCATAATGAAGTGTTCGCGCGCAACAATTTGATGAAGGTTGATGGCATCTACCCCGTCTTCGATATCCATAAACACATCGTACCCTGCCTTACGGAGCCCGTTAAACAGCGGTTGAGCAATATGTAGGCTTTCGGCGGGGCGGTAGCTGATATAAACACTTTTATCGGGCATTGGAAATCTACCAGCCTATTCACAATGAAAGAGAGTACCCACAAAGTTGGGGACTCTCTTGATTCTATTGAATTTAGCCTCAGGATGCTACAGGCTATTGGTCGGTTTGGGTATAGATGGCGCATTTATCAGGGCTTGTACGGCAGAATGGATGTACTGCGTCATTTTTAGGCGCAGCACACAACCCGCCTTCTATAGAGATCGGCATTGTTCGTCCAGTTTTCGGGGGCGTTTTTGCTATACTAGCGCTCTATCTTATTGGATCACCTATCTTGAGAAGATGCGATGAAAACCGACCTAGACCATTTAATGTCTGACCGCGACCTTGCTGCCGTGATCGTGGTCAGTGAAGAACACTACAACGCCACCCGAGATTACCTGACCCACGGCGCACGGGTCAGCGGCGGGTTTGTCGTCAAACCACACGGGCAGCCCCCCGTGATGGTCGTCAACCCCATGGAAACCGAAGAAGCCAAAGCCAGCGGCCTACAGGTGATCTCTTACAGTGATTTGGGCTATCACGATTTGGTCAAACAGTACGGCGACCAGCCCGGCAAGCTACGGGCGATGTGGTGGCAAACGATTTTGCGCGGCGTGGGCATCACCAGCGGCAAGGTGGGGGTATACGGCGCGGGCGATCTAAACATCTTTATAGAGCTATTTCGCCAGTTAGAGCGTGAACTACAGGGGATTCAGTTGGTAGGCGAGCAAGGCCGCACGCTATTCGATGAGGCGATGACGACCAAAGACGCCGCCGAAATCTCACGGATGCGTGATGTGGCGCGCAAAACCAACGAGGTCATGGCGCTAACGTGGGACTACATTGCCGGCCACCGTGCGCTTGGGGAAGGCGTGGTCAATGCAGACGGGCAAGCGCTCACAATTGGGATGGTTAGGCGCTTTGTGCGCCGTGAACTGCTGGAGCGCGACCTAGAAGATACAGGCATGATCTTTGCACAAGGGCGCGACGGCGGCTTCCCACACAGCCGAGGGCAAGACCGTGATGCGCTCCAACAGGGGCAAGCGATTGTCTTTGACCTGTTCCCGCGTGAGTTTGGCGGCGGCTATCACCACGACATGACGCGCACATGGTGCATCGGCTACGCACCCGCACAGATTCAAGAGGCGTATGGGCAAGTGATCGAAGCCTTTGACCGCGCACTGGAATTGACCAAAGTCGGCGCGACGGGCGACCTGCCGCAAATCACCGTCATGGACTATTTTGAATCGCTCGGCCACCCCACCCAACGCAGTAAGCCCGGCACCAGCGACGGATATACCCACAGCTTAGGGCATGGCGTGGGCTTGAACATCCATGAGCGCCCGCGCCTGCACCACCTGTTTAAGGATGTGCTGCAAGCCGGGAGTGTGGTCACGATTGAGCCGGGGCTGTACTACGCCGATCAAGGCTACGGCATCCGTATAGAGGATACCGTCCTGCTAGAGCCGTCCGGCGCGTTGACTAACCTGACGCCGTTTCATAAACAATTGGTGTTACCGTTAGGCGGTTAAAAGAATTGCCTACAGGGATATTTGTAGGGGCGCAATATATTGCGCCCCTACAGAATTGTGAATACACCCATAGGGGCGACACAGACCGCCCCCTACACACATCCCCGCCAACCTGCGTTTTATCCCACCCGTTTGAGCTTGCCCGTCCGCTTGGCGTAGTTCTCTGCCTGTTGGAACGTCCACACGCCAAACGGCACAAAGATCACCGCCGAAAGCAGCAACGGGAACATCAAACCGCCGATTTGGTCAAAGCCTGCCCCATCCATCAACGCTGCACGGATGCCGTCCAGCACGTAAGTCACGGGGGAAAGGCGCGAAAGGAATTGCATCCAGTTCGGCAGCACTTCAATGGGGTAGTAAATGCCGCTGACCAGCAAGAACATCGCCTGAATGATGTGCGTCATCTGCGCGCCGCGTTCGGGATACAGCAACGGTAAAATGCTCGAAAAGATGCTGATCCCAATCAGCGACAGGCTACCGACGATCAACAACACCAACGCGCCGAGCAAGTTGGCCTCACTTAGGTCAATGTTGAAGAACAACGTCATCACAATGCCAATCAAGATGGTGGTCAACAGCGAATAGACAATCGAGAACAACGTCTGGCCGATGAGGTGAATCCAGCGGTTGACCGGAGCCATGAGCGTGTACTCAATCGTGCCTTCCCAACGTTCCCACTGGATGACTTCGCTAACGAAGGTAAAGATCACCGACATATAGTGCCAGACCAGCGTACCGATCAGCAGGAACAGCGTAAACCGAGAAACGCTATCCGTGCTGGTTCCGGCCACTGTGGTAGAGCCTTCTGCGATGAACGTCACCGCCAACGAGTTGACCGTCGCGTAGGTAATCCAGACGATTTCCCACGCCCAATAGCGCTTAATCAAATGGAAATTGCGCGCCATAAACGCATAGCTTTGGCGCAGGGTTAATTGAGCTTGCAAGGGGATGCTGGTCATGGTCAGTCCTTTATGCTTTCCGTCATCACACTGCGCCCGGCGCGCAGTTCTTTTTCGTACAAGATCATATCTTTCATCATGTGCATTCCCACGCCTTCATAGAGCCGTAACGCCCCAGTGAGGTTGCTGGCGTCTACATACAGATACACGCCGCTTTTGCCCCGCGCTTGTATTTGACGAAAGGCTTCTAGCAGCAATGCCCGCCCGATCCCGCGCTTACGGTACGGGCGCGGCACGCCAAGAATGCCCACATAGCCGTAATCGGGGTAGGCAGGTTCGTCTAGCCACCCCGTACATAGCCCGGCAAGCTGGCCTGTAGCGGTATCTTCTGCCACCAGCCAAAGCTCTGGGATGTAGCTCTCGTTGCCTTCGGCCTCATGGCGAAATTCTTCCATCATCAGTTCTAGGCTGCGCGGCACATAGCCAAAATGATCTTGAAAGGCGTCCATGTCCGCTTGGGCTAAGGCCGCCAGTTCTTCCGGGTGGCGGTAGGGGCGGATGATGATCCCGTCGGGCAGTTGAACGGGTTCCAGCGCGCCGTCAAAGTCCCTGCCCATGCTGTAGGTATGGCGGATGGGCGCGTAACCGAACGACTCGAATAACGTTAGGCTAGGGGTGTGGCTGGCAATCGAATAGACATGCAGCACCACGCGGGTATCATTGGGGTCTTGGGCGACCTGCTCACGGGTGCGCGCCTCGCACCAGTCCAACAGATAAGTGCCAAGCCCCAAGTTTTCATAGTCCGGATGCACACGCGCCCAAAAGATGTGCCGCTCTAACGCACGCACATGGCGCTCTGCGTAGCCGACCATTTGCCCTTGCGGGTTGAATACCGCAAGCGTATGCAGGTTCAGGTCAAATTCGGTATACGTCCATTCGCGTTGGGTTTCTTCCACGCTATGGGTGTTACGCCCCTCTTGTGCCTGTGAGCAGGCGTTATAGAGTTCAGTGGCGGCTTGTATGTCGTCCATCGTCACCACACGGGTAGTAAACCCATCTGGCAGTGTAGCAACCCCGTTAACGGATGGGTTGATCGAAATCATGCTGTGTTTATCCTTCACGTATAGCAACACAATAAAAAAACAGAAATTCAACGCACATGGAATGGATTGCCCTGCTCCCTTTCTCCTGTGGGGGAAAGGGATGGGGATAGGGGTGCTTATTCCTCGACCTCCACGGCTAAATCTTCTTCCTTAATCAATGCTTCACCGGTCAGGTGCATGAACACTTCCTCCAGCGTGGCGGGCTTGCCGTCCGTCGGCGGGAGCAACGCCTTGAGCCCAGCGGGTGTATCTAGCGCGACGATCTTGCCGTTGTGGATCACAGCGATGCGGTCACACAGCGCGTCGGCTTCGTCCATGTCGTGCGTGGTAATCACAATCGTGGCGTCGTGCGTGTCGCGCAGTTCTTCGACAAACGTCCGCACTTCACGCTTAGAACGTGGGTCTAGGCCAGTGGTCGGCTCGTCCAAAAGCAACAGTACAGGCGTGGTGATAAAGGCGCGTGCAATGGCAACCTTTTGCTGCATTCCGCGGCTCATTTCTTCCATCGGCTCGTGATAGCTCTTGGCCTCTAGCCCCAAGCGCCCCATAATCTCGATGGCTTTTTCTTGGGCTTCGCGCCCACTCAGGCCGTACAGCCGTGCGCCGTACATCAAATTCTCGATGGGGCTAAGTTTCTTGAAAAACGCGGCATCCACCGACACGCGGCTGATGAGCTTTTTCACCTGCATCTCGTCGCGCTTCACGTCATAGCCAAAAATACGGACGTTGCCCGCGTCGGCCTCTAACAGCGTACAAATCACCCGAATCAACGTAGATTTGCCAGAGCCGTTTGGCCCCAATACGCCGAAAATCTCGCCGCGTGGGACGCAAAAGTCCACGTCGTTGACCGCCCACTTTGGTGCTTTGGTGTTGGCAGGCACAGGCGTGTCTGGTGTGACCACTGGCACTTTTTGCCCGGTTAGGCGTTGGATCCATGTGCGTTGGGGCAGATGAAAGCCCTTTGAAACGTGATTGACCTCTAAGGCGTTCACGGGGTCTTTTAGGGGGGTGCTTGGGATCAAGGTGGGTTACTCCTTTAAGGGTATAGGGTATAGGGCGGAAAATGCGCGATCTTGGCAGACGCCTAACAAGGGCGTCAGCCAAGCATCGCATCGGCTATTTATTCGTGCGCCAACTGCACACTGTTGGGCGTTGCGCTGTGCTGTAACTGTTGGCCGACTTCGACCAACCGTTCACCGAGCCACAGCAAGGCAAGGTTAGGTTGGGGATTGGCTTGCTCAAGTTGTGCTGCCAGCCGTGCGCGTTCAGCCTCTTGTAATAGCTGTTCGCGGTGTAATCTTGCCAATTGATCGTCGTAGGTCATGGTCATATCCCTTTTTCTAGGTTCCGTCACTCAACCGAGCGTATTTTGTTGGATGCTTCCGCCAGATAGATAGCGTTGCGGCTAAGAATTGGGCGCCCGTGCAAAGCCGGACAAGCTACGGTGTGGGTGAGCAAGCTCACCGCAAGACGATGGTGAGGTCTTTGCAAAAGCACCAGAGGGGAATGCGGCTACCCAAGCATCAAAAAAGCCGCAGAGTCTCTGGTTAGACCCTACGGCTTTTGGAGGTTTCACACGAAGCGCGGCGTGATCTTCACGCCTTCGAGCGATACCCGAGCTGCTAGTTAGAAGTTACTAGGCAGCACAAAACCGCAGAGTCACTGTGACCTGCGGCTGTGGTAGTCGCTCGTGAAAAAAGTTACGACGTACTAACAGCGAGCAGGCGCAGCTATCCCCATGTAGAACTGACCATCGGGTGCGATGGTGTTTCCGTTACGGATGATGTTGGGGTTATTCAACATGGAACGCCTCTCTAAAACTCACTGCGGTTTATGGGTTGTAGGGCAACAACGTGGGTTGTTTGCCTACTCACGCCAAAACAATATCACGATTTTTTTAGTGTTGTCAATAAACCAATGTTAAGAATTGGTAAAGGTTTTTTTAGGGCGCCCACAGACTTAGTGAGCTAATTTTGCCCCAGAGTGTGCTACAATGTCGGGCATATCGTTTCTACGTCAACCCCTTGTAGTAGTAAGAAAAGCTCGTGACCTCCGACTACCTTTACATCTACGCCAACGATGACAACAACGCCGAAGAACTGTTCCTGCCGGACGACGAAGGACGCGAACGCACCACCGCCCGTTGGCTCACCCTACAAATTTTGTACGAAGTAGACAGTGCCGGCCACCCTGCGGGGCCAGTCATCGCCAGCCACCTCGTGCGCTACCGCCTACGTGCGGCCACACAAGGCTATACCGGCCACTTGGTCAAGGGGATTCTGCAACGGGCAACCGCGCTTGACCAAGTGATTCAAGCCTTTGCGCCGGACTTCCCCATTGAGCAGATCGCCATCATAGACCGCAACATCCTGCGGATTGCGATTTTTGAATACAGCATCGTGCAGAATATCCCACTTGGCGCTATCATCCATGAGGCCGTAGAGTTGGCTGCCCACTTTGGCGGAGATGCCGCCCCCCGTTTTGTCAATGGCGTGTTAAGCCATATGTTTGAAAACCGTAAACGGCTAACCGATATGTTAGAAAACGCGCTACTGACCGATGTTCCAGTCCCCACCGATGGATTAGAAGAAGGTGCCGAGTCTGTATGAACATTTTTGGGTTAGGCGGGTGGGAACTCTTACTGGTGGTGATGATTATGGTGATCGTCGCCGGGCCAAAACGGATGATCCGCTGGTCTTATGTGCTTGGGCAATATACCGCCAAGCTACAGCGCATGTGGCGCGATACCGCCGTGATCCTACAGCGGGAGTTCGACGATGCCGGGCTAGATGTCAAGGTTCCTTCTACCCCGCCCACGCGCCAATCCTTACAGCAGTCTGCGCGCGAGCTTGGGCAAAAGGTGATGGGCGACAGCCTTAACCCGATCCAAGAGGTTAGCCTGTCTTTGCGCCAAGAGTTGCAAGACGCGCACAAGGATGTCAAAACAGCACAGGGGCAGGTAGAAACTGCATTACAGGCAGAAGCCCCCGCCAATACACAGGCCAAACCGACAGAACCGCCCAAGAGCGGCTTAGGCAATTGGGGTGGAAAGGCAAGCTAACACATGGCAACCCGTTCCCCGAAAAGTACCCCGCCCGCGCCCCGCTTCACTGAAGATGGCGAAGGCGCGCAAATGGGTTTCTTTGAACACCTTGACGAGTTGCGCCAACGCTTTATGTGGGGCTTTGGTGTGGCGCTGGTGGCGACCCTCGCTGCCAGCTTCTTTGCCGAACCCGTATTGCGCTACTTGGGCGAGCCATATCTGCGGCTCACTGCGGACAACCGCTTTCAAATCCTAGACCCCACCGGCGCAGTCGTGGCCTACTTGCGGGTGGCGTTGTTGATGGGGGTGACGCTGGCTGTTCCGGTGTTGACCTATCACATCTTGATGTTTTTCTTGCCAGCCCTAGACAAGCGCCAACGCAGGTTTGTTTTGGCCTCACTGCCCGCCGTGTTCATCTTGTTCTTATTGGGCGTGACGTTTACGTGGTTTATCATGATCCCGCCTGCGCTGACATTTTTGGCAGGCTTCGCCCCAAACCTGTTCCGTGCGGAATGGGAAGCCAGCAGTTACATCAACTTTGTCACGTCGTTGTTGTTCTGGATGGGCGTGGCCTTTGAAACCCCGCTGGTGTTGTTTGTGCTTTCTTTGTTGGGGATTGTCGCGCCCGCCCCGCTGATTCGTAGCTGGCGGCTGGCAATCGTCGTGACGGCGGTCATCGCAGCGTTGATTACCCCCACTGTAGACCCAGTGAATATGCTGTTGGTGATGGGGCCGTTGTTGGTGTTGTACGTGATTAGCATTCTCTTGGTTGCGGTTGGTATACGGCTGTTCCGCCGTAACCACCGTCAGGAAGACCCCCGTGCCAGAGCGGTTTCGTAGCTTTGCCTATTGGCGGCGCTTACTGCTGGTGTTTTTGGCAGTGTTGGCGCTAGGGCTAGGGGGGGTATCGTTGGGGTTAGGGTGGGCATCTACGTTTATGCTCACACAGCTTCCGTGTGGCGATTCTGCACCCCCTAGCGATTATGGCTTGCCCTATGAAACCGTGCAGTTCATGGGCGACGGACTGCAACACACGGCCTACTTTATTGGCGGCGACTTGCCCGCCACAGTGATTACTGCCCCGCCGTTGGGCAGTGATCCCGGCGGCCACATGAGCGAGATTCGGCTATTTCATGAAGCAGGCCTTAGTGTGTTGGCAATGGGCGCACGCACCTGCAACGGCGGCAAAGGTACGTTTGGCTACCGAGAAGGCAACGATGTCGTGGCGGCCTATGCCTACCTCATCACCCGCCCAGACGTAGACGGCGGGCGCGTTTCGGTACATGGGTTTTCAGCGGCAGGGGCGGCGGCGCTCTTTGCGGCTGCCCGCGAGCCGCGCTTACGGGCGGTTTCGGCAATGGGCAACTATCACAACTTCACCCTCACCATTGGCGAACCGCTGCCCAGTGATAATTGGGCGATACGCGGCTATAAGATTGGGGCGGTGTGGGGCTATGAGTTCGGCGCTGGCGTCTCGTTAGACTTGCTCAAGCCGATTGAGATTTTAGACGACATTGCCCCGCGCCCGATTTTGTTCATCTATGGCTCTGAAGAAATCTCTTTGCCCGGCGGCGAAGCGATGTTTGCCCGCGCCGCCGACCACGCCGAACTGTGGATCGTCCCCGGCGTGGGGCATGGCGGCTATGTAGAGGCCGATCCCACCGAAGCAGCGCTCCGTTTGGCGGGCTTTCACTTGCGGGCATTAACCGCCCCTAACGCCCCTTAATTCACCTTACAGAGACCGTTAACAAGGGGATGTTAAACACCGTTTTACGGGCGACACAGGTGTCGCCCCTACAGGGGATTCATTGTAGGGACGAGGCCTGCCTCGTCCGTGAGACGGTTTCAACAAAAATCTACAAAATGCCCTTGTTCCGTGCCTAACATGAGATGCCAATTTTTATCCCCTTACACAGACAAGACGGTGAACCATGTCGTTTTTCCGACGCAGGCAGGTACAGACGCGCATCTTAGTGATCGGGCTAGATTGCGCCCCACCATTTTTCATCTTTGACCAGTTCAAGGCCGACCTCCCCAACCTTGCGCGGCTGACCGATGGCGGCACATGGGGGACGCTGACTTCCTCCATCCCGTGTATCACCGTTCCGGCGTGGAGCAGCATGATGAGCAGCCGCGACCCGGGCGAACTGGGCATCTACGGCTTTCGTAACCGTGCTGACCACAGTTACAGCAAGCTGACTACCGCCGATAGCACCTCCGTTAACGTCCAGCGGGTGTGGGATGTTGCCAGCCAACACGGCAAAGAAAGCATCTTGGTGGGCGTGCCGCAAACCTACCCCGTGCGCCCGATTCAAGGCGTGACCGTCTCTGACTTTTTGACGCCTGCTACAACTAGCGCCTTCACCTATCCGGCCATCCTCAAGCAGGAAGTCTTAAAGCAGTTCCCCGAATACGCCTTTGACGTGAAAGACTTCCGTACTGACGATAAAGACCTATTGCGCCAACGCCTCAGCGATGTCACCGCTGTGCAATACCAGTTATTTAAGGGCTTGCTCACCAGCCGCGCATGGGATTTTGCAATGTTCGTCAACATGGGGACGGATCGCGTGCATCACGGATTCTGGCGCTATCATGACCCTGCTCACCGCCTGTATACGGCAGGCAACCGCTACGAGCAGGTCATCCGTGACTACTACAAGCAGGTAGACCAACACATTGGCGACCTGCTGGCGGTGATCCCCGACGATGTAACGGTGTTGGTGGTCAGCGATCATGGCGTCACGCGCATGGACGGCGCGATCTGCATCAACGAATGGCTATGGCGCAACGGCTGGTTGGTGCTGAATACCCCGCCCGCGCACGGCCAGATCACCCGCTTTGAGGACGCTTCTATCAACTGGGCAGAAACGCGCGCGTGGAGTACCGGCGGCTACTACGGGCGAATCTTCATGAACGTACAAGGGCGCGAGCCACAGGGGAGCATCCCCGCAACCGACTATGAGCGCGTGCGCGATGAACTTGCAACGGCGCTGAAGGGCATCCCGGCTGCCGATGGTACGCCGATCCACACCCAAACGTTTAAGCCGCAAGACATCTACCGCGCCGTGAACGGCGTCGCGCCAGATTTGCTGGCCTACTTTGGCGATTTGCACTGGCGTTGCATTGGGTCGTTGGGGCATGAGTCTGTGTATACGCTGGAAAATGATACTGGCCCCGATGACGCCAACCATGCGCCAGAGGGGATGTTCATCTTCCATGAGCCGAACACGGCAGGGCGCGGGGCAGTGATGGGGCATCAACTGATGGATATTGCCCCGACGGTGTTAAGCCGCTTGAAGTTGCCGATCCTCGCGGGAATGCAGGGGCAAATCATCGGTTAGTAGGGGTATGGGGTGAGGGCGGGTATCACCCCATCTGCGACATTAGACGCGCTGTAAAAAGAACCAATACATGAAGAAGAATGCTCCCCCTACGACGCCAGAGATCAACGTCAGCGGTTTGGAGTTCTTAGCCTTGCTCATGCCGGTCACAATCAGGGGGATGACAAACACGCCCGCATTGACCACCAGTGAAATCAGGCTCTTGGGGGCGATGATCGGGTCGGGTCGGGCGGTACTCAGTTTGGCAATCACGTTCAACAAGAGCGTGGTTGCCATGAAAATCGTCGCTTGAATTTGTTTGTCGCTTTGCATGAAAAACGCGACTAAGTTCAAAAAGAACATGATGTAAAGCAGGATGTCTAAAACCAACACAATCCCGCTGCCGCTGCTTGGCAATAACGCCCGCGTGATGTCGCTAAACCGAATGTCGCCTATATCTGGCATCGCGTTTACCACTCCTGTCTGTAGATTGATTTCAAGCCGCACATTGCGATAAATTTACCCTATCATAGCATAGTTTACTGGATGGATCACGGTAGGGCGGTTGGCTTTCCACATCCCGCCCTGTAGAATAAGTCGCAGTCAACCCTTTAGGGATACTCTGGATAGCCTGCTGTGACCGAACTCCCACTGAATACCATTCGTTGCGGTGACGCGCTTGACCTCATCCGCAGCTTGCCCGATGAAAGCATCCAATTGGTGATGACCTCACCGCCTTACTTCCAGCAGCGCGATTATGGCGGCGGCATCGGGAATGAGGCTGAACTTGCCGACTATCTGGAAAGTCTGTTGCATCTGATGGGCGAGTGCCTGCGCGTGCTAAAGCCAGACGGCAGCATTGTCTTTAATTTAGGCGACAAGTACGACGAGGCCAGCTTACTGCTTGTCCCTTACCGTTTTGCGATTGCCGTCACCGAACGCTACCCGTTGCGGTTGGTCAATGCGGTAACGTGGGTCAAACGCAACCCCACGCCGCGTCAATTTCGGCGCCGCTTGGTGAGTAGCACAGAGCCATTGTTCCACTTCGTCAAAGGCGACCACTACTACTATGATCTTGACGGCTTCCTAGCCGAATCACGGCCAAAGCCACCGCCCAAAACCGGATCGGAGCGGATCGGCCAGCAATATTTCAGGTTGATAGACGAGTCTGAATTGACCGACGGGCAAAAACAGCAGGCGCGGGAAGCGCTCTCTGCGATCATCCAAGAAGTGAAAACGGGCAAAATTGAGGGCTTCCGCATGAAGATTCGCGGCATTCACGCAGAGCCGTTCGGCGGGCAAGCGGGTGGGCGGCAAATCCAGCTAGAGAAAAACGGCTTTACGATTATTCGGATTCACGGCAACCCAATGAAGCGCGACGTGATCGAAATGCCTGTTGAATCGCTCAAGGGGAGTGGGCATCCGGCGATTTATCCGGTGCAACTGGTGAAAGAGTTTTTGATGTTGCTCACCCGCCCCGGCGATGTCGTGCTTGATCCGTTTATGGGGTCAGGGTCAACGGCAGTGGCGTGTAAACTGCATGGGCGGGACTACATCGGCTTTGACCTCAACCCCAATTATGTCACCTTTGCCGTAGAGCGCGTGCAAAATATCATTGTACAGCCGAGCCTCTTATAAGAGACCCTCATGCGTTTACTCTGAATTGGATGTTCCATTCAGTTGACATTTAACTGCCTCCCGCTGGGATCGAAATGATATCGTAGTAAAGGTCGAACATCTGCACCCCCTCAATTCGTGTAAAGTCATCCATACTACATTCCCCCTGAGAAACGAAGCAGTCTAGCGGAATAAAGTACAGTTGATTTAGGTACAGATAATCTACGCTGCCGCTTATTTCTGGATCAGGAATCTCTATTTCCTCAAGTGATGATCCCACTAGCCCAGAATTATTCGGAAGCCACTCTGCCAGAAGGATTTTGACGCTTTCTGTAAATCTTAAATCGCCATCGAGCGGTTGTAACCCATAAATAACATAGTGACCCAAAGGCACTCCCCCAAGGTCTAACCGATAAAGGAGAAAATCGCCGTTTGGAGACCCACTATATAGTTCTCCCACCTGCTGATTTTCGAGCAACGTTTGCACAGTTTGTGTGTCTACATCAAGCAGATAGGTGTTTAACTCGTTGTCAACCGTGCGCTGAAACGCTAACGTCTTATTGTCTGGAGATAGTACATAACCTTGCATATCTAATGTCGAAGTCAGTCGTTTAACGATCTCAAGGGAGTTTGCATCCACAAGTGTGAGCGTTTCATTCTCATCATCTAGCACAACAACCAACAGAGTCCCATCATCACTCCATTGGATGAAACGTCCCGGAATAGGCCGCCAATTTTCTCCGTTACACTGCACAAGGAACCACCCCTCCCTTGTCTCAATAACAATATCACCTCCAACGGGAGACCAATAATTCTCCCTGACCCTGGCCCCAGTTCCTGCCAGATCAATGTAGACATCGGTGACCTGCTGGATCAGACCTGTTTCAAGGTTGGCAACAGCGACTTGCCGATTACGTGCGTTGAAGGCGACATACCGTCCATCTGGTGAGAAACTCACCGATCCAGACCTTTGATTGATGTCATCAGGTAAAACGGTCGAAATGGTTTGCGTGTCGCTACGCCAGATGTTGAGGTGGATTTCGATTTCGGTTTCGTTATAGGTCGCTTCAACCCCAAAATAGGCGATACCGTAGTGATCTCCTAAAGTGGGGGCTTGCCTAGCGCAATCTGGCAAACTATGGGATAGATTGCCTAGATTAGATAGGACAATCAGCATCAATATGATATTGAAAACCTTCATGTTTACCTCTTCCACCCGTAATTTCGCTTACCTCTGTTAAATAGACCTTATCTGAAATAGCTTATGATAGCCTGCGACAGCCTCCAAACCCAGAACCTTTCTGTTTTGCCTAACCGATACAGTATTATCGTGGCTAGTCGGTTCGTCAAAAAGTGGCACGCTTCGGCAACTTTGCCTATAGTTATGCACAGAAAAGGCGAAAAAGAAACTTACCCTGATTGCTAGTGACCGATTTTAAGGCCGTAAAGACGGACGACACAGGTGTCGTCCCTACAAAACCGTTGAAATGATATAACATCCTGTAGGGACAAGGCCTGCCTTGTCCGCAAAACAGGCCAAAAACACGAACTAGCAATCACCGTAAACTTATGAACGAAGCAAAAAGCTTCGTCACCATCAAAGGCATCAAAAACGGGATTCTGGTGACCTCAACGCCCATGAAGAATGGTTGCGCGTCACGGGCGAGTTAGCCAAACAGATTGACGGCCAAGCCAGCTTCTTCACTGGCGCGAATGTGAAATGTTTTTGAGAATTTCTATCCAAGCATTTGTACAACGACAGATGTGTTATAATCGGGGGGAATAATTTTTCGGGTTAGGTTTATCTCCTTCGGGAAGGATTTTCCCAGTTATGATCGGTCAGCGCCTCGGCGTCTATGAAATTGTAGAACTTATCGGCAAGGGCGGGATGGCAACCGTCTATCGCGCCTTCCAACCCAATGTCGGGCGCTATGTGGCCGTCAAGGTCATTCATGCCTCTATTGCCGGGGATGATGTGTCTTTGGAACGCTTCCAGCGGGAAGCCCGTCTTGTTGCCCGCCTAGAACACCCGCACATCTTGCCACTTTACGATTTCGATGGAATCCATGAGCCGCCTTACATCGTCATGCGCTACCTTGAAAGCGGCACGCTAGGCGATGTGCTAGAGCGTGGACGCTTGCCATTGGGTGAAGTCGTGTACATGATGAATCAAATTTGTTCGGCCTTAGATTACGCCCACCGCAACGGCGTGGTTCACCGAGACATCAAGCCGAACAACATCATGGTAGACAGCGACGGCAACGCCTTTGTGACCGACTTTGGGATTGCCCGCATTGCTGACCGCTCTGGCGGACTGACGCAAACGGGCTTTGCCGTTGGCACCCCCGCCTATATGTCTCCGGAGCAGGCGTTGGGCGAGTCTGACGTAGATTCACGCTCCGATGTGTACTCATTAGGCGTGATGCTCTATGAAATCGTCATCGGGCAAATGCCCTATAATGCAGAAACCCCAATGGCGCTGTTGATGCGTCACATTCAGCACCCCGTCCCTGACCCACGCGCAATAGTAGAAGATATTCAACCCGCCATTGCCGATGTCCTCATGCGTGCGCTGGCGAAAGACCGCAACGAACGCTTTCAAAGCGCCACTGAACTGTCTGACGCCTTTGCTAATGCGGTGCGCCAAGCCGGAGAAACCCAAACCACCCCTGCCCAAATGCGGCGTGCGGCGCAATCTGCCATTCAGCGGCTGCAAGTAGACCGTCAAGAACGCTCTGACGAACTACAGGCCACCATGCAACAGTTTGAAGTCCAGCGCGACCAAATGCGCGCAGACCCCACCGTGCCTTCCCGCGATGGGATGACGGTGCGTATGTCTACGGATTCAGTCAAAGCATGGGATTCGTTGCCCGCCAATGCCACCCCGCGCAGCGGTGGCGTTCCGATATGGGCGTGGGGCATAGGCGCGTTGATCCTGTTGGCACTGGCGGCGGGCTTAGGCGTTTTCTTCACCAACCAGAGCAATACCCGTGCCACCGCTACCTCGGTCGCGCTGGTCGGTCAACAAACCGAATCTGCGCTTCAAATGACCGCCAGCGATGTCGCACTCCAGACGCGCAACGCTCAAGACCGTGCCACCGATAGCGCGGTTGCCAGCGCTACGGATGTCGCCGTCCAGACCCGGGACGCCCGCGTGCTTGCTACTCAGAACGCTGTCTCTACCGCTACCGATAGCGCGCTGCAAACGCAACAGGCCAGCGGCAACATTCAGGCCGGTTTAGACCGTACCGCCACTGATGCCGCCATTCAAACCGTGCAGGCCAACGGATCGGCAACGGCTGGCGCCCGTGCCAGCGCGACCAACGACGCACGCCAAACTGAACGCGCCGCCTTGATTGTGGCCGCCGCCATCAGCGAGACTCCTAGCCCAACTGCGACCGCAACCGTGACGCTGACCCCATCCCCAACGATCCCGCTGGCGTTCGTGCAGATCAACACTGGCGCACGCGTTGGCCCCGGCCCGAACTTCCCAGTGATTGACACGCTGCGGAATGGCGACATTTTGCCCATTATCGCCATCAGCGAAGACACGCTCTGGTATCAAATCCAGTTAGCAGATGGGCGCTTTGGCTGGATCACCGCCAGCCCGCCGTTTGTGAACTCAGCAGGCAATATTGCCGCGCTGGAAGTTGCATTTGCGCCGACCAATACGCCCACCGATACGCCTACGGCCACCGCGACTGCCACCTTCACTGTGACGCCATCGCCGACGGTGACTGCGACGAACACGCCATCGCCCACCGTGACCGATACGCCTACCAATACCCCGACGATTACGCCATCGCCCACTGCGACCAACACCCCAACGACGACGCCTTCCCCGACGCCGAATGCGACCAATACCCCAACGATGACCCCTACGCCGCTGCCCGGCAGGTTGCCGTTTATCGCAGACTTTGAAGAAGGCAGTGCAGAAATCGCCGATTGGGACTTTGACCCTACCGTTTGGCGGGTGGCGACCGAAGGCGGCGAAAGCCTGCTAATCGGGCAGGGGCGGCTTGAACAGCCCATGGTGATTGTGGGGCGCAGCGAGCCAGAGTGGTTGAACGACACCACCACAGACTTCCTCGCGGGCTTTAAGATTAACCTCGATCCGCAGTCTGCGGGCGGGCGCTTTGTCTTCCGCTATACCGAAGATGAAGGCTACTACGTGCTAGAAGTCTTCCCCGGCGTGTTGATCCTCAAGCGCAATGCCCCCACGCCCAACCTGTTTGACCGCAGCACCGAGCGGGTGATCGCCCAAAATACCCGCGC
This sequence comes from Phototrophicaceae bacterium, assembly GCA_049318725.1. GTDB lineage: Bacteria > Chloroflexota > Anaerolineae > Aggregatilineales > Phototrophicaceae > CAIRDJ01. The sequence continues at coordinate 8,361 of JBMOFU010000008.1, read as the reverse complement.
CAACATCCTTGCCAACGAATGGTATGAGGTGCGCCTGTGGGCAGAGGGCAGCCGCATCTTCATCTACGTCAACGACGTGTTGGTGATGACCGCCGATGACCTGATTACGCCCGTTGGCGCCGGGCAAATGCTCTTTCAGGTCAACAGCAGCACGCGCCCGGTGCGCTTTGATGACATCCTGATTCAACGCCCAGAGCCAGCCAGTGACCACTTTGAAAGCGCCAGCTTCCCGAATACATGGCGTACCAGCGACACCGTTGCCTCCACCATTCAACGCGAATCCAGCGGCAACCAATACTTAAACATGAACCGTGCCGTCACCGTCAACCCCATCAGCCAGCCGCTACAAGACACACGCTTTACCTACCGCAGTTACATCCAAGAGGGCGGCTATCAGTTGTTCCTGCGCGAAAGCGGCGCGGGCGTGGTGCGCCTAGACTTGATTGGCGGCAACTTGTCTGTGCGCCAACTAGACGGCGCAGGCAACGAAATCAGCCGCTTTGACACGACCAACTTCTACAATCGAGGCCGTTGGGAAGATGTGAGCGTTGTGTTTGTGGGCGACCGCCTGCGAATCTTCCGTGATGGGGTGTTGCGCTTGGATGAAGAATTGCCGGCCACCACTCCGCCCGGCGGCATCCGTTTTGAGACTTCGCGCCTAGACATCTTGCGCTTGGATGATGTCCTCATCACTGAAACCTCCGTTAGCCGCAATGAAGATGCGCGCTTTGCCTTTGAACTGCGCGGACAAGTGGGTGCGCGGGACTTCCGCTTATTGCGTAGTGACCTTGACGAAAACTTCGACGATGTTTTCCGTACTGATGACTGGTGGGTAGACGGCGCCAACGCTGCGGGCGAATTTACCGAGAACTTGCAATCCAACGCCGAAAACCAGAAGTACCTGACTATGACCCACAGCGGCAGGCCGACCTACCGCCTGTTCCGTGATGTGATCGGGGTAGAAATGTTCCGGCTTGGCACAGACACGACCACCTTCAGCAACAGCACCGACCTTGATGTGTCTGTGTTGGTACGCTTTCCAGAAGGGCAGGGGGGAGCCTACCTTGCCACCCGTGCCAGCCAATCGCTCACGGGGTCAGATTTGCTCGGCTACCGCTTGGTGATGGTGCGCCGCCCTGACGGCACGGCGTTGTTCCAAGTGCATCAAGATGCCCGCACTTCCCGCACGACGTTGTTTGAGGGGGAATTGCTTGGGCATGAAGGTGAACTGTTCAACAACTGGACGACGCTAGAGGTTGTGACCTATCAAGACCGTGCGGCGTTCTTCGTCAACGGGAACTTCTTGTATGCCGTCACAGGGACGCAAATCCTTGGTGGGACGGTTGCCATTGGCGTGGAAGAAAACACCACCGCAGAGTTTGACACGCTCTTAATACGCGATACGACCCCGCACGGGGAATAACGCGGGCGCGCCTGCGTTACACTTAGGCAACTCTCATCCACCCTAGCGTGAAGGATGCAACGATATGGCCGAACCTAACTTACTCCAAATGATTGACCATACCCTGCTCAAGCCAGAAGCCACCGCCCCACAGATCGAAACGCTGTGCGCCGAAGCGATCACCTACGGGTTTGCAGCAGTGTGCGTGAACAGCGTCTATGTGCCGCTGGCCTATCAACTGCTGAAAGACAGTCCCGTCAAGGTGTGTACCGTCGTCGGGTTCCCGCTTGGTGCCAACCTGACCGCCGTCAAAGTCTTTGAGGCCGAACGCGCTATTGAACAGGGCGCGAAAGAAATTGACATGGTGATCCACATTGGGGCGCTCAAGGCGCGCAACTTGCAAGCCCTGCACCACGACATCGCCGCGGTTGTGTTGGCCTGCCATGCCAGCGATAACATCTTGTGCAAGGTGATTATTGAAACTGCGCTGCTCAACGATGAAGAAAAAACGCTGGCCTGCCAAATTGCCAAAGAAGCCAACGCCGATTTCGTCAAGACCAGCACTGGATTCAGCACGCACGGGGCGACGCCAGCCGATGTGCGCCTCATGCGGAGCGTGGTCGGTGATGGGGTTGGGGTGAAGGCGGCGGGCGGGGTACGCTCTTTGGCCGACGCCTACGCGATGATTGAAGCAGGCGCGAACCGTCTTGGCACCAGTGCCGGTGTGGCGCTTGCCAAGGCGTTGCTCGGTGAGCAAGCTACGCCCAACGCTAGTGGGTATTAACACAATCGGCGGGTTCGTCGGGGGCGGGGTTACCCACCCCCAATCGCATTTCTGCGGTTAGCCTTGTGATGTTTTCTTGGGCTGAACGTTGATTTTCTTGGGGATGTTCACTTCTTGCGGGCTAAGGACGGCGGTGTCCTTAATATCTGGGCGGATCATCTTTTTCTTCTTGTCGTTACGATTGCGTTTGGTAGGCATGGATGCACTCCGATGGGGCAATAATAAACGCTGGCGAGCAATGGAATCAAGAGGGGTCTGGTAGGGGGATGTTTGGTGAGCGGGCGCGGCGCGAACCTGAATTTCAGACGATCATACAGGCTTGGCGGGCATCATCAAACTGGGATGGTGAGGTGAATAAGGGGTTAGGTGGGGCATCCCTCACTACCTTATTTTAGTAAGTCATCTTACTTTACCATGAGTTGTGTTGTAGCGACGTTAGAAACGTCCCTATGGGCAGGGCAATCGGGTTCTCCAAAAATGTGCGATTTTAGGGTAGGGGCGCAATAGTTTGCGACCCTACTGTTAAACACACATTCAGGGGCGACACAGGTGTCGCCCCTACACGCTATGGTCTGTAGGGGCGAGGCCTGCCTACTTCACCGCTTCTTCGTGGTAGCGCGCCACCCATGCGTCATAGCCGCCCAAATTCTCGTCATCGCCACTGAGTGAACCGCTCGTAGCCCCTGCGACATAGAAGTTGCCGTGCGCGTCTGTGGCAAGGCCATAGGCATGGTCGCGGCCAACCGTCCCCAGTTGATGCGTCCAGACCCGTTTGCCGTTGTTGTCGTACTTCGCCACCCATGCGTCTACGTCGCCAGATTTTTGATCGCCGCCTTCGCCGTCAAGGTCGCCGCTGGTGGAACCCGCTACGTAGACTTCGCCGTGCAACGACACCGACACCGCAAAGGCTTGATCGTGCGCCACAGACCCCAATTGATGCAACCACAAGCGTTTTCCCAGCGGGCTGAACTTGCCCACCCAAGCGTCTACGCCGCCTTTGCTCGCAAACGCCTTCATTCTGCCAGAGGTCGTCCCGGCCACATAGACATTGCCCATCACATCTACCGTGACCGCGTGGGCGCGGTCGTCGTGGTCATGACCAATCTCTTGCGTCCAAAGCACTTTGCCTTCGCTATCAAACTTAGAAATCCATGCACGGTTGCGCTCGCCAGTGCTGTAGCCACCAATAATGACGTTCCCCTCGTCATCAGCAGCGATGGCGTTGGCGGTGTCATGGTCTGAACTGCCCAACTGCCGCAGCCAAATCTGCTGGCCGTCTGAGTTGAATTTGGCGATCCAGGCATCTTGGTCGCCGCCTTCTTTGCCTTCTTCAAGGGCGCCAAAGGTCGTGCCAGCCATGTAGATATTGCCGTCAAGGTCTGTATCAATGGCGTAGGCGTGGTCGTTGCTGCTGCTACCCACTTGAACGATCCACAGCCGTTTGCCGTCCCCGTCATACTTTGCCATCCAAGCATCTTCACCACCAGCGTTGGCCGTGTCACCAATTTGCCCAGAGGTGGTGCCGGCGATGTAAACATAGCCGCGTGAATCGGCAGAGACAGTACAGGCGCTGTCTGCCGCGCTAGAGCCAAGTTGGTCTAGCCAGACCTGCTCGCCTGTGGCGGTAAACTTTGCCAGCCAAGCGTCCTCTTGGCCTTGCTTTTCATCCCCGATTTGCCCCGTGCTAGTGCCAGCGATAAAAATCGAGCCGTCGCGTGAAACGCTGACTGCCTGTGCGCTGTCGTAGTGGCTTGTGCCAAGCTGACGAATCCAGTCTTGAACGGGGCGATACTTCTTTTGACCTAATCCAAACATTGTGCATTGCCTCCAGCTTTATACTGCCGAACAGAACCTAAAACCAAGTCGAGCCGATGATTGGGATTGGTGGATTGAACGCGAATGGTATTGACCGTTATCTTCCATTTTAGGATAGTTTAACGAATTGTTAAAGGTTGCGGTTTGCCGATGAAACTGCTTGCCCTTCCACAAAGCATTGGGCGGATCGTGCGCCTTGCCACCCTTAATTTTAGCACGAGACGGCAAACATCCCCACGCCAAAGAAGCGGGCATTGGGGAAAGTCTCGTTTTGCAAAACCGATGATTTCACGGTAGGGGCGCTCTGTGGGAGCGCCCCTAGATACCCAATAGGGCGTTGGGCTAGTCGGTAGCCGCCTGCATCAGTTGATACAGCCGCGCCGCCATTGACGCTGGGTCGGGGTGGATGCCGTCTTGCAGTTGCGCCGTCTCAAAGACTTGTTCCATCACTGCGCTGATGAGGTCGGGTTGACGGTTGGCGCCCATCATCGTGTTGAGGTTGTGCAGCAACGGATGGCGTGGGTTGAGTTCCAGCGTTTTCACGGGCATTTCGGTTTCGCGGTCAAACAGGCGGTTGACGCGGAACATGTTGCTGGCGCGGCCATCTTCATCACTGACCAAGCGTGCGGGACTGCTGACCAAGTTGGTGCCGACGACGACATCCTTGACGCGCTCGCCAAGCAGTTCCTTAAAGCGGGCAATCACGCCGTTGAAGTCGGTTTCTGGCAGGGCTTCGCGGGCGTTTTCGGATTCTTCCTCTGGCTTGAGTTCGCCAATGCCGTTCAGGTCTATGCTGCGGTCATCGGCGCTACGGAACTTGTGGCCTTCGTATTCTTCTAGCCCCATGACCATAATCGGGTCTATCGGGTCAGTGAAGAACAATACTTCTATCCCGCGTTGCTTGAAGGCGTCAAGGTGTGGGCTGCGGCGCGTGCTGGTGTAGTCGTTGCCGATCAAGTAGTAAATATCCTCTTGGCCGGGAACCATCCGTGCGGCGTAGTCTGCCAATGAATAGAAGTCGTCGGCGTCTTCGCCTTGCGTAGACGGGAAGAACAGCAACGGCAACAGGTCGGCGCGGTCACCTTGTTCAATCGCCACGCCCTGTTTGAGCATCCGCCCGTGAACGTCAAAGATTTTCAGGTATTCTTCGGGGCGCTTGGCCGCCATGCGCTTGAGTTCGCCCAAAATTTTGCCAGTGAGCGTCTTTTTCAGTTGGGCAATCACTGCGTCGGCCTTGAGCGTTTCACGGCTGACGTTGAGGGGGATGTCTTCACTGTCTACCACGCCCTGCACCATCTGGAGCAGGTATTCTGGCAATAGCCCCTTGTTGTAGTCCTCAATCAGCACCTTACGGGCATAGAGCTTGAGGCCGGCCTCTTTGCGCGGGCTTAACACGCTCCGCTCACGGGTGGCGGGGATGTACAGCAGGGTGTAGAACTGTAAGGGGGTATCGGCCTGCATGTGAATGCGGAACAGCGGTTCTTCAAAGTCTAGGGCGAACATGCGGTAGAACTGGTTATAGTCCTCGTCGCTGATGTCGCTCTTGGACTTGCGCCAGATGGCCTGTTGCTCGTTGATCGGCTCGGTTTCGGCATCTAGGAAGATTGGGAAGGCGATGTAGTTGGAATGCTTGCGGATGATCTCTTTCAGCGTCCAGCCTTTGAGGTACTCTTTGGCTTCGTCCTTGAGGTGGATGATGATGTCTGTGCCGCGTATGTCGCGCTCGGCGGGTTCCACGCTGTAAGCGTCGCTCCCGTCAGATTCCCACGCCCACGCTTGGCCGTCTAGCAAATGGGAGCGCGTCACCACACGGACTTTATCCGCCACCATGAACACGCTGTAAAAGCCCACCCCAAATTGGCCGATCACATCTTGGATCGGCGTGCCGTCGGGTTTGTCGCGCAGTGCGTCAATAAACGCCTTTGCGCCACTACGGGCAATCGTGCCGAGGTTACTCACCAAATCCTCACGGCTCATGCCGATGCCCGTGTCGCGCACGGTGAGCGTTCCGGCGGATTCGTCCACTAACAGGCGGATTTCTGGCGCGGCTTCGGCGTCGAAGATGTCTGGGTTGGTCAGCCGCTCAAATTGCAGGCGGTTGAGCGCGTCGCTGGCGTTACTCACCAGTTCCCGCAGGAAGATTTCGCGCTCAGAATAGAGCGAATGCACCAGAATGTGCAGCAATTGCTGGATTTCTGCCTTAAAGGTAAAAGTTTCTGTCATGGGTGGTATATCCCTTCAGTAAAGGCGCGCAGAGGTGCGCCTGTGTGATGTGCGGGCAGTGTCGCTGATGGTTATAACACATGCGTGTAAGAAACAAATCAAAAATTGTGGCGTCGGGCAAATTCCTGTGTAGGGCGGAACCTGCGCCCCTACAGAATCATCGTCTATGCCCCTATCCACTGGGTGAGCCGCGCCCACACGGATTTTGCCTGATTCGCCGCCGTTGCCGACGCCGTGAACCGAACCCTGCTAACACGGGATTCTAAACCGGGGCAATGCCTCATTATGATACTGGTCTAGCTGCACCGCTTCAGCACGGATGCGATCTGTAAGGGCGTGACAGTCTTCCGTCAAGGTGCCATCTTTTTGGCCTACCATTACCATCACTTCGCTGTAGCCCTTTATATACACAATTTGGTTCTTGCACTCATGGATCAGCCATCGCAAATCTGCTGCCTTACGGAATATTGCGTCTGCCATATTGCTATTGTGTGTCATTGCCTGTAGACGCACGATGCTTTGACAGATGCTCTGTGCAAATCCCCATATCCGTTCTTCAGCATTGGGCGGCCTTAGCGCGGCCAACGCCTCACCCAACCCCACCAGACGATCTATGCACGCTTGATAGTCCGCTACCGAGAAAGACACTTCCCTAGAGACTTCAACAGTGCCAATCCACGCCTCTAATTCGGTGGCGACCTCATCCACATAGGCTAACTGTTGAAGTTGCACCTCCGTTAGCCCGAAACGTTCTGCCTCTAAGATGGCGCGGTGGGTTGTTAGGCGCACTGAACAAAGCAGCGACGTTAGTTTATCTACAAGTTCAACATCATGAGTAGAAATCGCCGTTACAGCCTCTAGCGTGGTAACGAGCGAACGGGCATCATTCAAGTGGACGTTGCCAAACCAATACTCAAACACCGCTAACTTTGCCGTGGTTTGTTCGGCAAAGGCGGCAAGCTCAAGCGCCCGCGTTTTGAAATCGTCAAACGTAGCGATCATCGTCTATGCCCCTATCCATTGGGTGAGCCGCGCCCACACGGATTTTACTTGATTCGCCGCTGTTGCCGACGCCATCAACGCCGTGAGCGCGTCAGCATCCACGCCGCCCGCTGTACCAATCGCCACCACCGTGCTAGAGGGTGATCCCTGCCATGCGCCGCCTTCCACCAGCGTGAAGCGTTGCCCCACGCCCTGCCAGATCATGCGCTGGTCGGGATGCTCGGCAAGGTACAGCGTCCCCTTGACGCGGTAGACGCTGGATGGGAACTTTTCTGCCAGCCGTTCGACGGCCTTCAACGCCAACGGCTCGGCGCTTGACCAACTCCATGTATGAAAGATGGTGCTGTGGTCAGTGTGGTCGTGGTCGTGGTCGTGATCGTCGTCCGTGCCGTGAACGTGTACATCGCTGTGGGGTAGGGCGTGCAACCGTGCGGGATCATAGACGCCGACGCCGAGCAGCAATTGCGGCGGCACGTTGGCGTGGGTAGTACGGAAGACGCGCGCACGGGGGGTAATCTTGGCGATTTGGCGCTCGACTTCCGCTAGGCGTTCGGGGCTGACCATATCCACTTTGTTGAGGATCACTAAATCCGCCATGCCGACCTGATTCATCGCCAAAACCGCGCTGGCACGTTCGGCAGCATCAAAGTGTTCAGCGTCAATCACCGTGATGATGCTGTCTATATGCACGCGCTCTGCCACTTGTGGGGCGGTGAAGGTCAACGCCACTTCGAGCGGGTCACTGACGCCGCTGGTTTCTACCAAGATGTACTCCGGCGTGGGCGTCATCGCTGCCACATCCAAGACGGCCTGCAACAGGTCGCCGCGAATGGTGCAGCAGATGCAGCCGTTGCTCAAGTTGATGATGTCTCCCTCAACGCGGGTTTCGGCCACCAATTCACGGTCAATGTTGACCGCGCCAAAGTCGTTGACCAGTACCGCAATCCGTAGGCCGCTGTTGCTGTGCAAAATGTGATTTAAGAGCGTGGTTTTGCCCGCGCCCAAAAAGCCCGTCAAAATCGTCAGGGGGATGGTGGGGGGTGTCATCGGTGCGCCTTGTGACTCTATGGACAAGGGGCGCAAGCGGGTTGCGCCCCTACCGATTATTATACGGTGGATTCCGTTACATGTTCAC
>JBMOFU010000007.1:0-29771 GCA_049318725.1 Phototrophicaceae bacterium | reverse complement strand
GTTGATGTGTTTCAATCGCATTGGGGCGGATTGTACGTCTTGGCGGGCAGGCTGTCAAAGCCATCTATGACGGATTCCAACCCTTCGATATACTGATAGCCAGAACATTCGTTAGGAAGGCTACAAAATGACCGATGATGCCCGTTTAATCGCTGGAACGCCGCGCACCGATGACCGCGAAAATATTGCGCTACGCCCCCGCCTATTGTCAGACATCATCGGCCAAGACCCCATCCGCACCAACCTAGACATCATTATTCAGGCGGCAAAAGCCCGTACTGAACCCATTGACCATGTTTTGTTCTATGGGCCACCCGGCTTGGGGAAAACGTCGCTGGCCTTTGTCATTGCCAACGAAATGGGAACGAAGATTCATATCACCGCTGGCCCCACCATTGAGCGTGCCGGAGACTTAGCCGCCATCCTCACTCACGTCAAGAAGGGCGATGTGCTGTTCATTGACGAAATCCACCGCTTAGGGCGTTCAGTTGAGGAAGTGCTTTACCCGGCGATGGAAGACTTCGCCCTAGACATCATTATTGGCAAAGGGCCTGCCGCCAAGAATGTACGGATTAACCTACCCCGTTTCACCGTGGTGGGTGCAACCACTCATCTATCGTTGTTGGCCGGGCCGCTCCGTGATCGTTTTGGCGCACGCTTCCGCCTAGACTTTTACGATCAAGCCTCAATGGAGTATATCCTTCACCGTGCAGCGATCATGCTCAAGGTAGAAATGTCACCAGAAGGTGCTTCTGCCATTGCACGGCGTTCACGCGGCACCCCGCGTGTGGGATTGCGTCTCTTACGCCGTGTACGTGACTACGCACAGGTCAAGGCCAGCGGCGCGATTTCCGGTCAGGTAGCGGGTGAAGCGCTGGATGTCATGCACGTTGACCACCTTGGCCTTGACGACACCGACATCCGCATTTTACGCACCATCATCGAAAAGTTTAACGGCGGCCCTGTTGGGTTAGAAACCATTGCAGCGGCCACCAGCGAAGACAGCGCCACCATTATGGATGTCTATGAGCCGTATCTGCTTCAGTTGGGCTTTCTTGACCGCACGCCACGCGGACGCATTGCGTTGTCTGCCGCCTATGAGCATTTAGGCATCCCCTACAAATATGATGATAATGGAACCCTTCAGAAGCCGTTGCTATGAACATAAACGACTTTGACTATGACCTACCAGAACACCTGATTGCCCAAACGCCTGTTGAACCGCGCGATCATTCGCGGTTGATGGTTGTTTCTCGGCAAACACGGCAAATCACCCACCGCATATTCCATGACATTGTGGAGTATCTGCGCGCCGGGGATGTGTTGGTACTCAACGATACGCGCGTCATCCCGGCACGGATTGCAGCTATTAAATCTACAGGCGGCAGCGTCGAGATTTTGCTGTTACGCCAAGTGGATGATACCCACTGGCGGGCGCTTGTTGGTGGCAAGCGCATTCAAATCGGGGCATGGATGACTGTCGTCAACAGTACCTTGCAGGTGCAAGTGACCAGCACGCTAGAAGGCCCAGAGCGTGTGGTCAACTTCAGTGAACCCGTTCAAGCTCACCTTGACCAAATCGGGCAGATGCCACTCCCCCCCTATATTAAACAAGCACACCCCAATCCAGAGCGCTACCAAACTGTGTACAACGCCCATCAAGGCTCGGCAGCAGCCCCGACTGCTGGCCTACACTTCACGACTGCCCTCTTGAACGAATTGCAGGAACGCGGGGTTGGATTGGCCTACTGTACGCTGCATGTTGGGCTTGGCACGTTCCAACCCGTCAAGGCAGAGCAAATCACCGATCATGTGATGCACTATGAATGGGCGCAATTGAGTGCCAGCGCCGCCGATCAGATCAACGCGGCCAAGCGTGCCGGGCATCGCGTGATTGCAGTTGGCACAACCAGTGCGCGCACGCTTGAAACGGCTGGAATTTTGCATGAAGGCGGGCAAATCGAACATCCCGACGCCACCCCTGCCAATGCTTATAGTGACTTGGTTGCGCCATTTGCCAGTGATACTAACCTGTTTATCTACCCCGGCTATCGTTGGCGGGTGGTAGACGGCATGATAACCAACTTCCACCTGCCCCGCTCCACGCTCTTGATGATGCTCAGTGCGTTGCTTGGGCGTGAGCGCTTACTCCATGCGTATGAGGTGGCGAAGGCTGAAGGCTACCGCTTCTACTCGTTTGGGGATGCGATGTTCATTGAATAAGCCTGTTGACTTTTTACGGCAGTTCGCCTAACATCATGGACTGCTCCAGATGGGGCATGTTGTTCATTTACTCGCTTTTAGTGTATTTTCGCTACCAATTTTCCCCGTGCATCACCCCCTTTTCGGGTTTGTGAGCGCGGTGGCAAGCGAAGGTTGGAGTTTACAAATCCCTATGTACGCAATTATCCGCACTGGCGGGCGCCAATTCCGTGTAGAAGAAGGTCGTTTCATTGACATTGAAAAGACCCAACACGCAGAAGGCGATGACGTTGAATTTAACGAAGTGTTGTTGATTGAAAATGGCGACCAAACAGTGATTGGTCAGCCGCTTGTTGAAGGTGCCATCGTGAAGGCTACCGTGCTTTCTCAATGGCGTGACAAGAAAGTCATCGTGTATCACTATCGTCAACGTACCAGCTACCGCAAGAAGACCGGGCATCGTCACGAATATACCCGCGTCATGATTAACCAAATCGCCCTATCCTAGCGCATCCCTACTCAGGAGATCCCCCCATGGCCCACAAAAAAGGTGGTGGTTCTAGTACCAATGGCCGCGACAGTCAAGCACAACGGCTTGGCGTCAAGGTCTACGGCAGCGAATTAGTCATCCCCGGCAACATCATTGTTCGGCAACGCGGGAGTCACTTTCACCCGGGCCTCAACGTGATGATGGGCAAAGACTATACCTTGTTTGCTGTTGCAGAAGGCAAAGTTGTCTTTGAGCGGATGCGGAACCGTGACGGGCAAAAGCGCGTGAGCGTGTATCCGGTAGAAACCACCGAGACGACCCCGCTACCCGAAACTGCTGCTGCCGACTAACCCACCCGCACCAACATCCGTCCCTAATTTGTTTATCCAATGCCGCATGGAAAGACCATGCGGTTATCACGTCTAAGGATTTAACACGATGAAAAAAGACATCCATCCGAAGTGGTTCCCCAAAGCCGAAATCGTGTGCGCTTCTTGCGGCACTACTTGGCAAACTGGCGCCACCGTTCCTAGCATCCGCACCGACATTTGTTCTTCCTGCCATCCGTTTTACACTGGCGAACAGCGCATTGTAGACACTGAAGGCCGTGTAGACAAGTTCATGAAGCGCCTGCGTGAGCATGACAACATCAGCACCTCTAAGGTTGCTCGCGATGCAGCCAAGACCCCGCTTGACTTGCCGCTTGAAGAACTTGGCCTGAACAAGCGCACCGTCACCCTATTGCAAGAAAACGGTATGGCAGTCGTTGAAGATTTCTTGACGCGCCTCGGTGAAGGCGAAGCAGGTCTATTGGCGATCCCCGGCATTGGCCGCCAATCGCTGGTAGAAATCAAGAAAGCATTGCGTCAAGCTGGCTATGATGTTCCGGTAGCGGTTGCCGCCGAATAAAACCCTAACTCTCTTTTACACGTCAACAGGCAGGCTAGGTGTTATCCTAGACCTGCCTGTCTTTTTTCTACCGCATAACTTTGAAGGTGTTTTTGCACATGCAACAACATGATGGACGTATTGAACTCATTTGCGGGAGCATGTTCTGTGGCAAGACCGAAGAACTTATTCGCCGCATCCGTCGGGCAATCATTGCTCGCCAGCAGGTACAAGTCTTTAAGCCGCGCATTGACAACCGCTATCATGAAGATAGCGTCAACAGCCATAACGGTCAGAACTTTAATGCGCTCGTGGTAGATCACCCCACAGACATCTTCCGGTACCTACAAGATACGACAACGGTCGTTGCCATTGATGAAGTGCAGTTCTTAGAGCCAAACGTGGTCGAGGTGATTGAAACGCTGGCAGATCGCGGCATTCGCGTAATTGTTGCCGGTCTGGATATGGACTTTCGTGGGGAGCCTTTTGGCTGTATGCCCGCATTGATGGCGCGTGCGGAAGAAGTGGTTAAGTTACACGCCATTTGCATGGTGTGTGGTGAGGCGGCCTCACGCACACAGCGCTTGGTCAACGGCCAGCCTGCTCAATACCATGACCCGATTATTATGGTTGGCGCTACTGAATCCTATGAAGCACGTTGCCGCAAGCATCATCAAATCCCCGGCCATCCCACGCTTCAGTTACCTGCTCACCAGCATAACGGGAACCATTAATCCGTGCCGTATGGGAACCTGAGTTCCCATACGTTTCATTACCACGGGCGGTGGATCACTGTTTCATCATCGTGGGCTGTCCGCCGCGCAATTTCGATGGTCTGGAAGTCTTTGAGGGTCATATCTACCATTTTATCCTCATAGTACCAAACGGGGGCGCCTTGACGGTCTACACGCACGGCCAGAGGCTCTTCATCGAACCCTACCACGGCGATCTTAAACTGCTTGTAGACGGGTTCAAATTGGCCGGTTATCCGCCGCTGGATTCGTAAACGGTTGCCTGCCCAGCCTGTAGTGATGTACGTCCAGCGTGATTCCCCCTGTAAGTAGCCCAATCCCTCATAGGCATCATCGTAAAGCACCGTTTCATGATTGCCGGGATAGACCTTAAGGTTCAAGGCAGACGCATTCACCCGCGATAGATTCTGCATCACATCCCAACTGGGGATCACAGCCCCGGCACGCACAAACAAGGGCAACCTTTCAAGCGGGACGCCAACTTCAATTGTTTCATTGCCCTCATAGTAGCGGTTTGTCCAGTAGTTGTACCATCCCCCACGCGGCAACATCACCTTACGCGAGGTTTGCCCTTTGTGCAGAATGGGGGCAACCAACAACGAGTCTCCCAACAGGTAGCAATCGTCAACATCGCGCAGCGCCTTTGAAGTAGGGTCTGCGGTGAACAGCGGGCGCACCAACGACCACCCGTACATATGCGCTTGAGCAGCCACTGAATATAGGTAGGGCATCAGGCGGTAGCGTAGCTCAATCGTTTCACGCACCATCCGCTCATAGGGGTCACCAAATGACCAGACCTCTTGTTCAACCGTGTCTATGGCGCTATGGTTGCGAAAGAACGGCATCAAGCACGCGGCTTGAAACCAGCGCACAAACAATTCCGGTTCAGTGTCCCCGCGGAAGCCACCCACATCTGGCCCCGTGAACGGCACACCCGATAACCCCAAGTTCAACACCATTGGGATAGACAAGCGCAGGTGTTCCCAGTTGGACGACACATCGCCCGTCCATGTGGTCGCGTACCGTTGCGTCCCGGCATAGCCTGCACGGGTGATATTTACAGGGCGTCGGTCGGGGTAGGCTTGCTGTAACCCTGCTTGGCTCGCACGGCTCATCAACATGCCGTAGACGTTGTGTAGCTCATGATGATTCCCACCCCGCCCTTCTTTGTCGTGGCTGGCGGCATCCGGCAGTGATACTGCCGCACGGGTGGCAAACACCGCAGGCTCGTTCATATCGTTCCACAGGCCGTCTACGCCAGCGCCTAACAGCCCTTGTAGCTGGCTTGCCCACCATTGACGAACTTTCTCGGTGGTAAAATCTGGCATATAGCTTGCACCAGCCCAAATGACCACTTTAAGTAATCCGCCGCCAAGTTTGACAAAGACCTCTTGCGCTAGCCCTTCATGATAGGCGGGATAGTTCGCTATTTTGACGCCGGGGTCAACGATCACCACCACCTTAAACCCGCGACGGTGTAAATCTTGGATCATCCCCTTAAAATCCGGAAAGCGGGTTTCGTCCCACGTAAACACCTTGAATTGATCCATATAGTGAATATCAAGGTAAATGACATCACAGGGGATGTGTTTGGCGCGCAACGTTTCTGCAATTTCAATCACCTTCGCCTGCGGAAAGTAACTAAAGCGGCTCTGCTGGTAGCCGAAGAACCACAACGGGGGCAATTGTGCGCGTCCCGTGATCGTCGTATAGCGGCTGGTGATTTGCTGCGTATCTTTGCCGCCCATCAGGTAGTAGCGTAGTTCCCCCGCTTCAAACTGCCAAAGCAACGCATTCGGGTCAATCAGGCCAACATCCACTTGCCCACGATAGGAATTGTCTACGAACACGCCATAAGCCCCATGTGTATGCACACCCACATACAGCGGAACACAGTAGTAGAGCGGGTCTACGCCTTCATCGCACTTGGGCTGGTCAGTATTCCAAAAGGCATAGCGTTGACCGCGCAGATTCAAGCGATGCGCCCGCTCACCCAAGCCATAGCTGCTTTCGTCCGCTGCCAGTGCTAGGCTAATCTGGATCACACCGCTTGGGTGTAACATTGCACCGCCTGCGTCTTCAGACAAGATCATCCCATCATGGCTACGCAGTTCAATCTTGAAAATTGCCTTATGGATGATGCAGCGTAGTTCCAGTGTCAACATCTCTACCAAGTCGGTTGTATCAATTAAATCGTAGCGGACTGGTGGGACTGGCTCTTGCGAGACAGCATAGCTAAAATCGTCCTGAAACGCTTGATCGTGCCGAATCCACACTCGCAGGCAGTCTGCGGCCACCCATAGTAAATCCACGACGGCAAATTCACAGATCAAGCGCATTCCCCCGCTGTATCCCTGCACGCTCTTGACTGCCCCCGGATGAACCCATCCTTTTGTGGGATAAACAACGGCATCCGCTTGGGTTGCCGTAAAGAGGCTTTCATAGGACAATACATCGTTGACAAGCGACTCCCCCCCTAAGTCAAAAAAGAAGGAAAGCTCGCCGTTTGTTTCCGCATTTGATGATTCCATAAGCGCTTTCACCCAAACGATTGTTGAACCCACTGCATCGGGTCAACGGCCACTCCGTTAACCCATAATTCCCAGTGTAGGTGAGCGCCGGTTACACGACCCGTTGAGCCGATCATGCCAATCACCTGCCCTGTTTCAACGAAATCCCCCACCTGCACAAGTATCTCGTTCTGATGCCAATAACCTGTATAGACGCCCCATCCATGATCTATAACAGTGGCACGTCCACGTACATTCAGCGTATCTGCCATGACGACCTGCCCCGCTGCTGGGGCGACAATCGGCGTGCCGGGGACGCCTGCAAAGTCCACACCACTGTGGTAGCGGTCAAATCCCCCCCCATTGTAAGCACGGCGCGTTCCAAACCGGGATGTGATACTCGCTGCTGCGGGTAGGCTCATGCCTCCACTGAAGTAACGGGTAGGACTCACCCGACTGATAATTCCCTCCAATAGGCTATTCTCGGCATCCTCAACCACAGGGGTGAGCAACCCTTGCAATTCTGGAGTGAGCATAATCGTCTCATTGCCATAATTCCCTGCCACCACTTGCACATTCACTTGAATGGGGGAAGATACGCCATTGAGCATGACTTGTAGCGTCATCGGATATACGCCGGGTTCGGTGAAGATTGGAACTCCCACCCAGCCAACGTACCCTTCACCGCTATCTTCTGGGAACAACTGAATGGCCTTCCCTAGTAGCTCCCCAGTGATGATCGCGTTCGGCTGCCCTGCTAGGTGAATTTGCCCCGTTTTCCCCTCAACCAAGACCATTGGAGAAACGGTCAGGTTGGTGATGCCTGCTGGCAGGCCAGACATCACCACTGGCGCGCTCACACCGGGGATAATCAACGGTTGCCCTACGTAAATCAGGGTGACATCGGTCAGCGCGTTTAACGTTGCGATTGCATTCACGGTTGTCCCATATTGACGGGCAATCTCGTAGACCGTTTCTCCCCTGACCACCGGATGAACGAACTCAGGCCCTATGGCAGCAGTCCCCTCTGGTACGGTTATCGCTTCTGGGATGACTTCTCCTGAGGATGGTGATGTCGTATCAGTATCCTGTGGCGCTAGTGCGCCACCCTCCACTGCGACGACAGTCGCAGTGGAGGGGATCAACAGGCGTTGCCCAACTTGAATATTTGCCGAGTTAGTGATCCCATTATACGCGGCTAGAACATCTGTGCTTAGACCGTATTGCAACGCAATGCGAAACAGGTTCTCGCCACGTTGCACCACATGCACTTGGAGTGCAGCTTGATCTTGCGCCAATAACCCTATCGGCAGCAACAATACCATCAGCCACAACCCGCGTAACCTCATACACTGACCTCATCAAAACGCAGCACATCCCCCAACTCCACCACAGACAAAATGCCGATGTTTGCCTCAAGATAGAATTGCGCCGGGGTTTTGGGCGCATAGGCCAAACGCCACGGCTTGGCTAACTGCTTGTCCACAACCATACCGTTACGGTCTAACCACACAACGCCAATAGCAAAGAACATATTGAGCATATGAATTGCGCTGTTCACAAAGCTCTCAGAGCGCGTCACGAACAATAGCCCTTCATCAGCGGGTAGGCTTGGGCGAAACTGTAGCCCAACAAAGTGACACCAATAGCTCGTACAGAGCCGAACCCTCGGCAAGAGGATTTGACCTGTACGAATATTTCGCAGAATACGATAGTCGTTCATCTACGGGATGACCAACCGTTGCCCCGTAAAGATACGGTTAGGATCGGTGATGTTATTCGCCACAATCAGTTCCGTGATCGAAACCCCAAAGCGTAACGACAGACGATAGAGCGTATCGCCGGGTTGAATGACGTAGCTCGTTGGAACAACCGTTCCAACGGGGGCAACGGTTGGGCGCGGCGTGCTAGTCACCACAACCGTCGGGCGTGGGGTCACGATGATAACCCCGCCTGTGCCGGGTGCAGGGGTTGTCCCCGGCACGTTAATCCGTTGCCCAGAGATAATGCTGTTGGAGTTTACGATACCGTTCAGTTGAGCAATAGCCGCCACAGTGGTATTGAACCTACGGGCAATGTTGCTGAGTGTATCGCCGGGTTGAATAACATAGGTGGACGGAATTTGTGTCGCCACAGGCGGAACGGTCGTCCGTGTTGCGGTGGGAACTGTTGTAGCAACCACAATAGCCGTTGGCGCATTGTTAGGGCGTGGCGTGGCGGTTGCTGGAGCAGATGCCACTGGGACGATAATCGTTTGTCCGGTGAAAATGAGGTTGCTATTGGTTAACCCATTCGCCTGTAGGATGGCAGCAACGGTGCTACCATAGCGGGCAGCAATATTCGTCAAAGTATCGCCGCGCTGAATCAGATGGTTCACACTGGCGGGCAAAGGCGTTACGGTCGCGCCGGGGCCACCGGTGCCGGTTGTTGGGCGGAGCGTTGGCGTAGAAACCACAGCGGTAGGACTAGACACAACCACCGATGTAGAAACTACGCTAGTAGGTACCCCTGCGACACTGGTGGGTTGCGCTGTTGCAGGTTGTGCGGTTGGGTTCGTATTCCCGCCGCTACCGCTCTTAACTGTTAAAGTGGAATCATCCACAAATATGCGGCTGGCTTTGACAGGAAAACCAACCCGCGACCTTACCCATACTGAAACAGTGCCAGCGCTGGCAAGGGCAGAAACGCTATATTGACGGTAGCTATCATACTGCTCTGTTGGAACAGACCAAATGATGTTATCGCTTGTACCGTTCGTACCGCCGGTGGGGTCAATCCCTACTTGAAAAAATACATCGCCGTCATCTTCACTGACATCTTCATCATCCAACGCCGACGACCACACATAGCTATACACTGAAAACGTGAGTTCACTGCCAGCGGGAATCCCATTAATGACCTGAAAAACCCCGCCCGTATGGGTGGCAAAAAAGGATTCAAAGCGTTGGGCGTTTGATCCTGAACGAATCCGATCTGTGTCTGTCGCCTCATAATATTCGGGTTCAGTATTCTGCCATGCCGGAGACCCCTCCGCGGCTGGCTCATGCCACGCATTCCAACCATTAGCAACCCGCTGCTGAAGCACACCGGAGCTGCGTGTGACAAAAGGACTTTCAAAACCGGGGTTCGTCAACAGGTTTGCAGATTGCGCCTGTATCACATTCACTGACAACCCACTCCCCCATAGCAACACAAGGGTCAGAAAGGAAGAAAACCGAAAAAACCTATTCATGGAGAGTATCCCTCTACAAACTGAACGCAAGACCAATTACAAAACACAGTGAAGTCTAGCACAAACGAATTTTGACTGACAACTTTAATAGAGAAGTAGGCAAAAATCATGATCGAGCGAGACCTGCCCCTGATGGATATAAGGATAAAAATCAATAAATGGGAAAAATCCATCAGGGGCAGGTTAATTATGTGCAAAGGCCATGTCAGGATCAACAAAACCGAGTATCCTATCCAGTATATGTTCAATTGTGTATGACTATGCGAAGATTATATGACTGCAATCGTTGGGCTTTGTACTTTAGAATTTCACCTACCCGAGGCGCAATCCCTCAAGGATAAGCGCGCTACGCTCAAATCTGTCTTATCTAAGTTGCAGAACACGTTTCACGTTTCCGCAGCAGAAACGGACTTTCTGGACAAGTGGCAACGTGCAGAAATTGCCTTTGTCATCGTCAGCAACAGCCAACAACACAACGAAACCATCTTAGAAGAAGCGTTGCGTTGGATAGAAACCCATTACCCGCAAATTCTCATCATGAGTCACCACATTGATGCCCTATGAACCTTTTAGAATATCAAGTGAAATCGCGCTTAGCAGATTACGGCATCTTTATCCCTGCCTCAAGGCTGGTCTACTCCTTAGATGAGGTAAAAGCAGCCGTCCGTGAACTCGGTGATTTTGTCACCATTAAGCCCCACACCCCCGAAAATACTACAGCGCACCCCGTCAATGGCCTGCAAGAAGCGATTACCCTCACCAGCCAACTCTTTCGTTCAATGACTATACGAAGTGTTTTGATTGAACAAACTATCGCTGTACACTCGCGCCTGTACATTACCTTACAGGTTGACCGCCCTAGCGGGCGGCTTTCCCTCACTTGTAACCTGCACCGTACCGATGCCCCCCCCAATGAACACAATCAGCGGATTAATGCCCTACTTGGCTTACAACACTACCAAGCCCGCGACCTTGCCAGCACGCTCGACCTCCCCTATCCGCTCTGGAAACCGTTCGCCCAGCTTGCACAAAACCTTGTCAGTTGTTTTATGGCAAGCGATGCCGATTTACTCAAGTTGACCCCCATTGCCATCACGCACAACCAGAGCTTTGTCGTTTTGAACGCCCAAATGCGCGTGGATACCAACGCGCTTTACCGCCAAAAAACGTTGATTGAAACCACAATGCAAGACAGCACCCGTTCTACACTCACCACTCAAGCGCGCGAAGTCAATATTACCTATGTCCCCCTAGAGGGCAGCATTAGCTGCATTTCTAATGGGGCGGGCTTGGGCATGGCAATTGTGGATATGATCGCCCAATATAGTCACGGGCAACGCAAAGCCGCCAATTTTATAGATTTAGGCGGGGGCAACCGTGCCAGTAAAATTGACAGCGCGCTACGGATTGCCCTACAGCAACCCGCTGTGAAGGGTATTTTGCTAAACGTATTCGGCGGCATCACCCGCTGTGATGAAATTGCCCGTGAGTTGGTCAATGCCTATGAGGGCATTCCCCCCCACTGCCCAATCATCGTTCGGCTGGCAGGCAACCGCGCACAAGAGGGACAAACCATCATCCAGCAGGCCAACATCCCTAAAGTTCATACCACCACTGACCTGACACAGGCCATTCAAGACGCCATAGCGATGTCAGAATAGGATAGCCGTTGCCATGTTCCCACCCATGCTCACCTCAACCGTTCGCTTACTTGTACAAGGCATCACGGGCAAAGAAGGGCTATTCCATACCCAGCGGATGTTAGAGGCTGGCACCCCCATTGTTGGCGGGATTAGTCCGGGGAGGGGTGGCGAATGGGTCAAGGGGATTCCGGTATTTGACAGCGTAGACACCGCCGTTAAAGCGACAGAAGCCGACACCAGTGTGATCTTTGTCCCCGCAGACCACGCCCCAGATGCCATCTACGAGGCCATAGACGGGGGTATTTTGCGGATTGTATGCATCACCGAAGGGATTCCCCTACTCGACACCATCCGCCTGCGAGAGTACATTCGGCTCACGCCTGCACGCTTATTCGGCCCCAATAGCCCCGGCTTTCTCGTCCCCAACAGCTACAATGTAGGGATCATCCCGCACGAAATTGCACGCCCCGGCCATGTCGCGGTGATTTCACGCAGCGGCACACTCACCTATGAGGTGGTTCAGCATTTATCCCAAAATGGATTCGGCCAGAGTTGCATTGTGGGCATCGGCGGCGATGCCGTATTAGGGACAACCTTTGTAGATGCCTTGAAGTATCTTGAAAATGACCCCACCACCCAGCAGATTGTGCTATTGGGTGAAATCGGCGGCGAGCTAGAGTTAGACGCCGCCAATTTCATCAACAACCGCATGACCAAGCCGGTGATTGCTTACATCACAGGGCAAGAAGCCCCCATCCGCGTTCGGATGGGTCATGCAGGCGCGGTCATTGATAGCCCAGAAACCACTGCGGCTTCCAAGATTGAGGCGTTACAGCGCGCAGGCTGCAAGATCGCGCAAGACCCGTTTTCCATCGTCAACCACCTAAGCAACATCACCCGTGCGGATGAACCCACGCTATAGCCGTTAACGCGACCCATCCTTGACGGCCATCGGGCAAAATTAACTTGCCCCACCCGTTGACTTGCTGCGTAATGCGTACTTCTGTCGCTGGATGTAAGTCATACATCGGCAGGTAAATCCCATCGGGGCCACTGTAGATGGCCGTCTCTTGCAACACCACTGCCGCTGGCCGAAATTCGCTGACGTATAGGCGGCAGGCCAGCACCGAGCCAAAGATCAATGTGGCACCAGCAAACACCACAAACACCAAGCGCAACCAATCTTGATAGACACCCCACAATAGCCACCCCAACGGACTGATACAGGCGATAAGCCACACCCCATAGGTGACCAACATCAACTCGTCTTGCGTGAGCCACGACGCACTAAGGCTGGCGATGCGGTCAATCAACACAGACTCATCCCCCTGTATATCCAAGCGTGCCGCCCGCACCTGTGTAATCGCCTCCCCCACACTGGCATCACGCGGATTCAGAGCGTTTGCGCGCAACAGATACAACATCGCCTGCTCTAGGCTACCATTTTGAAAATGGGCGATCCCCAAGTTGTAGTACAGCGCGCTATCTTCTGCGCTCAGTTCACGCAATTGCTCGTATAAGATCACTGCGGTGCTGTAGTCAGCGTCTAAGTAAGCCCGTTCAGCCTGTGCCGCCAATACGGTTGGGTCATCCAACGTTATCGGTTGCATCCACGCGAACCCCAAAATCAACAGCGCCAAGAAGTGTATCACGCTTGCTCCAACGCTTGATCGAGAGCCACCAACGCCGCGAGTGTTTGCTTGAGTACCCCACGCATAGAACCTGCCTCCCCCGGCGCATAGCGCCGCTCTTCCGCCGCTTGCACACAACGGAACAAGCGCGTCACAAGTTCAGCGTCTACCTTGCGCTGCACCAGTTCTAATTGAATGTCACTGGGTGTAAGTGTTGCTAAAGGTTTGCCCCACTTTTCGGCAAAATAGCCCCACACCGCTTGAACAAACTGGCGATAGGCTGCTTCTTCGTCGCGGGCGCGTGTGACAGCGGCTAAACTCGCACGGGCATGTCGTAACGCCTGCTGTGACGCTTGTTGGCGACCAAGCCGCGCACGCTCTACGCGGCTCCATTGCCAGCCGGTTGCGACAATCGTCACTAATGGGGGGATCAACCATAGCCACCAACCCAAAGGGAAGTTCACCCCGCGTGTGATCGCCGTCAGTGGCTTAGGTTGCAATCGCATGTCATCTGTTGGCAAGTTGGTCGTCAATAACGGCTCTACAACCCCTTGCACATTGCTTGGCAACACCTCTAGGCGCAGCGGCTCGGTGACCAACGATTGGTAAGCCCCCAAACGCGGATCAAAATAGTGAAATTGCACCGCTGAAACCTGATACTCCCCTGCCTCACTGGGGAGTATCAACCAAGAAAACACCTTGCGCCCGCTGACAAGCCCGCCTTCCGTACTGATCCGTATTGCCGCAGGCTGTGGGTACAAACGCCACCCCACAGGGAACTCAATAAAGGGGGGATTCAACAATTCGATATTGCCAGCCCCTTCAACCGCAACATTCAAGGTTAGCGGGTCGCCCACCATCACCGCAGAGCGAGTAAACCATGCTTCGATAAAGAATGGGCTACCGACTGCCCCATCAAACCCGGCTGGCGCGCCGTCTGGCAGGGGACGGGCATTTACTGTGACGGTATTGCTCAAGAGCGTTTGTTCTGGCTCTACCACACTGTTATTGCTGAAGGTCAAACGCCCCGGCTGGATGACCTGCTCACCCACCGTGCGGGCGAACAAGACCGTTCTTACACTGGTGACCGAATACCTACCAGATTGAGCATCCGATGGAGGCAATTCTTCTACGCGCCAAAACCCCTCAAAATCTGGGCGGCCATAGTCTGGGTTGGTGGTCAAGCTAATGCTATTAAAGATATTAAAGCTGTAAACTACTTGTTCACCGACATAGGGTGTAGGGTTATCTACATAAGCCGTGACGTACAAATCGGATTCAGCAGTGTTCTGGGACAAGATCGCTTGAACTGGCAACATAAAAATGAGCAACAGCCATGCAAGTTTTTGCATGTTCACCAGTCCCTTTCTACAGTGGATGGATCATTGCTTTGGTTGGGGTCGGCACGTTGCGGCAAAATCGCTTGCCCATCTTGCACATCATCTAACAGTTGTAGGGCATCCTCAGGACTCATCGGCGGGGATTCGTTCGGGCGTGATTCGTTTTCTGGGTCAGGTTGAGCGCTGGGTTCCCCCTCTGGCGTAACCTGTGGCGTCAAGGTCGGTGTACCTTCTCCCCCCGGCGGCGGAGTGGGGGTATTCGTCATTTCATCATCACCCGATTGACTGTCTTGGGTGGCGGTTGGCGTAGAGGTCGGGGTGGCGGTTGAATCTTGATTGCCCTCATGTTGCGTAGGGGAAGGCAAGGGGGTTGCTGTGGGGATCAATGAGACGGCCAATTCAAAGTTATATCGGGCATCGTCATCATCGGGGCGGAGCCGAAGCACTTCACGATACTCTGCAACCGCCTGTCGGTAATTCCCCTGACGAAAGTATGCCTCCCCTAGCGCATAGTGAATATCTGCGCTCAAATTCGGCTCTGTTGACCATTGCAGCGCTTGTTGTAGGGCAAGCGCTGCTTGGGGATATTGTTCAGCCTGTAGGAATGCCACACCCGTATTGAAGTACGGAACAGCGAGGTTAGGGTCAGCGACCTGCGCCGCTTGATAGCGGGTGAGCGCAACGTCAAAACGATCTGAACGCAGCAGCTGGTTCGCACGATTGTTCTCTGCGGCGGGGTTAACCCCACAGCCCACCAACATCAACAGCGTTGTGATAATGACTACACGAAGTTTCATGAGAGCGGCCTATCCTGTGCCACACTAATCAGCCAATCCAGCGTTAAGCAGAGCAACGCAATTGCCACAAACAACGGGAAGCGCTCCACCCCACTTGACTGTTCTTCCGTCCCCAAAACGCCTTGCTCGGCCTGTTGAATCCGTTGGCCGACATTCTGCACGGCCACATTCAGCGCGTCAATCGTTTGATAGATGCCACCAGTAGATTCAGCAATTTGTTGGAGTTGTTCCTGCTCTAAGCGCGTGATGACAATTTCTCCGGTGCGGTCTTGTTTGTTGCCAACCACTGCCCCAAGGCTGTTGCGGATGGGGATCGAGCCACCGCCATCTGTCCCGTAGCCGATCACATGGATGGTTACGCCTGACGCTTGCGCTAAGTCTATCGTCTCGTTGATATTGCCGGCTTGGTCTTCCCCGTCGCTCATCAGCACAATGATTTTGCTGGTCGCTTGCTCAAGATTGAACGCCTCTAGCGCCAATTCAACCGCCGTTACAATAGATGTACCCTGCAACGAAACGGCATCACTGTTCACATTGCGGACGAACACCCTAGCAGAGGATAAATCCGTCGTGAGCGGGAACACTGTAAAGGCTGTGCCTGCAAACACAATCAAGCCGACCTCATTGCCGCCTAACTGATTGAGCAGGTCGTAAATACCCAACTTCGCCCGTTCTAAGCGCGACGGGGCAATATCTTCGGCATTCATGCTTTGGCTAACATCCAGCAAGATCATCACCGACGCGCCTTGTGTTTCAACAAGGTCAGTACGAACGCCCCAGCTAGGCCGCGCCAACGCCACAATCAGCGACGCAGACGAGATCAACCATAGGCTATGCTTGATCCAACGCCGCACACGGCTCACAGGGGTCAACAAGCCTGCAATCAGGGCAGGCTCGCCCAATAAACGGATTCGCGCTTGTCGTTGCCGTGCCTGCACAAAAAAGCCCAGCGCAAAGCCAATACAAAGCACGAGTAACCCCAATACGGGGGGATAAAGCCACTGTATACCCACCATTGCTTATGACACCCCCACGAATACCCACACGCGCAAAATCCACTCCCCCACGAGCAACCCCAACGCCACGATCATGAACGGCATGGCTTGTTCACGCCAGCGTGTATAGACTTGCTCTTCCACCTCAGACCGTTCCAGCGCGTCAATCTGTTCATAGACCAACTGAAGCCCTAAGCGGTCTTCCACACGGAAGTATAGCCCCCCAGTGATGTCTGCAATGGCTTGCAGGGTCGGCTCATCCAAATCACTTTGTTGCGGCACAACCTGCCCCTGCTCATTGAGGGTATTCACCAACCCTGTACGCCCCATCCCAATCGTATAAACACGAATGTCTAAGGCTGCTGCCGCCCGCGCAGCATCCAGCGGGTTCACCCCACCAGCATTATTAGCGCCGTCGGTCAACACAATGATAATGCGGCTGGCGGCGTCACTGTCGCGCAACATATTGGCAGACGACGCAATCCCTGTGCCGATAGCGGTTTGGTTCTCTAAGCCATAGTCGGTAATCAACTGAATTTCACCCACCATCCGCCTGAGCAAATCATAATCCAGCGTTAACGGTACATAGTGAAACGCATCTGCGGCAAACACCACCAACCCGACCCGATCAAAACGCCGACCCGCGATGAATTCGGCAATCTGCGCCTTTGCCCCTTCAAGCCGTGATGGGGCAATATCCAGCGCACGCATACTGCCAGAAATATCCAGCCCCAACACAATGTCAATCCCCTCACCCCGTATC
Source organism: Phototrophicaceae bacterium (assembly GCA_049318725.1). Classification (GTDB taxonomy): domain Bacteria; phylum Chloroflexota; class Anaerolineae; order Aggregatilineales; family Phototrophicaceae; genus CAIRDJ01. The sequence continues at coordinate 12,528 of JBMOFU010000007.1, read as the reverse complement.
ACCTGCTGCTGATTGCCACTCTGCGGGCGGGCAAACGACACAACCAACAGCATCCACGCGCACAACCTGAACACATTTGGCAAAAAGCGCCAGCGTACCCGCCAACTGGTGGGTAACCCCTCTAACAAGCCTGCATCTGAGTAACGAAACGTGACTTGTGGGGGGCGTAACACGGGCAATACACGAATGGTCAGCCACCACAATACAGGCAACAAAACCAAGAATAGGGCAATTGGATTTACAAATCGAAAGCTCACAGGTTGCCCCCCAATTGGCGCTCAACCGCTTGAATCCAAGCCGTTGCCTCTGCTGGCAATGTACCATCGCCCGGCGTATAGACCCCATCGTCGGCAAACTTAGCGCTGTCTGCTTGTTCAAGCAAGGCTTCAAGCCCGGTCAGTGTTCGTGCATTGAGGTGCTGCTTTAGCTCGACCAGCAGTTCATACGTCGTCATATCGTCAGAGGCCACGCTGAAACGTTCCCCCACATAGCGCCGCAGATACTCGCCCACGATGGCTTCACGCTGGCGTGACTCGCTATAGCGTGCGTTCACCTGCCGCAAAGCACGGATCAAGCGTTGCGCCAGCGAATGCCCGCCCTGCGTGCGCCGTTGATCTTGGACGCGCTTCCAACGCAACCACAGCCACCGAGCGCTAAAGCCGACTGCAATCAATAGCACAACCGCGCCCAACGGCACAATCACCTGCTGAAGCGGTCTGTAGGGCATATCCACGACGTCCACGCCCGGGCGCAACGTGCGGTCTTCGGTCAGCACACTCTGGACGGTAAAGGTGTAGGGTATCACCAACAGCGGGGATGCTTCAGATTCCCCCACACGCTGCACGCCGATATACGTTTCTGGCGTGACAACCGTTCCGACTTCCCAAACAATGACCGTCAGCGGCACACGATAAATGATTTGCGCGCCGTCCGGTTGCTGTGTCAATTCACCGACTGCAAGCCATTCGACCTGCTGTTGAGATACCCCTGACCAATCTGGCAAGCTGATGGTGTAATCGGCAGGGGCAACAATCACCAATTCAAGGGCAATCGGCTGACCGACCAGCGGATTTGGGGTATCGGCAACGTAACTCGCCTGCACGTCAAACGCGCCCACCTGCAACCGATCAACGCCCATCGCTAATGCGCTCACGTCGCCCGCCGCTTTTGTGCACCACGCCGCTGGAAGAATTGCGTCAACGCCCGCACATAATCAAAGCGCGAATCCAATAAAATTGAATCCATCTGCGCCCGTAAAAAGACTTGCGTGCGGGTTTCAACCCTTGATTCCGCCCGTTGGGCAAACGCCCCTTGCCAGCCATTCGTGTGGGTGTCTACCCATTGCACACCCCCGCCTTCAGCATCCCGAATGGCAACCAAGCCGACATCCGGGAATTGCTGTTCTAGGGCATCCGTGGTGACCACTGCAATCACGTCATGTTCACGCCCTAGCGCGACAAAATCGCGCTCTATCGGGGCAAGGTCGGCCAAGAAGTCTGAGATGAAAAACACAATCGCCCGTCGTTTGAGGTATCGCCGCAACATCTGCAACGCCAAGCCAATATCGGTACGCCGATGTTCCGCAGGGGCGGCCAACAGTTCACGGATCAAGCGCAGTACATGCTTACGTCCCTTGCGCGGCGGGATGAACAATTCGACAGTATCGCTAAAGAGCAACAACCCGACTTTATCGTTATTGGTGATGGCAGACATCGCCAACACTGCACCGAACTCTGCCGCCAGATCGCGCTTTTGCATCCCAACCGTCCCAAAACGGAAGGATGCGCTGGTGTCTAACACCAACATCACCGTTAGTTCGCGTTCCTCAATGTAGCGGCGCACGAACGGCTCCCCTGCACGGGCAGTCACCTTCCAGTCAATATCGCGCACATCATCGCCCGGCTCATAGGGGCGCACAGCATCAAAGACAATCCCGCGCCCTTTGAACACCGCATGATACGCGCCAGCAAACGAGTTATTCACCAGCTTGCGCGTGCGGAGTTCAATTTGGCGGATTTTACGGAGTGTCGTGGCAGACGACATGGTTAAGGAACCTGTATACGGCTGATGATCTGTTGCACAATCTGGTCTGGGGTGATCTCTTGGGCATCGGCCTCATAGGTCAAGCCCAAGCGATGCCTCAACACATCCACCGCCACAGACTTCACATCGTCTGGCGTGACGTAGCCCCGCCCGCGTAAAAAGGCGTGGGCTTTGGCCGCCTTAGTCAAGAACAACGTCGCACGCGGCGATGCCCCGATTTCGATCAAGGGTTTGAGGTCAGCAAGCCCGCTTTCTGCGGGGTAGCGTGTAGCGAAGATCACATCCAGCACGTACTCTTTGATCTTATCATCTACATAGATGCCCTGTACCACTTGCCGCGCACGCAGGATGCCTTCTGGGTCTACCAGCGGCTGCACAGGTGCGGGACGTTCCCCAGTCACCATACGCTCGATAATGAGCCGTTCATCGTCGCGGGTGGGATACCCGACCACGACCTTGAGCATAAATCGGTCAAGTTGCGCCTCTGGCAAGGGATAGGTTCCCTCTTGCTCAATCGGATTCTGGGTTGCTAAGACCATAAACGGCTGCGGCAAGGGGTAGGTTTGTTCGCCAATCGTAATTTGCCGCTCTTCCATCGCTTCCAGCAATGCCGATTGCACCTTTGCGGGCGCACGGTTGATCTCATCGGCTAACACAAAGTTCGCAAACACTGGGCCGGGCTTTGCCACAAACTCGCCCGTGCGCGGGTTGTAAATTTGCGTCCCCACAATATCCGCAGGGAGTAAGTCTGGGGTGAATTGTACCCGCTGGAATTGGGCATTGATCGTTGCTGCCAGCGTCCGCACCGCCAGCGTTTTTGCCAGCCCCGGCACGCCTTCAATCAGGATATGGCCGTCAGAGAGCAAGGCAATCATCAGGCGGTTTAACAGCCGATCTTGCCCCACCAATACCCGCTTGACTTCCGTGACGATTTCATAAACAGCGCGTGCCTCACGCTGAATCCGTTCGTTCAACTGTTGAACCGAACTGCTCATTAGGGTTTGTCCTTGTTGACCGCCAAACGTCCCCATTCTACTGATAGGTTGTCAAATCGAAAAGGAATGATAGCCAAGCGTAGAACATCCCCATCACGCAGGTTATAATTGATGGATACAAGACTACAACACCCGACCACCCAAAGAGATTTTTTCCCTCTGCTATGGAGGTTACGCCAGTGAATGCTTCAAGAACGCGCAATATCATGCTCTATATCACGATTGCGCTTGTGCTGATCTTTATCGTGATTGCGGTGAACGCCACCCGCAGCAACGACACCAGTATTGAGTTCAACGAATTTGTGAACCAACTGCAACGCGGGAGGATTGCCCGCATTGAGATTGCCGGAGAAACGGTCGGCATTCGCTACCTGAGTGGCGAGCAAGCAGTCGTCCGCAAAGACCCCGGCAGTTCGCTTGAGGAGCAATTGATTAGCCGCGGGGTTTCAGTTGAAACGATCAACGGCATTGAGTGGATCAACCGCCCAACCAACAATGTGGGCGGCGCAGTGTTCACGCTCATCACGGCATTTCTGCCTGTCTTGATTATCGGCGGCATCTTGTTGTTCATTTTGCGGCAGTCACAAGGGGTCAACAATCAGGCAATGGCCTTTGGCAAAAGTCGCGCACGGATGTTCAGCGGCGACCGCCCCACCGTCACCTTTGCAGATGTGGCGGGATGTGATGAAGCCAAATATGAACTGACTGAAATTGTGGAGTTCCTCAAAGAGCCAGAAAAGTTCGTCCAACTGGGCGCACGAATCCCCAAAGGTGTGTTGATGATCGGTTCCCCCGGCACAGGCAAGACGTTGCTTTCAAAGGCTGTGGCGGGGGAAGCCGGTGTACCGTTCTTCAGCATCTCTGGCTCAGAGTTTGTCGAGATGTTCGTGGGCGTAGGGGCAAGCCGCGTCCGTGACCTGTTTGAGCAGGCCAAGCGCCACAGCCCGGCAATCATCTTTATTGACGAAATTGATGCCGTCGGGCGTCAACGCGGCGCGGGCTTGGGCGGCAGCCATGATGAACGCGAGCAAACCCTCAATCAAATCTTGGTGGAAATGGACGGTTTCGATACCGACACCAACGTGATTATCATCGCCGCCACTAACCGCCCCGATATTCTTGATCCGGCGCTCACCCGTCCGGGACGCTTTGACCGACGTGTGGTGATTGACCGCCCAGACCTCAAAGGCCGTGAACAGATTTTGCGCGTCCATGTGCGCGGCAAACCGCTGGCCGCCGATGTGGATTTGGAACTGTTGGCACGCGCTACCCCCGGCTTCGTTGGGGCAGACCTAGAAAATATGGTCAATGAGGGGGCGATCCTTGCGGCACGCAAAAACAAAAAGACCATCAACCTGATTGATCTACAAGAGGCGATTGAGCGCGTGATCTTGGGGCCAGAGCGCCGTAGCCGCGTCATGAGTGACAAAGAGAAGCGCATTGTGGCCTATCATGAGGCGGGTCACGCGGTACTCGGGCATCTGTTGCCCCACGCTGACCCCGTGAGTAAAGTAACGATTATCCCACGAGGGATGGCGGGCGGGGTCACGATCTTCTTGCCAGAGGAAGAAAGTATTGTCACCAGCCGTTCACAGTTGCGGGAACACTTGGTCGTGATGTTGGGTGGACGGGCAGCAGAGGCCATTACCTTTGGGGAAATCACCACTGGGGCGTCTGACGACATTCAGCGGGTCACACGAATTGCACGCTCTATGGTGACGCGCTTTGGCATGAGCGACAAACTCGGCCCGATGATCTTTGGGCAAAAGGAAGAAATGATCTTTTTAGGTCGAGAAATTTCTGAACAGCGCGACTATAGCGAAGCCGTTGCTCAAGAAATAGACGCCGAAGTGCGCTTGCTGGTAGACTGGGCTTACAGCGAAGCCCTCAAGATATTGCGCGCCAATGCAGATAAGCTAGAAGTCATCGCGCAGGCGCTTTTACAGATTGAAACGCTAGACCGTCATGATTTTGAAGGCTTGATGAACGGGGGAAGCCTCAACTCGCTTGTCAAGACACTTACTGAAACCAGCCGCCTCAGCCCACCTAGCCCACAACGGCAAGACCCTCCCCTGCTCCCTAATTTGGGGAACCCGAATCCCAGCACTGCCTAGAACACACATCCCCAGTTTGGGGACGGTGTTTTTTTAATCGTCCATCCCGAACACATGAATATCATCACTGCTGGCGACGGGGTTATAGCGCCCAATCAACACCCAAAACAACAGATTGAACAACAATGCTGCTAAAACCCCAAAGACTGCCGATAGCCATACGCCTTGCAAACCCGCGTAGAGACCGACCAGCACAAAACTAAACCCCATAAATGCGCGCACTGCCCCACGTTTAGTGGGGTCTGCCCGCTGAACTCCCAAAAATGCGATCCCCATCACCACACAGATTGCCCAAAATGCACCCCAATTCACGGCCAACTCCTTTAGTATCACGATCAAACCTTATCCCCCATTATACCTAACCTATCAGGTTGATTATGAAGGGATTGACTGATCCCTCATGTGTTGTGATTTTTATGTTAGAATATAGGCGCATTGGTACAGTTCGTTAAACATTTCACAGGTGGCTACTTTTTACCTGATACCCCCAATGATTGGGAGCCCTTCCAAGATGATAAATGTCAACGTCAAGAAGTTTGATAGCGTTACCTTAGTGGAGGTCAATGGCCGTGTTGATAGCATGAATGCCGATCAATTTGGAGAGGCGCTACTGACGGAAATTGACAGTGGCAACACAAAGGTTGTGTTGGATCTTGCCGGCGTGGACTATATGAGTAGTGCAGGCCTTCGAGAGATTGTCACCGCGTTGAAGAAGGTCAAGCGCAATCAGGGGGATTTACGTATTGCCCAACCTTCAGAGCGTGTGATGGAAGTATTGGAAATTGCCGGTTTGAACACCATCGTTCAAATCTTCCCGTCCCAAAGCGCTGCCGTCGGCAGCTACAGCTATTAGCGTTGGTGCGCTTCATGGATAGGAACACGATGGCAAATGAGCATCGGCTCCGTATTGTCGGTGAAATTAACCAAGTTCGACAGGCTTGTAGTTGGTTAGTGGAAGTGGCCGAAGAAGGCGGTATGGGGATTCGGGATGTGAATCACCTTGAGCTGGCCGTTGATGAAGCCGTCACCAACATCATTGAACACGGCTATCAACACACCGGCGCCGATAAGATGATTGACCTTGTCGTGCGCCAAGACCCAGACTTCTTCATCGTGACCATTATTGATGAAGGCCCACCGTTTGATCCCCTTCAGGTAAAAGACCCCGATCCATTGGCAGACCTTGATGAACGACCAGACTCAGGCGGCGGGTTGGGGCTATTTTTCATCAAGCGGATGATGGATTCTGTTCACTACGAATACACAGAGCATCGCAATCACCTTGTATTGACCAAGCGCCGCCCAAAACTTTCCTGATGGGGCGTTAGGGTGCCTTCCAGCTATCAATATCGTCTAGGTTGACTTGTTCCATGCTTGGCGGCAAGTAATTGCCTTCACATTCCTGTGCCGTCAGCGGAATGTCTTCGCGCTGTGCTGTAAGGGATTGCTCTGGGTTAAAGAAGTTCCACGATGCCCGCGAGATGCCCTCTAACAACGACCAAAGACGGTCATAATCTTGAAATTCGGCTTCTTCCCACAAGTAGACTGCAATAACGTAATGCCGTCCATTTGGGGAATAGACCACCCCTGCATCCCCCACCATATCGAAAATCCAGCCGTTCTTGTGCGAAATGCGCGTTTCTGGCGGAAGCCCTGCTTGGAGTAACCGTAAAAGATTATTGCCGCTCATCAATTCGAGCATTTGGCGGCACTCGGTCTGGGTGTATGCCTCTGGGAAGGCCGCCTCTAGGCCAGAACCATAGTAGGCACAATCGTACACCAACGTGAACAACGTCCCCATATCTTCGGCAGTGGTACGGTTATAGGGGTCTGCGCCCGTGTCAAAGTTCGGATTCGGCGCGGTAGCGGGTGGCGCGATGGAACCCAGTTGCTGCCCGGCAATCCCTAAGTCAAACGGCGCAGTGATGAACGTATTCCGCACCCCCAGATATTGCATCGTGCTGTTGATTTTGCCTAAGCCCGCAAAGAGGTTGCCTTCCCCGATAATCTGCATCAACAGGTTGGACGACGAATTATTGCTGCACAACAGCGAGTTTGCCATCAACCATGCTTCCTCTTGCGAGGGGGCAAATACCAAATTACGGAAGTATTCGACCAGAATAGCGACCTTTTGCGTACTCGCCGCCGAAAACGCGACATCCCCGTTGATGTTGATTTCTTCGCCGGTTTGCAAATCCACGATATAGACCGAAGCGACTGTGGTTTGCCCGTCGTAAATGAACGCCTCACTGTCAAGGTAGGCGATAATCAAGTCGCGCAGGGTTTCCATGTCTGCGCTCAAGATGGTTGTGCCGCCAATCGGCAGGCGTACCTGCCGTTGATCGGGCGAATAGAGCACTTGTTCAATCTGTGTCAGCGCGTCATTGATGTTTAGCGCAAAGCCCGCGTTACCGCTGGAAATCGTGAGCGATTCAAGATCATAGCCCACATCCCCCGCTGCACGGTCATAACGGTTGGCAACATCCACCAGCACGTTTTGCAACAGGCTTTGTTGATACTCTGCCGTGAGCGGAACCTCTAGGCTAGTGAAGGCATCTTGTTGTAGCAGGTGATTGAGGAACTGCGACCAAAACGCCCCGCCTGTACTGTTGGCTGCGCTCGCTGCCGCCAACATCACCTGATTGTTTGGGCGGAAGCCCACCGACGCAGGGTCTAGCAAGATGGGCGCATCATCGTAGTACAACACAATCGGCTGGGCATAGGCTTGTTCCCACTTGGCAACTGCTTCACCGGGGAGCAACCCGCCGACTTCCACACCAGCGACCGTGACACCAAATGGAATGCGGCTCTGGAGTTGACTAAACCGTACTAGCTCAATCCCGAACAACGTAAAACCGCCAAATAGCATCAACACCGAAATCAACGGCAACAGCGATGATCCGCGTCGCGTAGGGCGACGGTTGGTTCCTAAACCGCTTAGGGTAGATGTAGACGACATCGAAAAACCATTCCTCTACATATGTTGGGTTGACAAACTTATAGCGCGGCGCTTTGTAGGGCGCGAAGGTGCAAACGTGGTAAATTCGGGGGGAGCGCAGCAAGATCATACCAGCCATAGCTGATAAGCTCTGGGCTTAACTTACCCACCTGCCCTGTTGCGACACACCGATAGACAATATCAATGTGATAGGGGTATGCCGGGGATAACTCTACCAACAGTAGCTTAAGGTCACGCACAGATAGCTGAAGTTCCTCTTGCAATTCCCGTGTGAGGGTGTGCATAAAATCCTCACCTCGGTCTGTCCAGCCGCCCGGCAACCCCCACGGGGTACGCGGGTGCAACAGATGTTCGACCAGCAAGACCTGCCCTTGTTCGTTCATCACCACACCGACCACCCCAGCAGTATAACGAGGGCGTCCTAACCGCCATAGGTATGTGATTGCTTTGGCAAGGAATGGGAAGCGGACTAAAATACGCCGAATAACTTCTAACCCGTTCACAGGGCATCCTCAAAAATATGACTTACAGGTCTAGGGTTGTAGTCTAAACAACGCTATTCAAGCCCGTCAAGCGCCGACTGCCCTACGCTCACAAACTAAACTCTAACCGAAGCACCCAATATAGGGGCAGCTCACTTATGCTATACTGACATTACGTTTTAGTTTAGATTAAACCCACACCACTGGGAGACCCCTGCATTGGCAACCTTACAGACGCTACTCACACAATCTCCGGGGGAGTTTTTCTTTCACCTTGTGGTCGTATTGGCCTTTGCTGCGGTGCTTGCGATGACGTTGCAGCGTAGCCGTTATTCGCCGCTACTGCATATGTCAGAGCGCCACAGAAACGCCGCCGCAGGCGCATTGCTGGCATGGGGGGTCTTGTTGATTGGGGCGGTTTACGCCCGTTGGACAAGCCAAGATGCACGGCAAATCTTGCCGCCGTTGGAATCTGCGGCGGGGGCTATTGCTTGGCTACTCATTGGATGGGCATTCTTGACCGCAGATCGGCGTCAACTGGGCATGGCTTTGGGGTTAGTGCTGCCTGTGATCTTGGTTGTTCTGGTCATTGCCTATACGCTTACTGGGATTCAATGGCCTATCTTGGCAGAAAGCTACAGCTTTTACAGCAGCACACTAGGGATGGTGTGGTCTATTGTCGGAGCGGCGATTGCCGGGGCGATTATCTTATTGCTGATCGTTTCTGGGCAAGCCGTGATTGATGCGCCGCTCAAAATTGTGTGCTTTGTGCTGGTGCTTGGCGGCTATGGCCTTACCCTTTGGCAAATCTATCGCGGCGGATTTACGTCGGACTACAGCGGCTTCACACGCCTGAGTATATTAGTTGCGCTCCCGTTGTGGCCGTATATCGTCTATCGCCGCATTATAGACGGCTACGAGCAAAACCTGCCTGTGCCAGCAACAGCAACGCCCCCAACCTTTACCGAAGCTCCCGCCAATACGCCAGACGCGGTTCCACCGTTGAGCAACAGCGCACGGACGAACACGCCCATTGAGCGCGAATCGGTGCAATTACTGCGCGTGATTGGCTTGATCTTAGAAGAAACCAAGCCGAACCGAATCCCATTACAGATTGTCAAAGCAGCGGTAGAAGTTCTCAAGGCAGATGTCGGGGCGTTACTCAGCATCAAAGACGCCAACTATGCCGATGTCATCATCGCCTATGACCGCGCCATGCAGCGGCAGGTTCCTGCAATGCTTTCGCTCAACTTGACTGAACAGCCCACGCTGGTCAACGCCATCGAGCGCCACCAACAACGCCCGCTGTTTATTGACCGCAACCGTGAAGAACTTGAAGATTTATACAGCCGCCTTGATGTGTTACAAGTCGGCCCGGCCTACTACCAGCCACTGCAAAAGGACAATCAGGTCATCGCCGTTTTGGTCATCGCACTCCCCTACACCAAACGGGAACTACGAGAGGCCGAAGTTGAAATGCTCAAAGGGATTGGCATCATCTCTGGGAGTTTGTTCGCTCTCAGCCAAGCCTCTGATGAAGCCACACTCCGCGCCGAAGAACGCGCAATTCAGGCCATGATTGCCGGCGTACCCCTCTATAACATTAGCGACAGCGACATTGACAACGCTCATAGCGAATTGCAGGGAGAGCTAGAAGGTGTAAAGCAGCAAAACAATGCGCTGCAAAGACAAGTCGCCCAACTGCGGATTGAACTGGATGATGAGCGGACACGGCTCACCCATTTGTTGGGTGACACCGAACAGGGGCTTTCGGTCAGCCAACGGATTGTCGCGCTCAATAGCGAATATGAACGCTTACGCTATGAGCGTGAACAGCTTGCACGGCGCTTGCAAGAGGCCGAAACCGCACTTGCCACCGCTACCGCCCCAGATACCACTACACTGCTGCAAACCGAAATTGAGACCTTTGCGCGTGAAAAACGCGAACTCAGCGCTGAACTAGACTCGCTCCGCGCACAGTTGGATCAGATTCGCCAATCTAGCCCGCAGCCCGATGCTGCGCAGGGTGTACTGACCCAAATGGACGCCGAACGCCAGCGGATCCAAGAAGAGCGTGACCGCTTAGGCAACCGACTGGGCGATATTGAAACCCAGTTACGCTCTATTGGGATTGAGGAAGGCCCAGCAGGGCTGGCACAGATGGTCAAACAATTGTTTGAACAACGTTCGGCACTCCAGACCAAAACCGATGCGCTCCAGTTAGAGCGCGATGCCCTGCTCAATGAGCGCAAACGTCTTGAACAACGCATTCAGCGTGAAAACGCGCGTGAATCTCAACTGACTGCCGCCCAAGCCGAACTAGAGCGCCTTTCTTCAGATCGTGAAGCTGCCGCCCGCCAGCGCGAACAACTACGGAATGAGCGCAATGTGCTAAACCGCAAGCTGGACGGCGTTCGGCAACAACGGGCGCAACTGCTGGCTGACCTTTCTACCTATGAAGACGACTTAAAACAGGCCAATGAGCGGATCAACACGCTAGAGGTGCAACTACAGGAGTTGCGCGAACAACGCACGCTTTTGCAGTCTGAAAAAGACCAACTCTTACTACAAAGCCGTGCGCTACAGGGCGAACGCGATCAAGTGCTGACAGGTCTCTCTGGGGATCGTGAGCGCTTACAACAGTTGAATGAGGCGACCTTAAAAGAACTACAAGCCGTCATTTTGGATGTCACCGAGCAGCGCAACCAACTTGAAGCACAGTTGGCAGGTGCTGAACGTGCGTTGTACACCCTCACCGCAGAGCGCCAAATACAACCCGCCCCAATTGCGCCAGAAGCCCGCCTAGAGGCCGAGCGCGTGATGGGCATGGTAGAAGGCCTCAATAGCCCGATGGCCGCCATTTTGGGCTACGTAGACATGCTAGTGAACGAATCTGCCGGGATGTTGAATGAGGGGCAACGTAAATTCGTGCAACGCATCTCTGCAAACGTCGTTCGCCTCGATACGATGATTCAAGATATTACTCACCTCACCGCCCTCGAAAGCGGGCAATATGCCTTAAACCGCACTGCCTTAGACTTACTCAACACCATTGAGGACGCCCTCACCCAAGCGAACCTGCAATTTCGGGAAAAAGACATCACCCTACGGCTACAATTGCCCGATACCCTGCCTGTGATTCAGGCCGATGCCAACGGGATCAAACAGGTGATTAGCCAACTCTTGACCAACGCATACATGGCTTCGCCAGCGTCCAGCCGTGTGGTGATCGGGGCGCGCCAGAAATCGTTAGCACTGGCAAACGGACAAACCAATGTGGTTGAAGTCATTGTTGCGGATAAAGGCGCAGGCATCCCTAGCGACGCGCTAGAGGATGTCTTCATAGCACAACTTTCACCAGATCGTAGCGCCCCCGCAGGGCTTGGGGAAAGCGGTATCGGGTTGGCAATAGCCAAAGCCATTGTAGAAGCTCATGGCGGCAAGATGTGGCTAGAATCTCAAGTGGGGGCTGGCACAGTATTTCACTTCGCCCTCCCGATAAGCCCAACAGACGGCGAAGGTGAACATGCGTAATCGGCGTGGTGAATGGGGCGCGGCAGCATTGGCCGTCTTGGTGATTGTTGGGGCATTCTTAGTGGCCTCTCTCATTGATGTTGTCAGCCAGCCACAACCTAGCGCTACTGCTACCCCCCCACCGAGCAATACGCCCAACCTTACCTCAACCGTCACGGCGTCGGCCACCCCAATATTGACAAGCACCGCTACAACAACGCCTACACACACTTTAACAGCCAGCCCCACACTGACGGCATCCCCCACTGCAACGCAAACGGCAGCCCCTAGCCCAACACCCTCAGCAACGCATACACCGAGCATAACGCCAACCGCCCTGCCCACAGAGGGCCTAACGGGACAAGCCACGCTTACCCATACCCCACGCTCAACACAACGCGGATCAAGCGCAGCACGCCCAA
>JBMOFU010000006.1:0-30640 GCA_049318725.1 Phototrophicaceae bacterium | reverse complement strand
GCGCCCGTCCCAAAAATCGGCCAGCGTGGGCAGAGCGTCTTGAGCAGCAATGGGGATTAGCGTAAAAACTAGGATAATTGGGAATATCCAACGGGGCATGGGCTGCTCTCTATGTCCATTGCGTTCTGCAAAAACAGGTGATTCAACCGTAGAGGCGTCGCATGGGACGCCCCTACTTAAGATTTCAATCTTTCCGAAGGGGATCGTTTATGGCCCATCTCGCCCCCTATCCCCGACCCTTTCCCCCACAGGGGAAAGGGAGAAGGGCAATGCACGAAGGCAGAAAGTCCCTCTCCCTTTAGGGGGAGGGATTTAGGGAGGGGGCGTGCAACCCTTAGAACCTTAAGTTGACAGCGATGGATCGCCCCTACAAATAGGCATGTTATTTTTAGGTTAGCGCGCTAACACCACGCGCCCGCTCTTGGGGATAATTTCGCCGTTGGCGTTGCCCATCAAATCCCAGTCGCCAGCGGCAATCGTGTTCACCCAAAAGTCGGCGCGCACTTTGAGGCCGCCGTAGCCGTACTTGTCCGCAATGCGGTACATGCGCTCTTTGCGGATGTCTGCCACTTTGCGGATGAAATCCACTTCTTGCACGCCGTTTTCTGGCATCCGTGAGCGTGGGGGAACGCCAAGCGCTTCCTCAGACAGCGTAAGCATGTCGTGATGTGTGCCGTGATTGATCCCCATATCCAGCAGCAGGGCGCGGCCTAGCGGCGTCTGGATGTTGCGGGCGCTGGCGCTGAGTTCCATGACTACATCCCAATACTTCTCTTTGGCGATGAGGTTTTGCGCGTCTTGCATGGCGGTTTCCCGTGCGGCCTCGCGCAAGAGCGCCTTGAGCGTTTCATCGGGGCGCAGGCTTTCGTCTTTGTCACGGATGCGCGTTGCATATTGCGCCTTGATGCTGTTGGCCGTCTCGGTGGTGGAGCGTTTAAGGTATTCCGCCACGACTTTATACAGCGCCCCGCCAGCGAGCGTGAACTGAAAGCGCCCATAGCTGATGATGCCCGTGTCTATCGTCTGATAGCTGCTGTAGCCGCCCTCAAAGGTGGCGGTGATGTCTAGCGCCACCCGCACGGCGCGCTCAAAGCTGACCGCGCTGGCGGTTGGCGTTGTGACGTTGGCGACTGGGGCGGGCGTGGTGACAGCCGGGGCGGGTGTCATCTCTACAGGCGTTTCGGCAATCGGCGTCACGACGACCGGCGTTTCAGCCACGTCTTCAACGGGCGGATTGTCTTCGGTAGACACCGACCCCGACCCATGAATGATGTTAAACACACGGGTGGGTGTATTGAGCATCCCCAACCCCACATCGCGGCCATCGCCCGTCAGTTCGATATACTCATCGCGCACCCACCCGCTGAGGTTGCCGGGAAGCTGCAATTGGAACCACAAATACGGTTGGTCGTTGAAAACCGCGTTGCTAGGGTCTTCAGCAATGCTCAAGACCGAGTAGATTCCAGCGCCGTTTGCCAGCTTGAACAACACTCGTCCGCTGGCAGGCGCGTCATGCACGGCAATTTCCCCGCTGGGCGGGTAATCTGGCGCGTTACGAATGGTCGCTTGCAGGTTCATACATTCCCCCTCACATGGTCACTTCTTTAGACAGCGCAGCCGTCAATTGTGCGCTGATTAACTCTAGCATCAAAATATTTTCTTTGCTGACAGACCCCGGCACTTCGCGGCAGGCCACCATCACGCCATAGCGCACATTGCTGATATTCAGCGGGATGCAGGCCACCGCGCCCAAGCGCCCCTTTTTGACCAACGGATGATTGATTTCATCGTCTGGACTGGCAATGCGGCTTTGGTTGTGTTGCGCCACCCAGCCGATGATGTCGTCTGCGAAGCCTTTTTCTGGCGCAACCGCACGGATGGCCTTTGCGCCGTCTTGCGCCTTTAGCCCAACTTGAATCGGCTCGGTCTTTTCCACGCGGTAGAAGGCCACATAATCGTAGCCCATCTCACGGCAGGCGCCGGCTGCCGCTTGTAACTTGCCCAGTTCGCCAGAGGCCGCCCGCAACTTTTTAGCGAACGTCCGCACCGCAGGTAGGCTATCTGCCCGTAAGGTTTCTAGCTGGCGGTCAGACATCAAGCGTTGAATGCGCTTGACCAGATCATCGTTGACGAATGGCGTCGTGCTGATGTCGTCTGCTTGACCGGGAATGGCGAAGTCTGCTTCTTCGTCCACAATCACGATCAACAGGCGCGGGTAAACATGGCGAAGATCGTTGACCATCGTGGCAGGCTGCGGCAAGGATTGGCTCACCACCAATACATCGGTTGTGTTGTCGCGGTTGGCGATGTCGGTCATCGCATCATTGATGTCTGTAACAATCCGAATGGCAATATCTTGATTATCACGCAGGCTGGCGTGGTAGCGTTTGGCGTCTGCTTGCGGAACCGCCACCAAAACATGGGTTTGTCGTGCCATACAGTTGCTCTCTGGTGTGTGATCGGTCAAGATCACTTGGTGGGTATATTCGCCCTATTCTAAGCGATTTTGCCTGAAATTGCCGCATTTGGGAAATCTGATCGCGTTGATGATCGAATGGATCGCGTGATGCTGCCCTGAGTACCTTGATTGCTAGTGACGGATTTTAACGCTGTAAAGACGGACGACACAGGTGTCGTCCATACAAAACCGTTGAAATGTGACTCCATCCTGTAGGGGCAAGGCCGCAAAACAGCCCAAAACCATGAACGAGCAATCACCGTAATGGGCGTTAAATGGGGATGGTAACGGTAAATGTGGCGCCTTTGCCGATGCCGTCACTTGCTGCGGTAATGCTGGCGCCGTACTGCTGTAAGATGGCCTGTACAATGGATAGCCCTAGCCCGTTCCCTTCAAAATCACGGCGCGCCTGCTCTGAGCGATAGAAGCGAGTGAATAATTGAGGTGCCTGCGCTGGATCAAAGCCAATGCCTGTATCTCCCACCCGCAGGATGATCTGTTTGGGGTGGGCTGCAACGGTAAAGTAAACCTCCCCTTTGGGCGTGTACTTGATGGCGTTGCCAAGCAGGTTATCCAGCACTAAGCGCAGGTCGTTGTGGGTCAGCGGCAGGTCGGGCAGGGCGTTGGGAATTTTCGGATCACAGGCTAAACCCGCTTGGGCGGCGGCAATGCGCCAGTGGCGGGCGATGTCGTACAGGGTTGCGGGCGTATCGGTGACGTTGCCGTGCTGTTGATGCCGTCCCTCGTCAATCCGTGCCAGCACCAGCAACGAGGACACCAGTTCTGCCATGTGATCTACTTCTTGCTGAATCTCATGCAGGTATTGGATACGCTCTGGGATAGGCAAGGCTTCGTCCTCTAGCGCCTCTACCCGCAACCGCAGCGTCATCAGTGGGGTACGTAGTTCGTGCGCGGCATTGATGACGAAGTTACGCTGCGTCTGGATTAAACTTTCAAGTTGCTCCGCCATGTAGTTAAACGTCTTTGCCAGTTGCCCGACTTCATCCTGTGATTCACTTTCAATGCGCGTATCTAGTTCACCCTGTGCCATCTTCAACGCGGAATTGCGAAGTTGTTGCACTGGGCGCGAGATCGTCCCAGACAGCCACAGGCTGGCGAAGATGACCGCAGCAATGACCGGCAAGGTTGCGCCACCCAGTTGCAACCACTGACGCATCACCTCATCGTAGGCTGGCTGCATCTTCCTTGACAACACCAAAAAGCCCAGTGGTTGCCCTTCATACAACACAGGCACCGCCACATAAAGGTGTTCGGTTCCGTCATGCCCAGTCCGCACATCCTGCCCGACCTGCCCGGCGACGGCCTCCACCAGTTCTGGTGTTTGCGGAACGCGGTTCAGCGCCTCATAGCCCGTATCGGCTGTGAAACCGACCACCCGATAGTTGTAGTCCATAATCAGGTAATCGCGGTCTACATCCTGCTGGATTACCCGTAGTACCTGCTGAATCTTTTGGGTGCCTTCGCCTTCAAAATAGTTTTCTAACGGGTCTGCCAGCGTGGAAGCAATCATCAGGGCGTCGGTTTCTAGGTGATGCTGGTAGAATTCTAGCGTTGCTAACCGAAGCTGACGCCCGGCGATAATCAACTGCACCCCACCACCACCGAGTACAATCGCTAGAAAGGTGACTAGAATGCGTTGCCGAATGCTCAGGCGTTTCAACATGGCGGTTTACTCCGGTTTAGCAAAGCGATACCCGACACCGCGCACCGTTTGCAGGTAAACCGGGTGGGTTGGGTCGTCTTCCAGCTTGCCGCGCAACCAACTCATATGAACATCCAACGTGCGCGTATCGCCAAGCCAATCCGTTCCCCACACCTCATCGAACAAGCGATCGCGGGAAATCACCTTGCCGGGGTTGGTCATCAACAACGTGAGGATTTCATATTCCTTTTGGCGTACCGCAACCACTTGACCGTCTTTGGTCACGACATGGGCTTCAAGGTCAAGCGTAATGCTGCCGATGGTGATCTGTGGTGCGGCCTGTTCACCCCGATCTAACTGGACGCGGCGTAGCATTGCCCGCACATGCGCTTCTAGTTCTTTGTAACTAAACGGCTTGACGAGGTAATCGTCTGCCCCCATTTCTAGCCCCTTAATGCGATCTATGCTGTCGTCGAGTGCCGTCAACATAATAATGGGGACGGCGCTGTGCTGGCGTACCGCTTGGCAGACCTGCCAGCCATCCAAGCCGGGCATCATCACATCTAACACGATCACATCGGGCTTTTCGACCATCGCTAGGCTCAACCCAGTATGGCCGTCATTGGCAACCGAGACAGCATACCCCGCCCGCTTGAATGACGCGCTGAGGGGGTCGGTTAATTTACGTTCATCATCAATCAGCAGAAGATGTGGCATGGCAACTTTTCAGGGTCATTGACGTGTATCTCTGATTATAGTCCTTGTCTTGCCTATTTAAGGGACATTTAAGCTCAGGGCAATTTCATCAAACCCTTGACACATACCGAAACGCGGGGGGGATAACCGATTTGCGGCTAAGCTCGTCAATTCCGGCTATAATGGGCAACAATCTTGCTACCCATCGGCAGGGGCGCAATAGGGTGCGCCCCTGCCCTAAACTCCCACATTTTTGGAACCCGCGATTGCCCTAGTCCTGCTATAGTCCTTCATCTTATTGCCTACGTCCATGTGATACAATCTGGGAACATTTTCTGACCGATGGGTGAAGGATCACCCCAGAGAGAAATGACGATTTTCTAAGGCTATGGAAGACAATACGCTACAACACCTGCTACAACAACTCGCAGATGGGGAAGATACTGTGCGCTATGACGCGGCGCAACAGTTGGGCGAACCCGGCAACGAAGCCGCTGTAGACGGCTTGGTGAACCTGCTCAACGACGAAAACCCCAAAGTGCGCTATGCCGCCCTCAGCAGTTTGGTCAAAATTGGCAGCCTCAAGGCCGCTCAACCGACGATCACCGCGCTGTTAGAAGACCTTGAAAGCCGCCTATGGAAGTTGATGGCGCTGGATATTGGAATGCGCCTACGCAACGGCCTGTTTGCAATGATCGTGCCGGGCGACACACAATTGGCAGAATTGCTGGTGAACGCGCTAGAGAATTATGAGCTAGACGACAGTCAGCGGGCGCTCATTGTGCGCTTGATTGGCCGTGCAGGGGATTTACGCCTCTTTGACACGTTTGTAGACATGATGATGATTGGCTCTGAAACGTTGCAGGGGGCTGCCGCAGAAGCGTTGGGCTATCTAGGCGATGCACGCGGGGTCACGCCCTTACTCACCGTACTGGAGGACGCCAATTCAAAAGTCCGAGAGATTGCTATTGACGCGCTAGGCCGCATTGGGGATTCCCGCGCAGGGGACGCGCTGTTGCCCTTGCTCAACAGCGCCGACGAGTGGACGCGCCGTGCAGCGGCAACCTCACTCGGTCAACTGAATGATAAGCGTGCCGTGCGCCCTCTATTGCGGATGTCCCGCGAGGATGAAAGCCAAGTGGTGCGCGAAGCCGCCGACAAAGCGCTTAAACGCCTGATTACCTCTGGCAGTGAGGGTGATGGGTTGGTTGGCGAAGCATGAGCCAGAAGATTGCTGTCGCAGTCGTTCACGGGATCGGCAAACAATCGCCTGATTTTGCCAATAAGTTCAGCAACGCCTTGCTTGCCCGCACGCGCCCCGTCTGCGGTGATGATATTGTCGTGCGCCCTGTCTATTGGAGTCCGGCACTGAAAAGCCAAGAGACGCGGCTGTGGGAACAACTCAACACGAGCGGCGCCGGGCTACGGTGGCGTGACCTGCGCGAAACCGTGATCGAGATGGTATCTGACGCAACCGCCTATAGCCCGTCTATGCAGGACGGCGAAGTGTATGCCGATGTGCATCAAGTGTTTGCCCACGCTCTGCGTGAACTGGCCGATGCCGCTGGCGAAAACGCCCCGCTGTGCATCGTGTCTCACAGCTTGGGGACGCTGATGGCTTCCAATTACATCTATGATTTGCAGATGGACGCTGTACGCCCCTTGATGCCGCCGTCGGTGCGCGCCTTAATCCGCGACAACCCGCTAGAATTGGGCGAAACGCTCTCTTTGTTTTACACGCTTGGCTCACCGATCCCGATGTGGGTACTGCGTTATAAGGACTTCGGCACGAGCTTCTTGATGCCGCCGATGCGCTTGGCGGCGCATTACCCCACCCTGCTAGACATTGCCGAGTGGGTGAATATGTACGACGCTGATGACGTGATCGGCTACCCGTTGCGCCAATTAAATGCGTCCTATCACAAAGCCGTCAAGCGTGATGTGGTGGTGAATGTGGGCAGTTTGCTCAAGCGCGACACGCCGCTTTCTCACTTGTACTATTGGCAAGACCAAGAGGTGATTGTGCCAATTGCAGAGGGGTTGATCCGTGTATGGAAGGCGCTTAACGAGAAAGTGTGGCCCTAAATGATCGAAAATGTGTTTTACTTGGCAGCGGCGCAAGACGCGCCCGAACTGGCACTGATGAACCGCCAACTGATTGAGGATGAAGGGTCAGAAAACCCGATGTCGGTTGACCAACTGGAAATGCGAATGCGTCACTGGCTGGAAAGCCGCAACTACAGCGCGGTGTTTATCCGTCGCGGCGATGAAACGGTAGGCTACTTGCTCTATCAACTGGAAACTGACGACCACGATGTAACACGCCAGCGCGTGGTGGTGCGCCAGTTCTTCATCCATGCGGCGTATCGGCGGCGCGGGATTGGCCGTGAAGCGTTCGAGCAGTTGGCGGCGGCGCACTTCCCGCTCAACGCGACTATCATCCTAGAGGTGTTGGCGGCCAACGTGCAGGGGCGGGCATTTTGGGAACGGCTTGGCTTTGAGCCGTATTACACCACCTATCGGCGTTACGCCCGCCCATGACGTAAGCGTTGCTCAGGGGTGTGAACGAAGGGCAAATTGCGCGACCTGCTCGTTTGTAGAGGCAGACGTCCCATAGGCACCCACTTAAGGATTTGCTGACATTGTTTTTTGCCTGTAAAACACGGACGCCACAGGTGGCGCCCCTACACAACCGTTGTGACCTGTAGGGACGTGCCACTGGCGCGTCCGTGTGACGCTTAATGCCCGCCCAGATACGCCTCGATGATGGCCGGGTCGGTCTTGAGCGCTTTAGCATTCCCCGTATGGCTAATCATGCCAGATTGCAACACATAGCCTCGGTTCGCTACATCCAGCGCCATCACCGCGTTTTGTTCTACAAGCAGGATTGTGGTCTTGTTCTCTCGGTTGAGGTACTCCACCACGTCGAAAATCTGCTTGACCAAAAGCGGCGCTAACCCCATACTCGGCTCGTCCATCAACAAAATGCGCGGCTTTGCCATGATTGCGCGGCCAATCGCCAGCATTTGCTGCTCCCCACCAGAGAGCGTCCCCCCAAACTGGGTACGGCGTTCCTTCAGGCGTGGGAACAACTCAAAGACGTAATCAGTGTCGCGGTGGATGCCGTCGCGGTCATTGCGCTGGAACGCCCCCATCGAAAGGTTTTCGCTAACGGTCAGGCGCGTGAAGATTTTACGCCCTTCTGGGACGTGGATCACATGGCGGCGGACGACCTCATGCGGCGGCAGTTGGGTAATATCTTCGCCGTCAAGCAACACCTGCCCTTCCTTAGCCTTAATCACGCTAGAGATGGTGTTGAGCGTGGTCGTTTTGCCTGCGCCGTTCCCGCCGATGAGGGTCACGACTTCGCCTTCTTCTACCGTGAGCGAAATCCCCTTTAGCGCATGGATTTGGCCGTAGTAGGTGTGAATATCGCGGATTTCTAACAGTGCCATCGGCGCTTACCCTTCTTCACGGACTTCAAAGTCGTCAACCTGTTTGGCGTCCAAAGACGGCGCGCCCAAATACGCCTCAATGACACGCGGGTTCTGCTGGATTTCTGAAGGCGTGCCTTCAGCGATCTTCTGCCCATAATCCATCACATGCACGCGGTCAGAGACGCCCATCACCAACTTCATGTCGTGTTCAATCAAGAACAGCGTCAGCTTACGCTCGTCACGCAATTGGCGGATGAAGTGCATCATAGATTCGGTTTCTTGCGGGTTCATGCCGGCGGTGGGTTCGTCCAGCAACAGCAATTCGGGGTCAGACGCCAGCGCCCGCCCAATTTCAAGCCGCCGTTGGGAGCCGTAAGGCAAATTCTCTGCCAGCATATCGCCGCGCCCGCTGAGGCCAACGAACTCTAACAGTTCCATTGCGCGGTGAATGGCCGTTTTTTCTTCTTGGCGTACCCACCCTAGCCCAAACAGTGTGCTGATTTCTGTCGCACGCATCCGCGAGTGCATCCCCACAAGGATGTTTTCAAGGGCGGTCATGCCCCGAAACAGGCGGATGTTCTGGTAGGTGCGGCTGACCCCACGTTGGGCGATGCGGTCTACGCCTAGCCCGCTGATAGACTGGTTCCGAAAGACAATATCGCCTTCTTCTGGGGTATAAAAGCCGGTCACACAGTTGAAGAAGGTGGTTTTGCCCGCCCCGTTGGGGCCGATCAAGCTGATGATCGCCCCACGCGGGATTTGTAAATCTACAGTGCGGACGGCGGTCAAGCCGCCGAAGCGTTTGACCATGCCGCGCACATCCAACAAAATTTCACTGCTCAGTTGCGGTTGTGACTTTCGACGTGCCATTGCTAATCTCCTGCCGGAGCCGACGCGCCACGCTCGGCCTGTGGTGTACTAGGGTCATTTGTGACGGTTTCGCTTAAGCGCCGCACTGGGGGCGGGATTAAACCTTCTGGACGCAACAACATGGTGACGACCAACAAAATCCCGAACACCAGTAGGCGATAGTCTGAAAATTCGCGCAAGATTTCTGGCAGGCCGACCAAGACCAACGCGCCGACAAACACGCCCGGAATCGAGCCAAGCCCGCCGATGATTATCATCGCCAACACATTGATCGAAACCAGCAGCGTAAAGCTGTTGGGGAAGGTTCCCTGCAAGCCCGCCGCAAAGAACGCCCCGCCCAAGCCAGCAAAGGCCGCGCTAATGCCAAAGGCCGCCAACTTAGAGCGTACAAGGTCAATCCCCATCGCTTCGGCCACATCTTCGTCAGCGCGCATAGAGCGCCATGCGCGGCCAATCCGCCCGTTGACCATGCGGTTAGAGATGAACGTCGCCAGCAGAATGCCCGGCACGACCACATAGTAAATATCGGCGCTGAAGAAGCTAAAGCGCCAGCCCGCCTGCAACCAAGACAGGTCAACCACTGGGCTAGGGATGGGGGAAATGCCCTGTGCCGAGCCAAACCACGGCTTGAACGTGCTAGAGGCAATCACAATGCTGATGATTTCAGACAAGCCTAACGTCACGATGGCAAGGTAGTCGCCGCGCAAGCGCAATACCGGAATCCCCAAGAGCATCCCAGATGCCCCGGCGACCAACACCGCCACAGGCAACGCCAGCCAAAAGTTCCAAATGCGGCAATTCAACACGGTAGACGTGCCATCGGCGTTGGCAAGGTAAAACACCGTGCCGTCAGTTTGCGGCAGGTCTACGGCATAGCGCGTTTCATAGGTCGCTACGGGGTCGCGCAGAACCTCTTGCACAGGCGCGCCGCAGGTCAGCATAGATGGCGAAGTCAGCAGGCCGATCATGTACGCGCCAATGGCGAAAAAGCCCACATGCCCTAAGTCCAGCAGGCCGGCGTAGCCGATGACGATATTCAGGCCAATGCCCATAATCACGTACAGCCCGACTAACGCCAGCGCGTAGGTGAGCGAACTGCCCAAAAAGGTCGGGGCGATGAAGGCCACCAGCAGCAAAATAACCGCGATCCCCTGCGTGGTGCTGCGTTGCCCCAAACGGGTGAGGCGTTCAAATTCCATTGCAGAATGGTTGGCAAGCGCGGGGGTGAACCACGCCAACACGCTCAAGAGGATGAAGGTCAACGTCGCTGCCAACGGGGTCATGCCCGCTTGCCAGTTGATGATCCCGACGACCAAGAGCGAAATTACGGTATAAACCACGCCCGTGTGAACTGGCCGTGACGCGCCCCCCGTCAGCGCACCGAGTATCCCCACCAGTGCGCCCGTCACCAGCAGGTAGACCCACAACGGATCGCGCGTGAGCAAAATAGAACCTTCGACCACTGGAATAGTGCCGGCGTTGACCAACACTGCAATCAAGCCGCCCACTGCGATCCCGGCCACTGCGCCGATGCCCAAGCGTGCGTAAGGGTTCAGCTGACCGAATAACAAGCTAACCAAGTAGCCCGGCACCAACAGCGCGATCAACGATAGAATATCGCTTAAGGTGATGACGCGCTTGACCTGCGCTTGGAGCAAGCCCAACGCAAAGGTCAACGCCAGCGCGCCCAACAGCGTGCGGCGGATGCGGTTCGGCAACGAGAAGGCCAACGCCGCCAGCAAGCCAAAGCCTGCGCCAAACAGCAGCAACAAGATCAAGCCCGTCCACAAGCCCTGCCCAAAGGTCAAGATGGTGAACATCTCTGCTGACAAGTTGGGGAAGGCAAACGTCACTGCCGGGTAAAGCGTCCCTTGTGGGGTATACAGCACGAACAACATCAACCCCAACAACGCCGCGACAATCAAGCCGCTGATGACGCTGTTGACCGTGCGCGTGACAAACGGGCTATCGTGCAGGCGGGCGGCGATGTAAAAGGCTGTGCCGCCTGTAATCAGCACCAACAGGATGCTGCTCATGTTCAGTTGAAAGGATTCGCCTTCGATGACCAATAGCGGTGCAAACGAGCCGAATACGCCCGTCAAGGCCAAGATAATTGCGCCGATGGCGATATAGACGCTCATCAGCCAAGTTTGTGATTTCACCATAATTGCCTAAGCCTTCTTCTCTGTCACGGCTTCGCCAAAGATACCCTTCGGGCGGAAGATCAAAATCAAGACCAGCACGCTAAACGAGACGATCTCTTTCAGCTCGCTCTTGATGCCTAACAAGGACGGCGCAACCGATTCGACAATCCCTAGCACTAGCCCGCCAAACATCGCCCCCGGCACGTTGCCGATGCCGCCCAACACCGCAGCGGTAAAGGCTTTAATGCCCGGCTGGAAGCCCATAAACGGCGTGACTTGGCGGTTATACAGCGCAAACAACACCGCCCCCGCCCCGGCTAACGCCGCCCCTAACACAAACGTGGTGACCACAACCGTGTCTACATTCACGCCCATCAACGCGGCGGCCTGACGGTTTTCAGCAACGGCGCGCATCGCCCGACCCAAACGGGTGCGGCGGATGAACAGCCAGAGCGCGGTCATCAAGAAAATCGAAATGAAGAAGACCAAGAAGTAAATCGGGCGCAGGCGTAGTTCAAGGTCGCCATTGAACAGCAACAGTGTGTAGCGCCCGTTGATGAGGTCAATGCCGCGGCAAATTTCTTCGCCGTCTATCACCTCGCACTCCGCACGCGGGAACAACCACGGGACGTACCAATTGACGATGGGGAAGCTGCGCGAACTCGCCCCGAATAGCCGTAAAAAGAGCTGTTGCAGCGTAATCGAAGCGCCAATGGCGGTAATCAGCGGCACAAGGCGCGGCGCGTTGCGTAACGGACGGTAGGCAATCCGTTCCACCAAGAAGGCGACTAGCACCGAGCCGCCCATCCCCGCCAACAGCGTGAGGATTAATGACAAGCTGGTTTGGGTTGCCAAGAAGCCGCTTTGCTCTAGGCCATAGATGACAAAAAAGCCGAAGTAGGCTCCGGCCATGAACACTTCCCCATGGGCGAAGTTAATCATCAGCAAAATGCCATATACCAGCGTGTAGCCAAGCGCAATCAAGGCGTAGATGCTGCCTTGCGCGGTGCCAGTAATCAACTGATTCAAAAATTGTTCCCAAGAGTAGCCCTCACCGGGGGGGGCTAACACGGTATTCTGGAGCGCCAGCCAAACCACCCACAGCAAAAATCCGATGGCCGTCACCTGTAAACCTAAAAGTAGGCGGTCACGGGTCAAGTTTTGCAGCCAAGTGGGGCGGTTGGCACGCCGAGATTCTACAGAAGGGTTTGGAGAGACCTCAGATGACATGATTTATTCCTAAAAAACGCCGTTAAAAAACGCACTGAACTTTAACAAAGGCATCACACTGATGCAAGCAGGTAAAACGACAAAACCTTTTAGATTTGATGAGAGATTGTCTGTTCGTTTATTACCAAAATGCTTAGTCACAAAAAAGAGACGGGTTTGACCTTCAAACCCGTCCCCTTTTTCATCTATTTCTCATACTCGTTGAGCGAGAATTGCCTCAACCGTTTAGACTAGCCTTCGAGAGAGTTCGGGTCAAAGTCCACGAACCACTCTTGATAGAGGGCTTCTAGCGTGCCGTCAGCTTCCATGCTGGCGAGCGCGGCGTTGACTGGCTCTACAAGGTCGCTGCCCTTCGGGAAAATGAACCCGAGCGGGTCGCTGGCAAGTGAACCTTCAACAATCTTCAAAGCGTCGCTGTTTGCGCCGATGTAGCCCTGACCTGCGCCATCATCAATCACAACAGCGTCAACATCGCCAGCAAGCAAGGCTTGCACAGCTACGCCGAAGGTATCGAATGCTTGCACGCGGGAATCGCCAACCAACTCTACCGAAATATCATAGTTGGTGGTGGCAGGTTGACTACCAATGGTCAATTCTTCAATGGCGGCAAATTCTTCAGCGGTGGCAAAGCGGTCTTCATCGGCACGCACCAACAAGACTTGTTGAACCACAATGTAGCTATTGGAGAAATCTACGACTTCGGCGCGTTCTTCGGTGATGCTGATCCCGTCGGCGGCCATGTCAAAGTCACCGTTAGAGACAGCGATAATCATCGTGTCCCAAGCCGCTTCGGTGTAAACGGGCGTGCAGTTAATGCGCGCACAAATTTCGTTGATGGCGTCGTAGTCCCAGCCTGCACCCTCATTGGTCGCGGGATCAATGAAGTTGAACGGCAGGTAGGCGTTTTCTACGGCGATGGTCACTTCACGCCCTTCAAGGTCAGGGAGTGCAGCGGCTTCGGTGGCTTCTTCGGTAGCTTCTTCCGTTGCCACTTCTTCGGTGGCTTCGGCAACGGCTTCTTCAACCACGATGGCTTGGCCTTCGGCATCCAATTGCACGAACGCGCCGCCAATCACTTGGAAGAACGCCACTTGTGCCTTAGAGCATTCGCCCGTGCCGTCGCAGGCGATTTCGCCGCTCAAGCCAGCGAACGATGCGCTACGCACGTATTCAGAGAGTGCAGCACGGTCTACGACCAAGTTGCCATCTGCATCTACCGTACCGACAGCTTCAACTGCGTTCAACAACAGGTTGGTCGCGTCGTAAGCGTTGGTCTGGAACGGTGCAGGCGGCTCTTCGCCGTAGGTTTCAAGGTAACGTGCCAAGAATGCGTCGAGTTCGGCGCTGCTGGTCGGGACTGGCTTGCTGGCATACATGCCTTCGGCAAAATCACCCGCCAATTCTACAACTTCCGTGCCGGCGATGCCGTCAGCACCCATGAATACTGCGCCTTCAAGACCTGCGTCAAGGCGTTGTTCGATCAAACGCGCAGCTTCTGCCGGGAACCCACCGAAGTAGATCAATTCCGGTTCGCCAGCGGCGAATTCTTCCAACAGCCCGCGGAAGTCGGTGTCGCCAACAGTTACAGCGTCTGCGGCCACAACTTCGCCGCCAAGCGCTTCAAAGCTGCTGGTCACAACCGCTACCAAGCCTTCGCCGTAGTCAGAGCCGTCATGGATCGTGGCGATCTTGCGGAAGCCCAACACATTGTAGATGAATGCGGCAGCGTCAGCGCCTTGGGCGGCGTCCGACGGCACGGTACGGTTGAAGCTGGCAAACCCGCTGGTGGTCAGCGTGGGGTTGGTGCAGCTTGGGCTGATGGCGGTGTAGCCAGCAGCATCATAGATTGGGGAAGCGGCGGTACAGCTGCTGCTGCACATGTGGCCGACCACACCGACAATGTTCGGGTCGCTGACGAAGCGGTTACCAACAGCTTGGCCGCCTTCTGCCGAACAGCCTTCATCCTGTGAATCGAAGATCACAGGGAACTCAGCGCCGCCAACCGTCACGACCGGACGATCTTCCAGCGCCAATTCGACACCGCGACGGATGTCAATCCCAAGCGGGGCAAGCCCTTCACCTGTCAAAGCCGAAGCCTGACCGATGATGACGTTATCGCCAGCGGCAACGACCACAACTGGGCCGGTTTCTTCAACGACAACTTCTTCAGTGGCTTCAGCGGTGGCTTCTTCAACCACAACTTCTTCGGTCACTTCAGCGGTGGCTTCTTCAGTCACTTCAGCCATTGCAACTTCGGTGGCTTCTTCAGTCGCCATCATTTCTTCAGTGGCTTCTTCGGTCATTTCAGCCATTGCAACTTCGGTGGCTTCTTCAGTCACTTCAGCAGCGGCTTCTTCCGTTGCCACTTCTTCGGTGGCTTCGGCAACGGCTTCTTCAACCACGATGGCTTGGCCTTCGGCATCCAATTGCACGAACGCGCCGCCAATCACTTGGAAGAACGCCACTTGTGCCTTAGAGCATTCGCCCGTGCCGTCGCAGGCGATTTCGCCGCTCAAGCCAGCGAACGATGCGCTACGCACGTATTCAGAGAGTGCAGCACGGTCTACGACCAAGTTGCCATCTGCATCTACCGTACCGACAGCTTCAACTGCGTTCAACAACAGGTTGGTCGCGTCGTAAGCGTTGGTCTGGAACGGTGCAGGCGGCTCTTCGCCGTAGGTTTCAAGGTAACGTGCCAAGAATGCGTCGAGTTCGGCGCTGCTGGTCGGGACTGGCTTGCTGGCATACATGCCTTCGGCAAAATCACCCGCCAATTCTACAACTTCCGTGCCGGCGATGCCGTCAGCACCCATGAATACTGCGCCTTCAAGACCTGCGTCAAGGCGTTGTTCGATCAAACGCGCAGCTTCTGCCGGGAACCCACCGAAGTAGATCAATTCCGGTTCGCCAGCGGCGAATTCTTCCAACAGCCCGCGGAAGTCGGTGTCGCCAACAGTTACAGCGTCTGCGGCCACAACTTCGCCGCCAAGCGCTTCAAAGCTGCTGGTCACAACCGCTACCAAGCCTTCGCCGTAGTCAGAGCCGTCATGGATCGTGGCGATCTTGCGGAAGCCCAACACATTGTAGATGAATGCGGCAGCGTCAGCGCCTTGGGCGGCGTCCGACGGCACGGTACGGTTGAAGCTGGCAAACCCGCTGGTGGTCAGCGTGGGGTTGGTGCAGCTTGGGCTGATGGCGGTGTAGCCAGCAGCATCATAGATTGGGGAAGCGGCGGTACAGCTGCTGCTGCACATGTGGCCGACCACACCGACAATGTTCGGGTCGCTGACGAAGCGGTTACCAACAGCTTGGCCGCCTTCTGCCGAACAGCCTTCATCCTGTGAATCGAAGATCACAGGGAACTCAGCGCCGCCAACCGTCACGACCGGACGATCTTCCAGCGCCAATTCGACACCGCGACGGATGTCAATCCCAAGCGGGGCAAGCCCTTCACCTGTCAAAGCCGAAGCCTGACCGATGATGACGTTATCGCCAGCGGCAACGACCACAACTGGGCCGGTTTCTTCAACGACAACTTCTTCAGTGGCTTCAGCTGTCGCTTCTTCGGTCACTACTTCAACAACTTCAACGGTCGCTTCTTCGGTGGCTTCCTCAGTCACTGCTTCAGTGGCTTCTTCGGTAGCTTCCTCAGTGGCTTCTTCGGTGACTACTTCAGTGGCTTCCTCAGTGGCTTCTTCGGTCACTACTTCGGTAGCTTCCTCAGTGGCTTCTTCGGTCACTACTTCAGTGGCAGGAACATCAGTAGCAGGCACTTCGCTTGGCGTTGTTGTGGCAGTTGCTGCGCCACCACAAGCCGCCAGAACAAAGGCCGCGAGTAGTGCTAAGACCACTACCCAACGCATTTTGCTCGTAAGCATTCTCAATCCTCCAACAATTTAGATCAAATAAAAAGCAGACATGCCCTTGTCAGGTTAGCCATACATCACCACATAACTTGGTAAATCGGTAACATAGGGATGGCAGATGACAAGTGAATTGTCGTACTTTTACACAGTCACAGAATATACTGCGAAAGCGCAAAAGCCGCAAGCAGATGGTGCGCTAGTTTTTATGTGCAGATTCTACAAAACTCATCAGCGTCTCAGCATTGTGGATTGTGGCGCGTGTGCTGGTGCGCTCTATACGCTTGACTAAGCCTGTTAGCACCTCTCCGCTACCAATCTCGACAAAGTGCGTGATGCCATCCGCAACCATCGCCTGTACTGAACCCGTCCAGCGCACGGGGGAAAGGATTTGCAGTTCCAGTTCTTGACGGATGTCTGCAACGGTGGTGATGGGTTTAGCGCTGACGTTGGCGTAAATCGGGAATTGCGGCGGATTTAACGTGACGGTTTGTAATTGCTCACGGAAGGCCGCCGACGCCGATGCCATCAATGGGGAATGCGCCGCGACACTGAGCGCTAGGCGCACCGAGCGCTTTGCGCCGCTTTCACTTGCCAGCACCAATGCGCGGTCTACCGCCGCTGAACCTCCAGAAATGACGACTTGGCCGGGGCAGTTGTCATTGGCGACCACTAACACTTCGCCGCTATCGAGCGCGGCCTGCTCACACAGCGCGGCCACCTGTTGCGTTTCTAAACCCAGTAAGGCCGCCATACTGCCGGGGTGGGTTTCTCCCGCCAGCTTCATCAAGCGCCCGCGCTCACGGACTAAGCGCAAGCCTTCTGCAAAGGATAGGGATTTCGCCGCCACCAGCGCGGTAAATTCACCGAGGCTATGCCCGGCGGCCATCGCAGGCGTGGCTTCTGGCAATTGGGCTTGCAAGGCGCCCAGCGTCGCCACACCGACGACGAACAGCGCCGCCTGCGTGTTATACGTGTCGTTGAGGTCGGCCTCAGGCCCTTCAAACAGCATCTTTGAAAATGGAATATTCAAGATGTCGTCGGCTTCATCAAAAATAGCGCGTGCCGCAGGGAAGGCCGCTGCCACACTTGACCCCATCCCAACCGATTGCGATCCCTGACCGGGGAAAATAAACGCTGTCGTTTGCCAATTCACCATCGTTTTGTTCTGCTCCATTGTGCAAGCACAAGCCTACCATTACAACAAAAAAGGCCGCCGCTAGTTTGCAAGGACGACCTTCTATGTCAACAAGTCACGCAAAACCCAAGGCATCATGGGTTGGGCGCTATTCGCTGGGCTTAATTTCCATCACCACTTCGCCGCGGTAGGTACCACAATTCGGGCAAACCCGATGGCTAATATGGTACTGACCGCAATTTTCGCAAATCACCAAGTGGTTCAGTGACAGGCTGTCGTGTGCGCGGCGGCGGCGGGTACGGCTGTGGGAATGTCTACGCTTTGGTAAGGGGCCCACTTGGCTCCTCCTTTTTCTGAGGTTGGTGCATTTCGGCCATAAAACAACCCGATCTGTTGGACAAGATCGGGCGAAAGATCGCTACGCATTATAGGGGGCGTGCGCCCAAAGGTCAAGCGCGTTTCAGGCAAACACGGGCGATTGCGTCAGACTTGGGGTTGACAAAATAAAGTCACCTATGGGGATGATCTATAGGCGCATGGTGCGCCATGTGCCTACGCATGATAGTGTTTCAGTCGGGGTGCAATATTTTGCGCCCCGACTGAATGACGGATGACTTTGGCGCGGGACTTAGGGTTAGCTGACCCTTGCCCGATCTATGGTGTGGGGGTAAAGGCGGCAGAACGGCCTTCGCGGTCTGTACTTTCTTGGGAAGCAAGGCTCTCGCACAGCGGCGGCACGTTGTACTGCTCACGGGTGGCGCAGGTAAAGGCGGGCAGGTAGCGGTTTTCAGTCGCCCACGCCAGCAATTCTTCATTGGAGCGGGCAATTTGCCAAATGCGTGCGGTATCATCTTCGGCGGCGCTGATGGCGTGCGTGCCGTCTGGACTAAACGCGACTTCTAGCACCCAGTTGGTATGGCCGTTAAAGCGCCGAATTTCCTCCCCAGTGGCGACTTGCCACAGGCGGACGGTGGTATCACTCGCGCCCGAAAGCAGGTAATCGTCATCGGGGCTGAACTGGCCGCCGTAGACAAACCCTTGATGGCCGACAAAGCGCCGCACCTCTTGGGCGTTTGCGGTTTGCCACAAGATCAAGTCATTGTCTGCGCCTGCCACCACATATTGCCCGTCGTGGCTGAACGCAACGGTACTCACCCAACCAGACAACCCAACAAAGTCGTGGATCAATTCGCCTGTGCGGACGTTCCACAACTTGGCAAGGTTATCGCGTCCTGCGCTGGCGAGCGTGTCTCCCTGTGGACTAAAGCGCGCACGGTTGACGCCTGTGCCGTGCGCGTCCACAATCGTGCGGATCAATTCCCCAGTTGCCAAGTTCCATAGGCGGATGGTGCGGTCTGCCCCCGCAGTGACCAACGTTGTGCCATCTGGACTAAAGGCTACATCGTTGACGCGCCCCTCATGCCCCAACAATCGGCGGATTTCGGCGCGGCTGGTCAAGTCCCACAAAATCACGGTGCCGTCCCACGAAGAAGATGCCAAAATCGGTTCGGTGGGGTGGAAGGCCACTGCGGACACCGTATGCGTATGACCGTTAAGCGTGGCAACCTGCTCGCCTGTTTGGGTATCCCACAGGCGCACGGTGTTATCACGGTTGCCCACGTTCAAATCGCCAGACCCAGTAGCAATAGTGTTGCCATCTGGGCTATAGGCCGCCGTCCACACCCAATCATCGTGGCCTTGCAAGACATCCACAAGGTCGCGGCGCGCTAGGTCTAGGCGGAAGGCGCGAGTGTCTATCACGGTGCCGCTGGCACGGCCAGAGGCGCTGAGGGCATAGCCGCCGTCGGGACTAAAGCGCACGGTAGTAATACGGTCGCCGTGCAGGTTAAAGCGGTTGATCTGCACGCCTGTGTTCACATCCCATTGGCGTACGGTACGATCCCACCCACCAGAGAGCAACGTTTGCCCATCTGGACTAAAGTCGAGCGTGGTCAACACGTCGGTATGGCCGATCAAACGGCGAATCAACTGCCCGCTTTCGACATCCCATAAGCGGATGGTTCCGCCGAACTCATTGGGGTCGTAAGAGGCCGAAGCCAGCATCCCACCGCTAGGCTGAATCGCAACTGCACGCACAAAGCCGACCCCCTCTGGCTGCAATTTTTGGATCAATTCGCCCGTTACCAAGTCAAAGATATAGATCGCACGGTCGGGCAGGCGCTTGTTGTCTGCGTCTGGTGGGGTATCTGTCGTGCTGGCAACGGCAATCGTGCCGTCCCCGTTGATGTCTACCGAGAACACCACGCCTAGCACGTCGGGGTATTCCAGCACTAACTCGCCGCTGGCGGTGTCCCACAGGTAAAGCGTGGCGTCATCAGCGCCAGAGAGCAAGCGCGTGCCGTCCGGCGTGAGTGCAATGCTGTTGACTTTGGCTGCGTGACCTTCTAGCGTGCGGATCACTGAACCTGTTTGCGGGTTCCAAAGGGTAATCACGTTATTGCCCGCCGTCGCCGCCAATTGACCGTTGCCTGCAAAGGCCGCCGCGTTGACTGGGGCAGCCACTGTAGCGCCTTCGCTGTTGGTCGTGGTATACACCGCCGCCTCATGAATCACCGTGCCGTCTAGCGGGTTGATGAAGGCCACACGGCCATCCGCCAGCCCTAGAATGGCCTGCGCGCCGTCGGGGGCAAAGGCCGCCGCGATGACGCTGGTTTCATCAAACGGGTTGATCTCGTGGGTAGCACTAGGGGCATAGACCACTTCTGCCAGCGCACGCTTGACGGTGGTCAGTTCGCCGTTGGCGGTGGCCGCCTCTAGGACGAGGGCTAAGGCTAAATCCGGTTGATTTTCTTCCAATAGGTTGAGCGCGCTGGCCGACCACGCCACCGATTGCGCTTCGCTGGCGCTTTGACGGGCATCAGCGGCGGCGGTTTCTGCATTGGCTTGGGCGCGCACCGCCTGCGATTGAGCGTAGAAGGCAAACGAGGCGAGGGCAATCGCCACCAGTGCCGCCACACTCAAGACAGCAATCAGCGCCTGCATCCGTTGCTTGGCCTGCTCCTCTAGCCGTTCTTCACGCTCCACGCGGGTGCGTTCGCCGTCTAGGCGGCTAGTGCGGCGCTCTAGGCTTTGCTGAAGGTAAGCGCGCTCGTCTTCGTTCATCGCCACCA
Organism: Phototrophicaceae bacterium; assembly: GCA_049318725.1. GTDB lineage: Bacteria > Chloroflexota > Anaerolineae > Aggregatilineales > Phototrophicaceae > CAIRDJ01. Next base: position 10,010 of record JBMOFU010000006.1, on the reverse strand, counting down.
TGCGCGAGCTTAACAGCGCCTCAAACTGGTCAAGGCGTGCGCCGTCGGCCAAGAAGCTGCTCTCTTTGTGGCTGTGGAGCCACTCTTGGGTGGCAAGGTACAGCCGCCGCTGCGTACGTAAATCCTCACGGGCGTTATCGAGCCAGTCGCGCAGGCGCAACCACTCGCGGATTAACGCCTCATGCGCGACCTCTAGGGTGGGTTCGCGGGTTTGCGGGTCGTTGTCAAACGTTAAGAGGCGCTGTTCGCCAAACACCTGAATTACCACATCCATTGCCGTAGAATCGCCTAGCGCGTTTAACTCACTGCGCGGGATGCGGCGGCGGGTGTCTTCCGTGCCTTCCCCCAAGGTGACCAAGCGCAAGAATAGCTGTTGGGCGGCGTCCTTTTGCGGCAAGGTCAATTCTTCATATAGCCCTTCAGCGCGGCGGGCAAGCGCGCCCATTGCGCGGCCAATCTGTTGATAGGCCGCCAACGTCAGGCGGTTGCCTTCGCGCTGGTCGAACAACTGTGTGAGCGCATATTGCAACAGCGGCAACGCCCCCGGCTGATCGGCAACATCGCTGACAATGGCCGACGCCAAGCCCGCTTCTAGCGCTACACCGACCTTGCGCGATGGGTTGACAATGGCCGCTTCGAGTTCTTCTGGAGACAGCGGTAGCACCACTTCGGTATACTGGCGGATGAGTTCGCCGAAGGCATGATAGCCCAACGGCCTGTCGTAGAAGTCGGCACGAAGCGTAATCAATAGCCGTAAGCGGTTGCGCGGCTCGGTGATGGCGCTCATGATGCTGTTGAGGAAGTGCCGCCGTTCTTCTTCGCTTGGGCAAAGCGTGAACACTTCTTCAAATTGGTCAATGAACAAGACCAATTGGGTATCGTCGTCGGGCAAAATCCGTTTGAGCGCACGCACGAAGCCGCGTTCGTCGTTGGTCAACAAGGTGAGCAGGCTCTCTGGCGGCTGGATCGCCACCCGCAGCAGCGCCGCTTCTAACTCCTCCATCGGGTGTGCGCCCGGCACCATTTCGATGTAATACCACTGGTCGCTACCAGACACTGCGCCGCGCCGCAAGGCGGGGATCAATCCCGCTTTGACCACACTGGATTTGCCGCTGCCGCTTGGCCCGACCACCATCAACAGATGCTCGCCGTCGGCAAAGTCGGATTTTGGCGTGAGCCGTTGCACTAAGCGCTCGGTGAGCTTTTCGCGCCCGTAAAAGTCAGTGGTGTCGGCTTCCTCAAAGGCCTTCAAGCCTTTATAGGGATTGCTCACTTCGCCACGAGCGATAGAAGCCATCGAAAACTGGCGCTGGATTTGCGACGTATTCGCGCCGCCATCCATGTGACCGGAAGCACGGGCAAAAGCAATGGCAAATTCCATTGCGCTGATGTAGCGTTCGGCGGGGTTCTTGGCAGTGGCCTTTTGCAACACTTCATCAATCTGTTCGTTGACATCGTTGCGGCTTGGGCTGATCGCCGGCATGATGTCTTGCAGTTGATGGACAATCATGGCGGTGGGCGTCTTGCCGGGGAAGGGGTGTTGGCCGCTGAGGCTGTAGTGCATTAAGATGCCGAGGCTGTAAATGTCGGCTAACAGAGACACCGCATCGCCGTTAATCTGCTCAGGAGAAAGGTAGGCGGGCGACCCCATAATTGTCCCCGTTTGGGTGAGGTCTACTTCGCGCTCGATCTCTTTGGCAATGCCAAAGTCAGACAGGTAAAAGTTGCCGCTTTCGTCCAACAAGATATTGTCGGGCTTGAGGTCACGGTGAACGACGCCGCTGTTGTGGGCAATCGTCAACGCTGCGGCAATTTGGTTGAGCAGCAACGTGGATTTATCCAGCGTGAGCGGCCCATCGTGGCGGATGAACCTGCTGAGGTTGCCGCCGCGCAGGTAGCGCATGACGATATACGCACCTTCAGGGTCGCGCCAAAAGTCATAGAGCGGCACAATGTAGGGGTGTTCAAGGCGGGCAACTAAATGGGCTTCGGTTTCAAAGCGCCGAATAAAGTTTGGCGAGTTCGCGTAGCCGGGCAAAATCACTTTAAGGGCAACTTCGCGGTTAACAATCGGTTGATAGGCCTTAAAGACTGCGCCGAACCCGCCCGTGCCGATCAACTCACGCAGTTGATAACCTTTAATTTCCTTACCAATAAGATGTTCCATGTCCTAACTACCCACCTTCTGTTGTGTGAAAAAGTCAATTTTGGGGATCGTGAGTCAATGAGTGGATAACCATGCCCAAAAAGATTCCGACAACAACCCCTGTCAAAATGCCCACCGTCAGGCCGATGGTGAGGTATTGGCGGCGCACTTGCCGAACCCCCGTCACCCGCTCTACCAGTTCGTTGACTTGGTGTTGCAAGCGGGTGGTAATCTCACCAAGCTCGCGCTCTGGGCGGTTTGGCTGGCGGGAACGATCACGGGTACGCGGCGGTGTTTCGGCCATGTGGAGATCCCTTTCAACGGGCAAATATAGCGCCTAAATAGGCTTTCGATTATGCTACAGGGGGCAAGCCTAAGCAACAGGAAAACAATAAGATGTTACAATTAACGCAAGTTACACGGCAATTCGGAGGTTTGATGGCGCTCTATCATGTGGACTTACACGTCCCGCCGTCACAGATCGTCGGGTTGATCGGGCCAAACGGCGCGGGCAAAACCACGCTGATTAACTGCATCAGCGGCTTAGACCACCCCACCAGCGGCAGCATCCACTTCTTGGGGACGCCGATCCAGCACGCGCCCGCCTACCGCGTCACGTTGTTGGGCATCGCCCGTACCTACCAGAATATTCGGCTGTTTGCTGAAATGACGGTGCTAGAAAACTTGCTCATCGGCCAACATGGGCGCGGCAAGGCCAGTTTATTGGGCGCGGCGCTCTATAGCCCGGCCTACCGCCGTGAAGAACGCTTATTCCGTGAGCGCGCCCATGACCTGCTCAAGCGCTTTAACTTAAACGCCCAAGCCGATCAACGCGCTGGCAACCTCCCCTACGGCGACCAACGCCGCCTAGAGATCGCCCGCGCCCTGAGTACCGACCCCAAAATGTTGCTGCTGGACGAGCCAACGGCAGGCATGAACCCTAAAGAGACGCACGCCGTTGGCGAAGCGATTTTAGCGCTGCGTGAGGTCGGCATGACGATTTTGGTGATTGAACACGATATGTCGCTCATCCGCCAAGTGTGCGACAGCATCTATGTGTTGAACTTCGGCCAGATCATCGCGCACGGCACGCCAGACGACATCCGCCATAATCCGGCAGTCGTCGAAGCCTATTTGGGGCATGAAGACGAGTGACGAGTAAGGGCAGTAAAAACAGGGATGAGTGTAGGGGCGAGGCCAGCCTCACCCGTAAAACGGTTTATAACGCTACATTGCCGATCTCAAACACGCTCTTACTTATCACTTGCAACTTGCTGCTATACCTATCCCTTGACGATGCGATAACGGAGGTGGGTACGGCAGTGGCAACCACGCGCATTCTTCCCAGATTGATGGGGGAATCACCCCATAGCGGTACAATAGCTTACCGTGATTGCTAGTGACAGATTTTAACGCCACAGAGACGGACGACACAGGTGTCGTCCCTACAAAACCGTCGCAATGCGACCCCATCCTGTAGGGACAAGGCCTGCCTTGTCCGCAAAACAGGCCAAAAAGATGAACTAGCAATTGAGGTAATACCTTCTGAATAGGCTTTAAACTCACTGTAACTGTAAAGGAAGCATACACATATGTGGAAAGATTTTCGAGAGTTTATCCTGCGCGGGAATGTGATTGATTTGGCCGTGGGGATTATCATCGGCGCGGCGTTTACAGGGGTTATCAACTCATTGGTCAACGATATTTTGTTGCCGCCCATCGGCTTATTGCTCGGCGGGGTAGATTTCAGCAACTTGTACATCAACCTCTCTGGTGGGGAATTCGCTTCGCTGGCGGCAGCCCAAGAAGCCGGGGCAGCCACCTTGAATTATGGGCTGTTCTTGAATGCGATCCTCAACTTCTTGATTGTTGCAACCGCCATGTTTGCATTGGTGCGCTTTGTCAACCAAGTGATGGTGCGCGGCAAAAAACCAGAGGCGGCTACATCCGCCCCTGCTGAACCTAGCGCCGAACAAAAGCTGTTGACCACCCTTGAAAAGCTCAACAGTACGTTAGAAAAGCTGCAAAAGTAAAGCGTGGGGCAGTGTCTTGCAGGGGCGCAATCTTAAATTGACACGCATAGGGCATGATTCGTCATGCCCTATGTTACAGGCGGATTTACAATTGTGTAAAAATACTCTAGGCGATGCCCTGAAACATTGGCACTTGCGTAGGCCGTTCTGCAATCAGGTCATGAAAGACGCTCATGATGTCGTCTAGCATCTCATCGCGGGCGTCGGCATCTTCAACAATGTTGACGTTGTGTGTGTCTAGCGTGAGCAGCGGCGCTTCATCGTAATGCCCGAAGAAGCCTTCGTATTGGTCAATCAGGTTTGCCATGTAGGGGCGCATAGAATCTGCCTGCTCATACGGGCGGGCGCGGCGGGCAATGCGCGTCATCAGCGTGTCAAGGTCTGCCCGCAGATACACCACCAACGTCGGGCGGAGCAAATGCTTGGCAAGCGAGGTGCTAATCTGTTGATAGAGTTTGTGTTCCGCGCCCTTGAGCGTGTAGTCGGCAAACAGGTCGTTCTTGGCAAAGATATAATCGCCCACCAATACTTGTTCTGTTTCCCCAACAGCTTCATATTGTTGATAGCGGCTCATCAAAAAGAATAACTGTGTCGAAAGCGCGTAACAGTCTGGGTCTGTATAGAATTTGGCGAGGAACGGATTTTCCTCATAGACCTCAAACATCGCTTCTGCCTGAAGCCGTTCTGCTAAGAGTTGTGCAAGCGTCGTTTTACCGACACCAATAGGGCCCTCAATGCCAATGAAGGGTCTCATGGTGCGAGCAGTTCCTTTCAAAATGTGTCCCGAGCAGTTCTATTGTAGCCCAACTTGCCCGGAAAAGGCTGTATCGGTACGGTTAGAAATGTTGTCAGAAATGGTTTGTAGGTTGTAACGTCTAGCGTGGGCGCGGTTTGAAGTCTGGCTGGGTTTCTGCGCCAGCCTGTTGCGTAATCGGGCGCGGGTGGGTGAGCAGGTTCGGCGGGGCAAACGTCGCGGCGTAGATGTCGCTGCCGTTGGCGTCTGCCGCCACATAGCCCACCGAGCGCCCATCGGCCAGCCAAACCGGAAAATAATATTCGCGCCGCCCGTTGGATTCAATCAAGCGTTGCGGTTCTACACTGCCGTCGGTGGGGACGATGTAAAAAAAGCGCCCCACACCACTGGCGGCGTTGTCAAAGATCACATAGCGGCCATCGGGCGAATAGCTAGGGTGTAGCGCATCTTGACCGCCGTCCAGCCGTGCCAGCCGTTGCACATCACCGCCGTCGGGATTCATGGTGAACAGCCGAAAGTTGTCTGAACTGTTGTCTTGGTTCGATGAAAATACAATCCGCGTGCCGTCTGGCGAGTAGGCGGGGTGATTTTGGGTGGCGCTGTCATCGGTGAGCGCGACGCTCTCATTCGTGGTGATGTTCAGACGGATCAATTCGTAGTCGGTTTCCCGAAACGACTGATACACCACACAACAGCCATCCGGCGACCACGACGGCTGAATGTCCGTGCCGATGTAGTCGGTCAAGCGCACCACATCGCGCCCAGTGGCAGACATCACAAATAGGTCATCGTTGCCGTAACGGTTGGAGTGAAACGCAATGCGGCGGCCATCGGGCGACCATGCCGGCGCACGATCTTGCGAGTCAAAGCGATTGTTGCGCCAATAGACCGTTTTGCTCAAATTCACCGCGATTCTGTGGCGCACATCCATGCGGTAGATTTCATCGTCGCCGCGCAGGCGCAGGGTATAGAGCAGGTCGTGTTCAGCGGGGAACACCGCGCCGATGGCACGCGCCGCCACCGTCGCCGTGCCGATAGCGACCATCAACAGCACACAGACACGCCAAAGCAGGGGGAACACGCGCAGCCAAGCCCTTATTCGCTAGGGGTGGGGGGATTATCGTCGGTGAGATCGTCGTCTTGCGGGAAGAACTCGCTCACGGCAACGGCAAAGCCTGCCAAGACGTTCCCGCCTGTGAGCGTATCGCCCGCTCGAAAAATCTGTACCGCTTGGCCGGGCGCATACACTTCAATTCGCGTCGTGTCAGGGTCGGCCAGCCAAACCACCGTCCCCGCCGCCAGATAGTTAGCGATTTTAATTCGTACAAGGTCGGCGCTGTCGGTGGGAGAAAGCACCTCTACCACAAGGTCGGGCGCGTTGCTGTTGTAGGTTTCGTGATTGGGTTTGGGCTGGCGCGCCGCTGAAATATAAGCGACATCCGGCATATAACGCTCATCCCCGATTTTGTAGCCGCCGTCTGCCCCTGTGACATACCCCTTGATGCGATTTTGCTTCAAATACGCCCATAGGTAATGCCCAAATAGGCTGGCAACTAACGATGGATATTGATTCGATACCACTTTGATGATTTCTCCTTCGATGTACTCGAACTCGTGGGGCAGGTTATCTGGCAACAGCACCCACTGGTCAAAGTCTGCAACGGTCATGCGCGGGTTTAACGTGGCAATCATGGCGGGGGGATTCCTCACAATAGGGTATTCGATGGGAACGAACCCATTTCGGGCAAAACGTGCATTTTTTGTTGTACGCCAACCCCTCCCTAAATCCCTCCCCCTAAAGGGAGAGGGACTTTCTGTTTTCGTGAATTGCCCTTCTCCCTTTCCCCCGTGGGGGAAAGGGTTGGGGATAGGGGGCAAGGCAGGCAATGACAACACTTACCGTAAAGATTAAAACCCTGTTTTTACAGGTGTGGGGCGCAGCGCGCTGCGCCCCTACATATAACATGCACGGCGTTTATTTGCCGAAATTCACATACTCGCTAAACAGCGGTTCTTTGGGCTGGTCGTTTTCGTTGACCAAACCATAGCCGTTGTGCATCGTTTCTGCCCATGCGTACCAAATCGTCGCGGCGACCTTTTCTGGGTGTTCGGTCTGGAAGAACTTCATCACGTCCAGCGCATAGGTACGGATATCTGCTGGCGATTCGCCCGGTTGGTCTAAAATGCCCCATTCGGTGATCCACAGCGGCTTTTGCATGAGCGGCCAATAGGCATCAATTTCTTCAGACATCGGCCCGAAGATGCCGTACTTAGAGCCGGGCATACTGCGCCCGTAGGGATGAAAGGCTAACCCGTCTGGGCGGATGTTTGGGGGCATGGCCGCTAAGGTGTTGCGGGCATATTGGCTACCCTTTTGTGGGCCACCGGTGTGACCGCCAGAAATGATTGGGGTTTTGGCGTCTACACTGCGAATGGCCTTGATCGTTTCGGCCATCATGTGACCGTAAATCTGTGGGGAAAGCGGCACAGAGGCAATTGCGCCGTGATGGGCGTCTTGCTCGTTCCACACCTGATGTGCGGCAATCACGCCCCAATCTTTGTACTTGTCGGCAATCCGCATCACAAAATCTTTGAAGCGGGCGGTCAGTTCGCGCCAACGGTCATCATTCATCTCGTTCCAGTTGTAGCCTGCGCCTTCGCCAAACGTTTGATGGGTATAGACCAACAACACCTTTTTGCCAGACTGCGCCATCTTTTCGATGTACGGGGCATATTGGGCGTGAGCTTGGTCTAGGTTCTGGTTGCCCGTCCCCATGCTGACGTTGTACAGCAAGCGCACCACTTCCATATTGCCAAGTCGGCTGGCGTCAGGCTTACCCAAACGGTGGAAAATATCTAGGTTGACGCCGTTCAAGGTCGTTACAGGCGGGCGGTTGCGTGGAAGGCGGGCTTCTACGAACCATGCAGCCGCAAAGCCCGTGATGCCCGTAGCAGTGTCTAGGTTGATCCAGTCTTTTTGTTCGGGCGTGGTCTGGCTCTTGAGGATCGTCGTGCCGTGCGCTTCAACGGCTTTGGCGGTTTCTCCGGGGCGCATTTTGCCAACAACGTCATATTCTGTGCCGCGCCCGCTGCGGATATTGAGTGTGTCGGCGGTGGTGTAGAGGGTAAAGTCGTTGATGTAGAACAGCAACGTCGGGTCAATGGCGCCGGGCATGGTGAAGCGTGTTCCAGTATCTTTGCCCGTCTCTTGTACGACCAACTTCAAGCCGTCAGTTGCGGTCTTGCCGATGATGTCCCCCACCTTGATCGTCTGCCCTTGCCCCACGCTGATTTCGCCGTGCAACCACGCATAGGTCACGTAGTAGGTCTTGCCGTCGTCAGCCACGATTTTCACTTGCACATAATTGCCGTAGTCGCTGCCGCTTTCTGCTGGCACAACCCCGACGACTTCGCCAGCGGTGGCGGAACGCACTACAGTGCCAGCGGTGGCCTCTAGGATAACCCCCTCTAGGCCGCGCCCGTCGGGTAAGTCTGTGTTAAAGGTTTGCTTGATGTGTAACTTATAAGTGTCTAACGGCCAATCCAAAACAAAGCGTGAATCCATGTTATTTGCCTCCCCGTAACGTAAATTAGCCCTAACGCGCGCCTCTAGCACCTGCCGCAGCGCGGCGGGTGTGGTCGCCTGAATCACATCAACGGTCACTACCATCGGGTATGCGCGGCGGATGTGGCGCAGTGGATCATTCTTAAACCACACATTCGGCGCATTTACAGCAGAAACGACCCGATAACGGTTGAGGTTATTCCCGGCAGGTGAGCGGACGATAATCACCCGCGAAAACTGTTGACGGTAGCCCGCCGTGACATCGTACCACTGGCGAAAGTCGCGGTCTGGCAATACTAGCGCGTGGGAAGCCGTCCCAACGCCAGCGCCGCCGCCACTCCCTAAGCCTACATCAACAACATCCTCAGCCTGTGCGGATTCCACCCCAACCAGTTGCAACAACCAGCGGAGTAGGCTCTGTAAAAAAGGGGTCACTTGTGCCTATCCTCAAACATGGTAATGACTTACCCCTTTATTGTAGACGGAAAACGGCTTATAGGCGAATATAACCCCACGAAAGACCCGCCGACCCTCAGCACATCTAGGGACTATGCCAATCACACACATGGAGCCAGCATCCACATGAGCCAGCCGTTCACCATCGTGCATAACCCCGCAGCCAGCCGCTTTGAGCTTGATCTCAACGGCGAACTGGCCGTTTTAGACTATCAACTGACTGACCAGAAAATGTTTATCACCCACACCGGTGTGCCAGTGTCGCATCGCGGGCAAGGCATCGCCGCCGAATTGGTGGAAAGCGCGCTGGCACACGCACGCGAACATGCCTATCAGGTCGTGCCGATTTGTTCGTATGTGGTGGTGTATTTGCGCCGTCACCCGGAATATGTGCCGTTGACCCGCCCCCAATCGTAGCGCGGGTTTCATCTAGCACACACCACTTGTAGAGGGCTTGCCCGAAGGGAATCTGTTCTCCCTTCGGGCAATTTGCGTTTGGGGTGTCACAAAATGCGCCGATGGATGTCTAATCTACATCACACAAAAAGCACAAGGAGGGCGTCTGCGGATGGACGAAGCAATCAACGAATGGGTAGTACAAGCCCAAAATGGCAGCAAAGAGGCACTGGAGGCGGTCGTTCGCCAAACGGAGGGGTACATCTATAACCTTGCGTTGCGGATGTTACAGGTTCCGATGGATGCAGAGGATGCCACACAAGAAATCCTCATCAAGATGGTCACGCACTTACACAGCTTCCGCGCCGAAAGTGCCTTCACCACATGGATGTATCGGATTGCCTGCAATCACCTGCTGACGATGCAGAAGCGCACGCCCAACCGTCAAACGCTGTCATTTGAGGCGCTTTCGTCGCGGCTGGAGTACAGCGGCGTCATGAAAAAAGCGACAATGTGCATAGGGCTTAGGGTTCCTGTTCACCTTCAGAGGCGTCTTCGCTGAGTAAATCCGCTTGGGGAATATTCAAAATTTGGGTGGTCTGTTGTTTCAATACCTGAGCCAAAAGAGATGCTTAAACGGTAGGGCATTTTGAGGTAAAG
>JBMOFU010000005.1:0-31028 GCA_049318725.1 Phototrophicaceae bacterium | reverse complement strand
GCTTTATCGAGGCTTTCTAGGGCGTCACGGAAATCGTTCATGTCGCTTAGTTTAGTCCCTTTGGTGACATCCTGCTAGATTTTGTTCCTAACCCACACAGGCTGGGTAGTTATGGAATAAACAATAAATCCCATGAGGCATATTTGCCGGATCAAGGGTAGGTTCTGGATTAATGACCCCGACACTATCGAGTTTTAGGATTTCACTGGAAACTCGCGTGCCTGTCTATGTGCGTTTAGCTGCATTCCCTGATGCTTCAAGGCCGCTCTCAATGACGAGTTTCGTCTTCAGCTTGTAATAAACCTTCATGCGTAAGCCCTGAATCAAAGGGTAAGCGTGGTTGGGTTTTCAGCACGCTCTCTGTATAATAAAGCGTCATTGCCCAAAACGGTAAGGAATCATCACGCTATGCCACCTATTCCAGTGCGTTGGGACGATGAAACGACCAAGATTGCCGTTTATATGGAACTACCGACGGTTTTCACGACGGACGAATTTTTAGCGGCACAAGACCGAACGATGGACTTTGCCAATAGCCAGCCCCACCGTGTTCACTTGATTATCCATACCGCACCGACCTTGCAATTGCCACGCGGTAGCCTCACGCTCTTGACCACTGCCGAAAAACGCGCCCAAGACAAGATGCAAGATGCTGGCGGGGCGGTGGTGCTGGTCAGCCAAAATGCCATCGCGCACGGCATTATCAACCTCGCTCGCAAAGCCACTGGCATAGACCGCTGGCAGATTGTCAGCACGTTAGAAGAAGCGCGCGTCGTAATTGCCCAATTACACGCCGAATACCTTAAAACGCGCCCGCAATTCCCCTTCACCGATGATTCAAAACTCAACAAAGGATAGTAACCCACAATGCCCAACTTCACCTTACTCCGTACATGGCAGTTAGAGAACCTTGAACGTAACCTAGAGGTCATCGGCTACCTCGTTCGCACGACGGATCCGCAGGCGGCAGTGACGTTTCGGGACGGCGGCACGGGCTGGACGGTGCTAGAGGTGCTATGCCACCTGCGTGACTGGGATCATCTGTGGAAGGAACGCGCCGAAATCACCCTCACTGGGGTGATGCCAGATATGCCCATGCTCAACCCAGACGCCGTTGCCGCCGAGCGCAACTATATGGGCAACACCCTAGAGGGGGCGCTTACGATGTGGCAGCAAAATCGTGCGGTTTTGCTCAACACCCTACGTGCCATTGAAGAAGATGACTGGGAACGCTCTGCACGCCATAGTCGGCGCGGATTGATGACGTTACACGATCAATTGGTGATGGCAACGTGGCATGACCTGCAACATCAAGCGCAAATGGTGAACATCCTCACCCAAAAGCTATTGCCGAGCGGGGCGTGATGACGCGCCTTTGGGATGGGTTGTTTGTAGGGGCGCAATATATTGCGCCCCTACGGGTCATTTGTGTGATGTTGATTGTGTTTGGGGTGTCCGTTCACGCCCAAGATGCCACCCCTAGCGCACGCCCGTTTGCTGCCGCCAGCGCAACCGATGGCCGCGCCACACTGGCCGTCTATTTTGCCAGCCTGCCACAAGGCGGGGCGGGGGTGATCTACCTTGCGGGGGAAGGGGTGCAGTCTGCGCGCTGGCGCTTTTTAGGCGACCTGCAAGATTTTTACGCTGCCCCAGATGGCCTGTATGCCTTGATCCCCGTTGGGTTAGATGTCACCCCGCGTGACTATGCCTTAAGCGTTTCAGTGTTGTATACCGACGGCACACGCGCCACGTTAGAAACCCCTGTGACGGTGACGCTTGGCAACTTCATCCGTCAAGCGTTCTCGGTGGCGCCAGAACGCGCTTACCTGACAGCGCCAGAGATCGAACGCACGGAATATGCCCGCCTAGAAAGCCTGCTGTCTTACCCGATTGCCGAACGGCTGTGGGATGTCAACGGGTTTGTTTTGCCGCTGAACAGCGAAATCACCTCTCCGTTTGGCGCATTCCGCACCTTGAACGAAACTACACAAACCCGCCACACGGGTTGGGACTTGCGCGCCGCCACCGGTACGCCTGTCACTGCCAGCGCACGCGGGCAAGTTCGCTACGCTGCCCCGCTAGACATTCGCGGGAACTACATCTTGATAGATCACGGATTTGGGGTGTTCACCGGCTACGCCCATTTTTCAGAGCTTTACGTCACCGCCGGGCAAACCGTAGAACAAGGCCAGATCATCGGCTTGAGCGGCAACACTGGGCGCAGCAACGGGCCACACTTACACTGGGAAGTCGCAGTGAGCGGTCACTGGGTAGACAGCGTTGCCTTCACGCAAATGTGGCTACCCTCGTGAGCGGTTGACAAGCGTTGACAAAGAATCAGAAGGGACATTTTTCTGTAGGGTGAACCTATTTGTTGCGCTGTTTGGGTTTTGAGAAACCCCCTTCGCCACCTACGACATGCACCAGCGCGCCTAACCGACTTCGCCCGCCCAAACCGCCCGCGCTGCGCCGTATAGCCCCGTGAGCGAGATGGCGCTACCGTCATTCAGCCGCACGCTGAGCAGTTCGCCGTTGCGCGTCACCAGCGCATAACGGCCATCTGGAGAGACGCGGTACACCGCCGCGCTGAGGTTGAGCGCGCTCGGCGCACATCCGCCATGAGACAGACATGCCAATGAGAGCGCCCGTAGCACGGAATCTGCGCCGACGTAGACCAGCGTATCGCCGTTAGCGGCGAGCGTGGTGGATGCCGCGACTGCATCGAGTTGCGCGCCGCTGCAATCGCCCGCGTTGATGCAACTGATCGGCGCGCCAAACAGCCCGCCGTTGAGCGTATACACAATGCCCGAAGCGCTGACGGTCACGTTGGCGGCACTGATCGGCAAAATACGCACAGGCGCGACGCCACCACATCCGCCGCGCTGGACGCACGCGGCATCCACCGCCTGTACGCCGCTTGCCCCGCGATAGATCAAGATGGTACTGTTCGGCACCCACGCCAACGGCGCTAGGGGGACGCCCGTGCCGCTGTCTACAATCAGTGTGTTGAACGGGGCACTGGCCGGGGTGATGTTCAACCGCGACGTTCCCGCGCTGCCGACCGTCCAGTAAGCGACAATCGGCGCGGAATCTGCCCACAGCCCCAAGCCCGCCGCACGCGGATCATTGGCACCGTCTAGCGCAGTGGGGTTGCCGCCGTTGCTAGAATCGGTCGCAAGGCCGCCGCCGATGCCGTAAAGCAGAAAGCGCCCATCTTTTGCCACCGTCCGCCCGCTGATCGTTTGCCCGTTGGGAGCAACCAACGTTGCCGTGCCATCGAGCGTGATGCGGTTTAAGCCGTTGGTCGTGCCGACAATCACTGCGCTGTTGCCGTCAGCCCACTCGCCGCCGCTGATGTTCCCGCCAATCACCGTCATCTCACGGACGTTGCGCTGTGCCACGTTCGCCATGCGCAGGCTGGTTTGCCCGCCCGCCGATACTGCAAAAAAGAGTTGCTGGCCATTACTCGTCCACGCCAGCGTGCTGTTGGGCGCAAGCACCTCGCCCGGATTGCTGACGATCCAGCGGTTGTCGCCGCCTGCATCGGCAATCACCAGTTGCCCGCCTGCGTTGAGGTAGGCCAGCATCGGCGCAGATTGGGCAAAGGTCACGGCGGGCGCAAGCATCAGCATTCCAATAACGGTCAATAGCAGCATCACAATACGGCGCATGGTAGCATTCCCCTTTAAGTGCTTATCGCTTTATTGTAAGCGATTGTAACGCAAAAAATCCCCCTCACATCAGGGGGATTATCGGCAGCGTGGGGCAGAATTGGATTATATACCGTGATATTGTAGGGGCATGGCGCGCCATACCCCTACGGAAAATAACGATTTTGTAGGGGGCGACCTGTGTGTCGCCCCACCGAAAACGGAGGCACACGCAGGTTCCTCCCTACATGAAACCCTTGCGTGTTGATGGATAGGATGCCCCGCGCTATTCTTCCCCTTCGGGAGCGTAGCCTTCTAGGAACGCCTTCAGGTCAACGCTGTAGCCGCCTGCGCGTTCGGTCAAGCCTTCATGCATTTTCATGATCGGGAACGGGTCTACGGGCTTGCGGTCTACGCCCATCATGTCACGGATGGCGTGAATTTCCATCGTCGTGAGCTTAGACATGGTGTTATCGTCGTTGTCTTCTTCTGAGGTGCCAAACGCGCGGTGAAAGGCAATCTTCTGGAACTGGAGGCTTGCCATATTCGCCACCAACAGCGCATTGGGGTTAAACCCGCGTTGCGACAAATCCTCTTGGCGGATCAACAACAAGCTGATTGCCAAAATCACCACGCCGACCCATTGCTGCGGCAGCAACGTTTCCCCCAAAATCAAGAAGGCCAACAACAACGACACGCCGATTTCCGCCAGCGCGGTGATCGCCGTTTGTAGGCTGCCCATAAATTTGACGCCCGCAAACAATGTTAGCCGCGCTAACGCGGTCGTGATCCCTAGCCAGAAGATCGGCGTCAAGATGGCCGCCCATTGGCCGGGCGGGAACGGCTCGGCATTGGGGATCCATGCCATCGTCACCACCACTGCCATTGTCGTGACGATGTACAGCGCGGCAGTGGGCGAAGGCATTTCAAACAGCACATACTGGCTCAAGATCACCGTTCCGGCAAACATCAGCGCGTTAGCCAGCATAAAGCCAACGCCTAACCAGTTGATGCGGTCTGCCTGTGCGCCTGTGATAATAATCAATCCAAGCATCGCCAGCGCCACACGCACCATCACACGGCGGTTGATGCGCTCCCCATCAAGGCGGGTGATGAACAGCGCGAAGATCAAATACGAGCCGTTGATAAGTTGCGTCAAGGAAGCGTCCAGCAGGCTCAGGCCGCTGTAGAAGAATAGTGAGCCAATGCCGTTCACCAAGCCGATGATGATGCAGCCCGTCAATCCCGCCGGATAGATGAACAGGTAGCGGCGGGCAAACAGGGCAAACGCCACCCAGAGGACGGCGGCGGCAATCAACGTGCGGATGGCCGCCACCGTGAACGGGGCGGCGCCGGCTTGATTCGCCAGCTTACCGAAGATCGGCGCCAAGCCTAAAAAGGTCGGGGTGAGCAGCGCGGCAATCACCCCACGCAGCGGGGGGCGGCGTGGCGGCAAGGTGGCGGTCATCGCGGGCGGCCTGTGGCTAAGTTCTTTAGGCGCGGGCGGGGCGCTTGGACGTTCATAGGCAAGCTGATGATGAACTCGCTCCCCGGCGGATTTTCGCGGTCACGGTGGGTACTGCGGGCGATCACCGTGCCGCCGTGCGCCTCAATGATGCCGCGTACAATCGTCAAGCCCAACCCCAAACCGCCGCCCGCAAAGGCCGTTTTGCTGGTAGAGTGGAATTGTGGGTCGTTGCCCGTGTAAAAGCTCTCGAAGATGTGTTCAAGGTCTTCTGGTGGGATGCCGATGCCGTTATCCTTAAAAACCACCGTCACGATGCTTTCGTCATGTTGGGCAAAAATACGGATTTGGCCGCCGTCGGGCGTATACTTGATGGCATTGCTCATCAGGTTATCCAGCACCAGCCGAAATAGGTCGGCGTCGGCACGGATGCTGCGCGGGAAGGTGTTCACCTCCACCTTAAGGGACAAGCGCCGCGTTTTGAGGATGTCTTGGTAGTTTGCGACGACTTTTTCTAACAGGCTAATCAGGTTTACTGCGCCTATCCCCAGTTCAATTTGATGGGTCATAATGCGGCTGACGGTCAAAATCTCGTTGATGATGGCCTGCATCCGCTCAATGGCGGTCAGCAAACCGCTAAAGGTCGAGCCGAGGTTGGATTGGCCGCCCAAGATTGCTTGCATTTCTGGCGCGTCGTGCAACAAGCGCGCATACCCGTTAATCAGCGTCAGTGGGGTACGCAGTTCGTGGGCAGTGATTTGCAAGAAGGCATTTTTGATTTCGTCTACACGCTCTAGGTCTTTGCTGTACGCTTCTAGCTCGCGCAGGCGTACTTCTAGGCGCTGGACAAGCTCTTGGGTGTAACGGGTTTGCGCGGTATTGAGCGTTTCTTCGTCAAGAGTGTCTCGCCCACCTTCAAGGTAGTAGGCCACTTGGCGCGGCAACTGTTCAATATCCAACGGCTTGGTCAGGTAGCCGGTCAGCCCGGCAGCAATGGCTAACTCGCGGCTGTCGCCGTAGTCAGAGGCAGTGACTGCCACAATCGGCGTTTTGGCGTAGCGCGGGTCGCTACGTAGCATAGTTGCCAGTTCGCGCCCGGTGATGTCTGGCAGGTTGATATCTGTCAGCACAAGGTCAATGTGGTTATTGCGGGCGATGTCTATACCGTCTAGACCCCGTTCGACCATAACCACATCGTACCCCGCGTAGCGCAGGGTACGATCTACAATGATGCAGCTGGCGGGGTCATCCTCAATGTAAAGGATGCGCGGTTTACTAGACATCATGTCAAGGGTTATCCTAGTTGATTGATAAGGGTATCTACAAATTCAGCGTCAATGAATGTGCCTTTTTGCAGCAACATATCAATTTGCCCGCTGAGGCGTTCTTTTTCACGTACGGTCAATTCTTTAGCGGTAATTACCACAATCGGGATGTGGCTTAGGGTCGGGTCGTTCTTGAGCGTGTCAATCACGGTGAAGCCGTCCATACGCGGCATCATCAGGTCGGTAATCACAAGGTCGGGCATCTCCTCACGGATGAGCGCCAGCCCTGCTTCGCCGTCGTTGGCAATCTTGACTTCATAGTTGCCGCGTGCTTCCAAAATGCGGCGGATAAGACGGGCGGCGTCGCTGTTGTCTTCTAGCACCACGACTTTGCGCCCGGCCTTTTGCCCGTCTTGCATTTTGTCCATGGCGGCAGTTAACGGCCCTTCTGGGACGACAGCCGTCTGTTCACGGGCTTCTAGTTCTACCACATGCTGCCAATGTTGCCCCAAAATTTGCGTTTCTACGGGCAGGGTATGCCCGCTGATATTCACCACCACAATATCATCGGGCTGGATGACACCACGCTGCACCATCTTAATCAAGCCGGCGATGGTTACGCCTGTGGCTGGCTCGACAGACATGCCATCCAGTGAGGCCAAAATGCGAATGGCGTTAAAGGCTTCTTCGTCGGTGGCGTCTTCAAAGTAGCCGCCGTAGGCCATGCTGTAATCATAGAGCATCTCATAGGCGCGCCCGGGGTTGCCAGTGGCAAGCGTAGCAATCACTGTTTCAGGATGTTCTACGGGGGTGGCAATCCGTTGATGATCGTTCCATGCGTGAACCATCGGCGCGCACCCCGTAGACTGGATCAAGCCGAGCGCGGGCATTTTGTCTACAAAGCCAAAGGTCAACATCTCTGCAAAGCCCTTGCCCACGCCCACCGGCCCTAACCCGCCGCTCACGCCCTGCAAGAACCAATCTGGAGAGCGCCAGCGTTCGCCGTCTTCGAGGATTTGCCCCAACTGCTCGGCAATCTCGTAGGCCATCGTTTTCATGCCTTCCATCGCCGCAAAGCTCTTGAGGCCACGATCTAAAAATAGCCCCTTTTGTGCGGCGAACTGTGCCGCCAACACTTTGGTCTGGTCGTAATTGCCCGTCGTTTTAATTACTTGTGCGCCGTAAACGGCGGCCTCGCGCATTTTCTCGTTAGGCGCAAGGCTCGGGAAGAACGCCCACAGCTTGATCCCGGCGCGGGCGGCGTAGGCGGCGTAGGCAATGGCTACATTGCCCGTGCTGGCGACGACCACCTCTTTAATCCCCAGTTCTTTCATGGCAGAAATCGCCACGGTTGCCTGCCGATCCTTAAAGCTGCGGGTAGGCCCTTGACGCTCATCCTTGAGGTAGAGGTGATTAAGCCCCAAGTGCGCCGCCAACTGCTCAGACTTAATCAGCGGCGTACCGCCTTCTTCTAGGGTGACGATGTTGGCCGCATCGTAAATGGGCAACATCTCGCGGTAGCGCCACAACCCCTTGGAACGTTTGGCAAAGGCGGCGCGCCACTCGGCGGGGTCAATATCCCCAAGATTATAGCGCGCCTCAATGATATTTTCCCCGCACACGGGGCAACCCTTCATGGAAGGGTCTAGGTCACGCAGGGGAATTGACCAATTGCAGTTGACGCAGGCCAACTGAATATGCTTGGCCTTGCGTTTACCGAGCGCCACCGTAGGCAATGCTCCTGTCATAGGTTAATCCCCGTGATAGCTGCTGATGTGTTTGCGAACTTCATCAATAAAGATGTGATAGTTCGCCTGATTCAGGTCAGTTTTGTACAGAATGCGTAAGTTGGTCAATCGTCCGCGCTCATCCTCGCTAAGGGTGGTCTCTGACGTGACGACTACTACCGGAATTTGTGCAGTTTCTGGCCGTGCGCGCAGTTCTTCTAGCACCTTGAACCCATCCATTTCTGGCATCCGCAGGTCTAGCACAATCAGGTCTGGGCGGCGGCGGGCAACCAAAGAGATGCCCTCTGCGCCAGTGTGTGCGGCAAACACGCGATATTTGCCGTGTTCGAGCAACACTTGCTCAATCAAGCGGGTGCTGTCTGGCTGGTCATCAATAATCAACACGCGGTCAATATTGCTGTCTTTTTCCGCCTCTAGCACTGTTTCGACAAAGGTGTCTGGCTCATAGGGGCGGGCAAAAGTCGCATAAGCACCCATCTGATACATGCGCTCGGTGTCTGTGTTCTCAGACACCACAATCACTGGGATGTCAAAGGTGTCGTCGCGGTCTTTGATGCGCTGCAATACATCCCAACCTTGATTGTTGGCAAAATCCACATCAATCACAATCAGCGTTGGGCGCAGGCCGCCTGCCATCGTATCGGCAAAGAACGGGTCGGGCGCAGTATGGACTTCAAAGCCTTCACGCTGGAGCAGCTTACGGAACTGGTCTACGTGGGTGGGGTTGTCTTCAATCAGCAAGGCTTGGCGCTTTTGGGTGAATACGCCGGGCGGCGGGCCCCCAGCTGTACTGAGCATAGTCTTGATAACAGGGGCGCCTGTATCAGCTGCTTGAGGCGGTTCAATTACCAGCGCGGGCGCTTCTGTTTCCAAATCCACCACAATCGGCTGGGTGGGGATGGTGAAGCTAAAGGTAGAGCCAACGCCCAGTTGCGACTGCACGAACATATTGCCACCCTGTAGTTCCACAAGTGACTTGGCAATGGGCAAGCCTAAGCCTGTGCCTTCTGCCGTGCGCGTGAGCGAATTGTCTACTTGGCGGAAGGCTTCAAACAGAATCGAAATGTCTTTTTGGTCAATGCCGATGCCCGTGTCGGTGACATCAAGGCGGATCATCGCCCCGCGCACTTCATCTTCCACCACGTAGACGCTGAGGGTCACACTGCCTTCGCTGGTGAACTTGGCCGCGTTAGAGACCAAGTTCAACAACACTTGGCGCGAACGGAACTCGTCACCAAAGGCTTGCGGCAAGTTGTTGGCGATGTTGGCGTAAATTTCTACTGGTTTTTCTTTCACCAGCCCTGTGCCAATAGCGCGCACCCCCTGCACAAGGTTCACCACGTCGAAGAAGTCCTTTTGCAAGTCCATTTTGTCTGCGGCGATCTTGGCAGAATCCAGAATGTCGTTAATCAAGCCGAGCAAGTGCTGGCCGCTGGTATAGATTGTGCTCAAGTCTTGCTCTTGCATTTCAGTCAACGGGCCGTCAATGCGCTTGAGCATCACACGGCTAAAGCCGATGATGGAGTTGAGCGGGGTGCGTAGCTCGTGGCTCATGTTCGCCAAGAAGTCACTCTTGAGGCGGTCTAGTGTGGTCAGTTCTTCATTCTTCTGTTGGATGTCGCTAATCAGCAGCGCGTTTTGGATGGTGGCAGACAACGTGGTTGCAAGCGACAACAGCAGGGTGAGCGTGTCTTGGCTGTAGAACGCTGGGCGCACCGATTCCAGCACCATCAAACCCAGCACCGCGCTACTGGTACTGAGCGGCACGATAATGGCCGAGCGCGCATCGGGCAGCAGCGCTAGGTAGTCTACTTCATCATTGATGTTATCAATGATGGCCGGGATGAGGTCTAGCGCGACCTGCCCCAAACGGCGGCGTGGGTCGCCCAAATACACTTCTTCTACTTCGTTTAAGGGTTGGTCGCTGCCCTTGAGCGCGACAATCTTCAAAACGCGCTCATCTTGCTCAACGGCTTGGTTGAGCAAGTAAATGGCAACTGTATTGGAGCGCAACACTGGGCCAGCTATCAATTCAATCACGTTATCCAGCGCTTCTTGCAAGCCTGCGGCAGAAGCGCCCGCTGTGGTCACGGCAAACAAGAAGCCCATTTCATCCGCACGAACTTTGGCTTGGTCGAACAAGCGTGCATTGTCAATGGCAACCGCCAATTGCGACGCTAACGTGGTCAACACTGAAACATCGTCTTGGTTGAAAATGTTCGGCTGGTTAGATTGCACGTCCAACGCGCCGATGACCTCTCCCTTGATGATAATGGGCAACGCCATTTCAGAGCGCGTCAGGGGCAAATAGGGGTTCGGGCGGTGGACGACTGCTGCATCAGAGGTGTCTAGGGCGATAATCGGTTTACCCTGCTCAGTCACTTGCCCGATCACGCTGGCAGACCCCTTTGCCAACTTATGCTTGATGCCAAGCAATTGTTGGCCGGGTTCGCCCGTGCTGGCGCGCAGTTCAGCGTACTCGTCAGCAGCGTCCATCAAAAAGATTTGCACATGGTCGTAGCCGAAAGAGTCTTTAATCAGGTCTGCCACATGCGGCATGAGCAAATCAATATCCAAGATCGAACTGGCGATTTGCGACACTTCAGCAGAGATCGAAAGCTGGCGTGCGCGCCGCTCTGTTTGCTCTAACAGGTAAGAGGCTTCCATAGAAAGCGACGCCTGTTCCGCAAAGGCTTGGAAGATACGCTTCTCACGTTCGTCAAAGCGGTGTAACTCACTGGACGCAATCCAGACCACCCCAATGGAGCGGTTTGGCACACGCAAGGGGATGATCGCTATCGAGCGTGCGTCAAGGCTACTAATCCCTTCAAGTTCAATTTCAGTCAATGAGCCCTGTTCAAAGAGATCGTCAATCGTCACGACCGACGGCGTAGACAACAACGACCATGCAGGGAATTGATCTTGCGTTAGCGAAATCCCGCTGAGGTTCACCCCACTGTTGTTGCGTTGCCAACTGCCGACCACCTGCAAACTGGCGTTATCGCTCGTCCAACGCGCAGAGGTGAGCAAGCCTAAAAAGACCTGTGTGACGTAAGAGCCAATCAGTTCTGTGATGACTACTTGCATGACCTGCTCGGCGCTTGTGGCGTCGGCCAGCATACGGCTGGCTTTATAGAGGATGGAGGTTTCTTCAAGCGACGTGCGCGTTTGATCTACCAAGATGATGTTGTCTACGACGATGGAGGCGCTGTCTGCAATGGCTTGGAGGAAGCGCTGGTCGCCGTCAGTGAAGTGATGGGGGCGGTTATAGCCGATAAACAACCGTCCGTTGGGCATCCCCTTCACGCGCACGCTAACCGAGGCAAAGCCGCGCAGGTGATACCTTTCTAACAATTCAGTTTGAAATGCAGAAGGGTTGTCTGTCATAGCAAGGTCGCTGTAGAACAGGCGCTCATCGCGGAACAGCCCATACTTGTGCAACAACGTGTCGAAGTGCAGTTGGCCGCTGTCCATACTCAAGTTGAACAACGTTGTCACCAACTCTGGCGCAGAGGGGTCGGTCATCAGGTAGCCGGCGTAGACATCTGGCGTGAGCGATTCTAAAGACACCCGAATCACGCCTGCAAGATCGTTAAGGTTGCGTGCGCGGCTAATGGTCGTCGTCGCGCTATAGATGGCGGTGGTTTCGCTCAGGGCGCGCCCCGTGCTTTGGAACAAGTAGCGGTTGTCAATGGCAACGGCGGCGTTGTCGCTAAGCGTGGTCAAGAAGCGCTCTTGCTCTGGGCTGAAGTCGTGCGGCGCGCTGTAGGTGACGAATATCCAGCCCAACGCGCCACGCTGTTGGGCTTTGGTGGCCTTGAGCGGAATGCTGGCAAACGCGGCGATATTGTTGGCCTCTAGCAGTTCGCGCTCACGTTCGCTGAGGATAGAAGCGCCAGATGTCCCCGACACTTGAGACACAAACAAAGATTCAGTGGCATCAAGGATGTGATTCGGGATGTCTGCAATCACTAGCGGTATCCCCAACGAACGCGCAACCTCCTTGCGGACGCCACTTTCATCGAGCAACAACACATAGGCGTTGTCTGGCAGCATCATCCCTAGCTGGAACAAGATAACGTCTAGCACTTCGTTCAGCTCGTCTGCGCCAGACAATGCGCGCGTGGCTTCATACAATGAAACGGTTTCACGCAGGTTATCTTGCAGTGTATTTTCAAGGCTACGCAGGGCAGAGATATCTTCAAAGGCGACCACAATGCTGATTACCCTGCCGCGTGGGTTGCGGATCGGTGCGCTGTTGATCAGCATATCTATTTGGGTGCCGTCTTCGGTAATCAGCGACACATCATCGCTAAAGCCAGATTCCCCCGTGCGTTGCGAGAAAAAGATCGGCAGCTCCTCGTCGGGGTAGAACAAACTCGTTCCGGTGCGGTAAATCTGATAGCTGGCTGTGTTGAAGGGCGTTTCGGTGTCAATGTCGTGGCCTAAGAACTCTCGCATTTGGGCGTTGTGTTCCACAGGCTTCAGCGTTTCGGCGTCTAACACCAACACCCCCGCAGGCAGGGTATTCAAGATCGAACGGAGCGTGTTGCGTTCGTTTTCTGCACGCAGGAACAAGCGGCGGTTTTCAATCGTCACTGCCACCTGTGCGGCCAATGTGGTCACTAGCGTTTCGTCGCGGTCGGTGAGGTCTGGCTGGTTCAGGTCGCGCCCGACGAGCAACGCCCCAATGATCTGGTCGCCAGTCGTTACAGGGATAGCGATATGCTTGCCCGACGCTTGGATGGCGGCAGGGGCGTCAGCAAAAGAGGGGTAATTCACCGGATCATTGACGGGGAGCAGTCGGTTAAAGCGGATGGCGTCGGCAATGGGGTGGTCTATCTCGCTGAAGGCAACCGACTCGGCCAAGATCGGCTGGTCAAAGTTGGGGACGCGCTGGACGACCACTTCAAGGCGGGTTTGATCTTCACTGAGCAGCGCCAGCAACCAGCGGTTGTATCCAGCAGTTTCTGCCACGCGCACGAACAACGAATTGAGGCTTTCGGCAAGGTCGCCGCCCATTTGATTTGCCAACTGGCCGGCTTCGGCAAGGGCAAGCGCTTGTTGTGCTTCTTGTTGTGCTTGTTGGAACAACTGTTGATTTTCAATGGCAATGGCGATCTGGTCGGCCAACGCCTGCACATAGCGGACGTACTGCTCATCGAAGGTGTTGCGGTCACCGCTTTCTACCGTAATCACGCCTAGCCAATTTTGGCGGGTCTGGACGGCGGCAATCACCACGCTGCGGATGTTGCTTTCGATAAACAGGCGGCGGATTTCTGGCTGGTTGTTCAGTTCATTGTAGACATCGCCAATGCTTAACACGCCCCCGGCGGCCTGCAATATGCTGCCAAAGGGATGTTCGTCTTGGTTGAGCCGCAATCCACGCGGCAACTCATACTCGGTGCGCTCACTGCGTACCCAAGAGAAGACACAATCTAGGTAAGGCGCGTTGATAGCTGATTCTGGCCCGGCCAAGAGCAAATTCAGGCGGTTCACACGCGGGCTGGCTTCAGCAAGGTGGACGGCAGCGGCCTTGTAGACGCCTTCGGTATCTTGGGCGTTGGTGATGGCGCGGCTGGCTTCATACAGGCGGCGGGTTTCATCCAATGCCACCGCTGTTTGTTCTAGCAGGCGGCGGTTTTGAATCACTGTACTCATTTGCCCGGTCAACGCACGGTAAATTTCGTAGTCTTCATCGCTGATGGTCGTGGCTTCTTTGCGGGTGACAAAGAACAGTGCGGTGGGCAGGTTGGAGGCAAATAGCGGGAAGACCGTCGCGTAGCGGTCGCCGTTGGCACGAACAATCGGCATGAGCGGCGGCATTTGCCCGGCAGCTTCTTGATCTGCGGAGTAGGTCATATTGACCGGTTCGCGGCGGCGCAACGGAGAGTCTACATTCACCGCTATGCTGTACAGGCGTTGTGGCTCATAGATGCCGCCACTGCGAGACTGCGCCACATGGCGTAGGTTTGCCGGCCAATGGGTATCGTCCAGTTGGCCTTCAAAGACTGCCAGCCCAAAGTTCATATCGGGTGTGTTGTTGGTAATCACGGCAGCGCGCACAAGGTCATCTAGCCCTTGCGCTTGGTTAATCATACGGCTGCCGGCGTATAGCCGTTCGTTCTGGCTGAGTGCGTTTTCGGTTTGGCGCAACAGCAAGCGGTTATCAATGGCAACGCCTGCTTGGTCAATCAAGTTGTTGTAGATGCGTCCGTCGCGCTCGCTAAACTCGCGCACGGTGGGGAACTCAATCAAAATGCTGCCGCGCCGCTTGCCGCGCACATTTAGCGGCAAGAACACCACCGAACGCGCATTGAGTTGGGCAAACAAATTGCGGAACTCGTCATCAAGACGCTTGTCGTGTTGCGTATCTTGGACGAGCAACACTTCGCTGATGTTCGCCAGCAAGGGGTGTTCGTCCACCCGCAGCTGCAACCCATTCAACAAGACAGGCTGGAAGGCGGGGTTGACCATCACCTGCGAGCTTTGCGGGTCAACCCAACTGGCGAGAATCTCTAGGGCGGCGTGGGGGGAATCTGGCTCGATGTTTTCAGCGTAGACCGCCACCTGCCCTGCGTTGGCGCCGGGCAAGGCAGAGAGGATAATCGCCTCAATGATGCCTTCCATCGTTTCTGCTTCGTTGAGGTAGCGGCTGGTCTGGTAGAGCGTTTCGGTTTCGATGAGTGTGGTTTGCGTCTCTTGGAAGAGGCGGGCATTTTCTACTGCCAGCGCCACCCGTTGCGCCACCGAGTTCAACACGGAGAAGTCGCCTTTGGTAAATTCACCGTTTTCCGGCGGGGCGGCGTTAATCGTGCCGATGACCTCGCCACGAATGGCAATCGGCACCGAGATCATCCGCCGCGTTTCGGTGATGCTGGCGTCAAGGTCGCCGGCTTCGACATCCATCAAGTTATAGCGGTAGGCGCGCTCTAGGCCGACTTCACGCTCTAATTCTTCCCACGCGGTTTGGGTTAACTGGCGGTTGAGCATTTCAATTTGGCGCACCCGTGCGTCAGACTGGCGCAACAGGCGCGTCTTGTACATCGCAATTGCCAGTTGGTCGGCCAACAGTTGAAAGGTTTCAATGTCGCGCTCACTGAAGCGGTTGGCCTCTGCGCTTTGCAAGTCCAGCGCGCCGATGATGTCATCGCCAATTTGCAGCGGCAAGGCCATTTCAGAGCGGGTATCGGGCAAGATGGGGTTAAAGCGGTGTGCCTCCCCTGCACCGATATTGCCCGTATCGTTGACGATCACCGGGCGCCCGGTGGCGGTTACACGCCCGATGATCGAATCCCCACCGATGGGCAAGCGGTGCTTGCGCGCCAACATTTGACGCCCGGCATCCCCGCGGCTGTACACCAACTGCGCGTTGATCTTGGCGTCGTCTACTAAGAACACCTGCGCGTGATATAGCCGGAAGGAATTGGCGATCAAATCAATGGCGCGGTTGACCAACTCGTCAATGTCTTCTAAGGTGGCGGTTTCGCGGCTGATGCGTGCGGCAATCCGCAAATTGCGGGTGTACTCTTGCGCTTGGTCGTCAATGCGCTGGTTCAGGCCTTGCAGTTGCTTGGCAAGGCCGCGTGCGCGGTTGAGCATTTGAATATCTTGCAGGTCGTTGCGCGACGTGTCTAGCGCGGCGGGCATTTGTTCCGCCGCAGAAAGTTGCCCGCCATCTAAGTTTTCAATCACAGAGCTGGTGACATCCACTGCCCGCAAGCGCCGCCGAATGAAGAAGCTCCCGGCCACCACCACCGACACCCCAATCAAGAGGCTGATCCCCAACACCAGCCCAGCGGCGATATTGCTGTTGCGGTAAAGGATCAAGGCGTTGTCTACAATCACCACGCGCCACGGCATATCAGGAGATTCGCCCAAGCTCACCGAGCGGGTAGAAAGAATATTGTTCCCCTGCGAGACAGTATCCAGTTGGGCAAAGTTGTTCGCCAACAGGCCAAACAAGGCGTTATCGGCGGGATCGTGGTTGGCGGCAGTGCTGTCGTTGACGGCGTAGCCAATCAAGTAATTGCGGTCAATGCTGTTAGAATCTGCAAGGATTTGGTTGCGGCTGTTGACCAGCAAAAAGCGGCGGCCTTCTGCCCCAGAAATCGAATCGGTGGCAGCGCGGTTCACATGGTTCAGTAGCGCCGTCACATCCATTTCTAGCTGTAGCACGCCCAATACACTGTTGGGGTCGTTAGGGCGGGTCACTGGCGAAAACAAGCTAATGTAGGGCTGAACGGGGTTGAGCGGCTCACCGGCTTCATTGCGCCGCAGTTCAATCGCGCTGATAATCACCGTGCCGACTTCCGTGCGGAGCGCGTTGCTCAGGGTGGCTTCCGTGCCGGGGTCGCGCTGGCGCAAATAGAAGTCGCTATCCACACTCAAGCTACCGTCGGGCGTGCGCGTGACTTCCGTCCAGACCGAACCCGTCCGCAAGATATAGCGCACACTTGTATAATTGCTGTTACCGCTCTCTAGCAGCGCAGTCATTTGGGCAATCAGCGCCTGTTGCGTGCGCTGGAGTTCTCCCTGAGAGCTAGACAGCGATGTCGCCTCAATGCCAAACAGTTGAACGGGGCTGTCTACGGCAATCTGACGCACGCCGATAAAGGCGCTGTCTAGCTCGTTGATGACCTTGCCAGACGCTTCGTTTAGCGCCACTTCTTGAATGCGGCTAACGTTGCCGGTCGTACCGACGCGCACAATCCACGCGCCGACAATGCCGATAACGGAAAAGGCGACCAACGCGACAATCGCAATCGGGACAAAAAGCTGTTGATGTAGCGGGCGTACACTCAAGTTGGGTTGGGACGGATTGATCATATGCGCTTACTCAATGCCCCTCACTGAAAATCCAGATGGGTTAAGTGTTTTGGGAAGGTTCTGACGCAGATTTATCCTCAGAGGGAGCTAACTGCGTCGGATAGGTTCCAGTGGCGCTGGAACCTTTGCGACTAAGCCGAATACTAACCTGTGGCGCACGGATGGCTTGGCCGACTTCGCGCACAGCAGTTTGCAAAATTTCGTTCACGTCGGTTTGCGTCGTGAGCTTGGCGGCGATTTCATTCACCAGCCGTTCACGGTCGGTGGCGCGTTGGCTTTGTTCAAACAAGCGCACGTTGTCTAGGGTGAGTGCCAAACGGTCTGCCAAGTCTTTGGCTAACTGCACCTTACTTTGATTATACTCTTTTGACGGGACTTCGGTGGCAATGACCCCTAGAACTTCCCCGCGCAACACAATCGGGATGACAAACGGGACGGTTTCGCGGGCAGTAGGCTTGCCCACCACCAGTTGCTTGCTGGAAAGCGCCTGCTCGCGCAGTGTTTCAAGGTCGGCGTCGGTGGTGATCCCCGCACGGCGGAACAAGGCGCGTTGGCGTTGATCGAACATGAACTCGCGCCACACACTCAGCGTTTCATTGCGGTTTTGCTCGTCGAGTGAGCGCAACTGGCTGACAGAATCTTGGTAGAGGCGGGCGTTTTCGATGGCAATTGCCACTTGTGCGGCCATCGTTTGCAGCACTTTGACTTGATCGTCGTTGAAAGTGGCGCTTTGTTTGCTTTGTACGTCTAGCGCGCCGATGATACGCTCGCCAATCCGCAGCGGGATGGCAAGTTCGGCGCGGGTGTCTGGCAAAAATTCGTTGCGGCGGTGAATTTCACTAGAGGCGGTATCGCGGGCGATGATCGTTTCGCCTTGCGCTGTGACCTGCCCAATCACGCTCACGCTGCCTACGGCCAAGCGATGCCCGCGTGCCATCATCTCTTGGCCGACGACGCCGGTGCTGGCGCGCAACACGGCAAAGCGCCGATCAATGTCTAATAGAAAGATTTGCGCGTGGTAAATGTTGGGGAAGCCGCGCACGATTAAGCCGGTCACATCGTCCATCAAGCGTTGTAAGTCGCGTTGGCTAACGGCAAACTGGCTGATCTCTTGGGTGATTTCAAAGTCGCGTGTGCGGCTGCTGATTCGCAATTCCAGCTCATTTAACGTCGCCTGCACTTGGCGGCGCATATCTACAAACACACGCGCCAAGTCCCCCAGTTCGTCTTGGCGTTCTACGTCAATCACCGGTTCTTCATAGTTGCCCAACGTTGCCCCGCGCATAGCCTGCTGTAAGCGGCGGATGGGGCCGTTTACATCTTGAGAAACGACAAACGTTAGCAGCACCAACAAGAGCGCGCCTGCCCCGACGATCAGTGAAAAGCCCGCCGCGCCGATATTCTGGCGGGTTTGGCGGTAAACCGCCTCTGTAGCGACTTGGCTAACCAAGATAAATGGGGCGGCGTCTACGGGGGCGTAATAGGCGGCAATTTCTACAGGTTCTGCTTGGCCGTCGGTCAGGTCGTTGAGGTCATAAATGCTAAAGCCGCTCTCGTTTAGCCGCGCCCGCTCTACAGCTGCACCATCTAAGGCCGCCACCGCCGCCGCTTCATTTTCTGGCAGGGCGATAATCACCCCGCCAACATCGCTCAACAAGAAGCTATAGGCTGGGAACGTCCCTTCAATGTAGGTCAACAGCGGCAGGATGGTATTTTCTAGGTCAAGGTTTGCCACCAAGTAGCCTAGCACATTGTCCGTGTCGCGCAGGCGCACGGTCTGGACGATTTCAACCACAGGCTGACCGCGCCGTGTGACCACAATCACCTGATTAACGGACGGGTCGGCTTGGCGGCGCGTGATAATGCTGCGGTAGGCTTGCGAGCTAGATTCATCCGACCCAATGCCAATTGAACTGAGGAAGGGGTCTCCGGCAGAGGCGACCAATAACCCTTGGCTATTTAACAGGCGCACGCCATCAAAGTAGTTGTTGGCATCTAACAACAGCGCATTCATGTTGACGGTGGCTTCTTCAGGCGTGACGCTGGGCAAAGTGGGCTGTGCGTTGACTTCGGCCAGCAGCACGCCCAACAACAGTTGGTTGCTGGCGCTGTTGGTGGAGTAGTTGTCTAGGCTAGAGAGTGCGGCGTTAAATACAGAGTTAATGACCTGCCGTTGGCGTTGCCCGTTTTGGCGGATGTAAGCTTCAAGGTTTTGGCGGTCAAGGTCACGCGCAGAAGCGAAGAAAAAGACGGCCAACACAAGGGTGGGCAACAGAACTGCAATGAAGAACCCAAGCGTAAATTTGACTGGGAGCGACAGTCTTACCCAAGCTGGGAAGGATCTTTGGCTCATGCGTTATCGCTATGCCCCTTTTTGCCGTTCGGCTTCGGGTTCAGGATGGAGGTACGGCCTGCGTCTGACCGCAACGGCTCAATATAGACTTGGGTTTGAATGGCCCCTAGTGCCTCATTGAACGTGTTGGCGGCAAGCTCTAGTAACGAGTTTACATCGGTTGCGCCAATTAGCAAACCCGCCGCTTGACCCGCCTTGCGTTCGCGGGTGGCTTGCGCTTGGGTTTGCTCTAGCAAGCGGGCATTTTCTAGCGCGTTGCCCAAGCGTAATGCAATCGTTCGCGCAAGTTCTAGTTGGCGTTCAGTAAGCGACTGCTTCACCGGCAGCCAAAAGCTCATCGCCCCAAGGATTTCATTCCGTAGTTTGATCGGCACGCTGATGAGCTTAAATTCGCCGTCCACTTGGGTGTACATATCCTCATTGAGTAGGCTGCGGCGCATGGCGGGGGGCATCTCTGAGGCAGGGGTGAGTGTGCCGCCTTGCCAGTTAAAGCCAATGGCAGATTGCCCGGCTTGCTCGATGTACTCGCTCCATGCGCCGGTTAACAATTGTTGCCGTTGGGCTTGCAGCGTGCTGACTTGAATTTGCAACTGGTTCGCCAGCGCTTCAGCCGCTTGCAATTGGCCTTGCAAGGCTTCTAGCCCTTGAATGCGGTTTAGTACCCCCGCGATCTGCTCACTCAACAGTTGCAACACTTCAATCTCAGTAGGTTCAAAGCTAGTGATGCGCGTATTTTGGATGTCTAACACGCCGATCAGTTGGCCGTTGAACAGCATTGGCAGAGCAATCCCGCGTTGGATAGTGGGGAGGAAGTGTTCGCGGCGGTTTTGCGGGTCATTGATCGAAACCTGCACCGGCGCCTTCATCCGTGCCGCCTCGCTAATGGCGTTGGTGTCGCCGAGCGTCAAAATTTCTTGCAAACTGACAGACTCCAGCCGCCGCTCCCCAGTGCGTACGCGGCGGGTGAGCCGCCCAGCCTCATCTACAAGGTAGATTTGGGCGAAGTCATAGCCAAAGTCGCTGCGGACGAGGTTAATTGCCTCATTCAAAACGGCCAACTCGGTTTGTAGGTTGCCCACGCGGGTATTGACTGAAATCACCCGCCGCATTCGGTTCATATTTGTTTGGGCTAACTCGCTCAAGGCTTGTTCGCCTTGACGGAAAACGGCCTGAATCGCGGTAATCAGCAGGGTCACAACCAGCATGAGGATTAAACGGGTAAAGGCATCTTGCAGTGCGATGTCTGCCCGTTGCACGCGGTAGAGCGTTTCCACAAGGATTAAGGCGAACATCACCCCCCCGACGCTGATGATCCCCACCCGTCGCAACACAATCCCACTGATAACTAAGGGGATTAACAATGCAGAAAAGAAGAATTGGTCATTGGGAATCTTGCTGCCAAACAAAATAATCCCGATGACGACAAGGCTAAAGGCGACTAACGTCAAGGAGGCCAACTGCAAACGGCCATTTTGTAGCGCTAAGAAGATGGCTAAAAAGGCGACCAACTGTGTGCTAAAGGCGGCGGTTTCTTCTGGGCCAAATACTTGACCCGGAAGCAGCCCGGCAAACAGGATAAAAATGCAAAAGACCACCAGAGATGCCCAGTTGATGATGAACACACCCCGCGCACGTTGACGCTGAAGCGGGGTGTCATAGACGTAATTCAGTCGGAATACAGCGCTCAAGGCACGGCTTATCATCACTGGGTTGCCCCCTCAATCAGAATATCGTCATTTTCGGTTTGGCTCGCCAGCCGAATTGCGGCATGATCTGCGCCAAGCACTTGGCCTAACTCTGCAACGGTGATCCGTAACAGTTCATCCACGCTGTTGGCGTCTTGATATTGCCCGACAATATCATTGATGCGTTGCTCAAAGGCGGTGGTGAGTTGCGCTTCTTCAAACAGGCGGGCGTTGTCTAGGCTGACGCCCAAGCGTTCAGACACCGCCCGCAAGATTTCGAGCGTGTCTGGCTGAGAGAGCGACGCATCTGGGGTAATTTCTACCGCGCCGATTACCTCATTCCGCAACAAGATCGGCGCAGCAATCACCAGCGTGCCGTCGCTTTGGGTTTCGACAATCGGCTGGCGGGCTTGCATCGCCCGTTGTTGTAATTCAGACCAGTTGCTTTCGCGCTCGGCGTGGTTGCCCGTAAGCGTGATCCCCGCGTTGGTACCGGCCTCTGCCGCCAAGCGTTGCCAGCTTTCACGGGTGAGTTGGCGGTTCAAGCGCTGGATTTCGCGCAGGTTGGCTTCTGCTTCTATATACAGGCGTTGGTTTTCTTGGATGTTGCGCTTTTGCTGTTCAAACAGGCGCGCATTGCGGATGGAAGCGGCCAGCAGGTTGGTCATGATCTGGAGCGCCTGCACGTCGGTCGGCTCAAAGGTGTTGGGGCGGGTGCTTTGCACATCTAGCGCGCCGATCAAGCGTTCACCGTCTTTGATCGGTAGCGCCAGTTCTGCGCGGGTGTTGGGCAACAGTTCGTTGCGGTAATGGACGCCAGCGCGGTCGGTGTCGCGGGCGATGACTGGCTCGCCCGTTTTAGTCACACGCCCAATGACGCTGTTAGAGCCAATATTGAGTTGATGCCGCCGCTCTAGCAGGCGCTTGCCGACTTCCCCCGTGCTGGCACGCAAAACCGCCCGCTCGCCGCTGTCGTCAATCAAGAAGATTTGCACATGATAGAAGCCGAAGCGGTCGCGGATGAAGTCTACCGCACGCGGCAACAGTTCGTCCATCTGGATCAATCCAGCGGTGATCTGCCCGACTTCTACCCCCACGCGCAGCAGATTAGAGTTGCGTTCCGCCCTCAGCACGGTGGTTTCAATCGCGCTGATGAAGTAACGCACCACAATCCCCGCCAGCGCAATCGTGCCGATAATCGAAAGGGACGCGCCTAATTGGAACACGGTCGTATTCTGTACAACCGCTTGATAGGCTTGGTAGCCTGCCAAGCCGAAGGTGATGGTGGTGAGGATGCTAAACGGCACGGTATTGCGGATGATCGCCGCAATCAGGATCATCACCGACACCGCCCCCAAGACTTCGGGCGGCGTCACAAACTGCGACACTAAGAGGGTGATAACCAACCCGTTGGCAGCAATTGTTAGGCGGTTGGTAAGCGCAAGCCAAAACCATAGCAGGTAAACCAGCACTAAGATTACTGAGAAAAGGATAAAATTATTGAGCAGTGAAAACACATCTTGCTGAAAATAGTCTTCAGAAAGCGCAAAGAACACCCCAGGGAAAAGGGTGCGGATCAGGCTATACAACGCCGCAATCTGAATGATCCGCCGACGGACAGCAAACAGGGTTTCGCTGGTGAGTGACCCGTCAATGGACAGTCGAGAGACATTCATGCTGGTTTCTTCCCTTTAGTTGCTGCTTTTGGGCGGAACAGGTGCGCCGAGGCTGTTCAAGGTACCCAGCCGAATCGAAACGCGGGTGGCCTTAAGCGCGTCACGCAGGCTGCGGGCGGCTTCAGAAACGGTAGCTTCCACGCCGTTGGCCGACTGAATGCGCGTGCTGATTTCGTTCACTAACGCTTCACGCTGTGCAACCCGTTGGCTGGTGGCAAACAGGCGGTTATTTTCTGCCGCTAACCCCAAGCGTTCACCGACTTCTTGGAGCATGTCAAAGTCATCTGCGGTAAGTGGGCGGTCATCATCTACTTCAAATTCCATCGCGCCGATGACCTCCCCGCGCACCCGCAGCGGGATTGCCACAATTTGTTGGCCGCCTTGTTCGCGCCGCACCACTTCATCATTGCCGATGGCCTGCATAATGCTGGTGGAAAGCACATCGCCCGCATGTGAGGACGCATCGCCAAAATCTAGATCAAGGTTGACGTTATCGGACTGGTCGCGTAAGTAGTCTGACCAAATTGAGCCGGTTAGCTCGCGGTTGAGCCGCTCTACCTCTAGTTGGGATTGTTCCATGCGCCCGACTAACAGGCGGTTTTCGTCCAGCCGCTTTTCAATCTGTGCCAGCAGTTGCGCGTTGTCAATGGTGATGGCAATGCTGTTCGCCACCGCCTGAAGCGCCACAAGGTCATCTTCGGTGAACAGTGCGCTGTCGGTGTATTGCAAGTCCAGCGCGCCGATGTTGCGGCGGTTAACGGTGAGCGGGATGGCAACTTCTAAGCGGGTGTTGGGCAACAGGTCATTGGGGCGGTGGACGCTGTTACTTTCTCCCACTTGAGCGATAATCGGCTCTTGGCGTTGGGTCACTTGCCCGATCACACTTTGGCTACCCACAGGCAACCGATGGCGGCGTTCCAGTAGCAGCTTGCCGACTTCCCCCGTGCTGGCGACCAACAAGGCGTTGCGCTGGTTGTCGTCAATCAAGAAGACCTGAACGTGATATGGGGTGTCGAAGGAATCTCTCACTTGGTGGACGATCTGGTCTAGCACGGTGTCTAGGTCTTTAACTTCAGACATGCTGCGGGTGATTTGCGTGGTGATGTTTGCCAGTTGTAGCCGTTGAGCAGAAGACACCACTTGCGTTTGAATGCGTTCAATCAAGCTGTTACGAATGAACAAGTACAGCAGCACAATCACCACCGTAGAGTAGATCACCGTTTGGATTAAGCCCAACACCGTCACCACGGGGGAAAGTTCTAGCCGCACGTAGCCCACCGTCAAACTAATGAAGTAGACTGGCACAAACAGCAATAGGCCGCGCTCGCCGTCTAACAACCCGGCCACCAATAGCGGCAGCAACAACAATAGACCATTTTGTACAGAGTCTATGTTGTCCAGCACCGCCGGGATCGTCACCGCAAGGTAGATCATCACCGACGGCCCTAAGGCCACAAGCGCTAGGTTGCCGCGCCGCGTTTGCCAAACCGTGACCGCGCTTAACAGGTAAAAGACCACCAAGCCAAAGGTAAATAACGGATGTTCAAGCGGCTGAACTGCCCGCTCGACATAGGTCAGCCGTTCAATTTCCCCCTGTAAGCGCAACGGCAAGGCAAATACCGTGATGGTAAACACCACGACCAAGAACAGCACGGTGTTATAGGTAATTTGCGCCCGTGCGCGGGTGGTGAGCGCCGAATATGCCGAGCTGTCAAAGATCGAACTATACCAACCTAGCATGATGTGCCTATCCTTTGGGCTTAGTTACCATTTTGCGGCGGTTTAATCCGTACTCGCCCGCGCCGTGCGCCAATCGCCCGCCCGACTTCATTCAGAGTGAGGTTAACCATTTGGTGAATGTCGCTTTGGCGTTGAAGCTGCACAGAAATCTCGTTGGTAAGGCTCTTATTACGTGCCACCCGTTGACTTTGAGTATACGTCTGGGCGTTATCCATCGCCACTGCCATTTGGTTTACAATCTGTTGGAAAACCGCGATGTCGGTTTCGGTAAAGGCATCCAGCGCAATGGCCCCCACACTAACGACCCCGAACAAGCGCCCGCGCGTGCGGACTGGCACGACCAACAATGACCGCACCCTAGTGGAGTGTGGGTACTGGAACGGGCTTTTTTCCATGTCTGGTAGGTACAGATATTCCCCCCCCTCAAACACATAGCCGGTGGTGGTGTTGCCGTATGGCACGGGCGCACCGGTTATCAGCCGATGCCGAATGCCATTTTGTTCTTCCCAGCCGCCACGCAACACCAGCCGATTTTCTGCTGCATCCAACAGCGCCAAAGCAATGTGTTGCATCGGCAACAGCCGTGCAGCATTGGCAAGGATGGTCTCAATCAGCGGTTCGGTTTCTAGGGTGGTCTGTGTGGTCTGGCTGAAGTCATTGATCCGTTGGAGTTGGAGGGCGCGTTCTTCGGCGTCGCGCAACAGCCGCACGTTTTGCATCCCTACCGCGATTTGCGCGGCGATGGTCTTGGCGGTACGGATTTCGGTGGCGTCAAAGTTGCGCGGATTTTCGTAGATATCTAGCCCGACCGAGCCGAACAGCTCACCGCCAATGCCGATCAAGGGGATAATCATGATGGCACGGATGTTAGAGCTGCCCAAAATCGTTTTGAGCATCGGGCTGAGGGCCTCGTCATGCTCAACATCTGATGAGGTGAACACCTCCCCGCGCTGATAATCTAGGCTGAACAGCGGGTTATCGCCTACATCAAGCGTAATCCCCAGATAATGCTCGGTGGGGGCTTCTGCCGTGAGGACGCCTGTTTTCATATCTTCGTTGAACAGGATGACGCCCACATGATCTACCCCAACGGATTCTACCAGCACACGCGCTGCCAACTTTAACAGGGCAGTTTCATCGCGCATGGTGTTAATCTGCACGGCCAACTCAGAGATATTCTGCAAGGCGCGCACTTGTGTAGTCAGCTTGACGGCGCTCTCTTGGGTTTCGGCCAGCAACTTCTGGTTTTCAATGGCAATGGCGGCTTGGTCGGCAATCGCCTCATACAGGCGTCGGGTGCTGTCTAAGAACTGTTTGGGGCTGTCGAACAGCATATAGAGCAAGTTCACCACACGGTCTTGCTCGCGCACCAAGATCACCGCATAGCTTTCAATCACGTAGCGCTCGGTGAGCAGGTTCACGGGGTTATTCGGCACCGCGCCCGCAGCCCCTTTGGGCGCAAACAGAATGCTTTCGGTCATCAACTCTAAGAATTTGCGGTAGTTTGCCAGTTCAGTGATATTGCTGTTCAGACGTTGATTGGGGGAGCTTTCGGCAAAGCCACGAATTTCATATTCAAGGCGAACGTCGCTAATGCGGCGCAAATCTTCGCTGTAGTCTACCTTCAACTGGCAAATGACAAAGGCGTCGGGCGCAACGTTGTACTTCAACACGCGCAACACGTCCAGCGCATTTTGGGTGCGGAGCATGGCACGGTTGGCTTCATACAACAGTTGGATTTCATTGAGGTTTTGCTCGGTGCGCTGGAGCAAGCGGCGGTTTTCTAGCACGACGCTGATTTGGTCGGTCAAACTGCGTAGCCCGCGTAGGCGGTCTGGCGCAAGGCGGGTGGGAACGGGGCTGGTGAACATCACCAAGCCGCTCACCTCAAAGTTATTCAAGATTGGCAAAATCAACACCGCGCCGATGTTGCGCGCCTTGAGTGCTGCGCTTTCTTCTGTACTCAAGAAGGCATCATCGTTAACATCGCGCACTTCCAAAAATTCCAACACGGCCAACGTGGCGCTGGCAGGGTAATCGTCTAGCGTGACAGGTCGCGTGACCAAGATGGCCTCGTTATTTTCGACTTCAGCCAAGATATACATCACGCCGTCGGGGTCGGTCGTTACCACTTGAGCATAGGTGAAGTCGCCGCCAGCAAAGTCGTAAGCGGCCTTGAGGATTTCTGCCGGGCTAGTAGTGCGGTGAATGCGGCTGGTCGTTTCATACTGTGTCTGGATCAAATCCAGCGCTTCAGACGTTTGCTGCAACAAAATACGGTTTTCAATGACGGCGGCCAATTGGTCAGCAATGGCGCGCAAGCCGTCATACTGCGGGCCGGGGTTGCGGAGGTCATCATCGCCCGCAAAGACCAAAATCCCGCGCAAGCCGCTGTTGACCACCAGCCCAAACGACGTGATGATGTTCACTTCTTCTTGTGCCAGCGCGTCCACCAGCGTGTGCGCCAAAACAGGTTTGCGGGTGCGGTCTTGCGACCACAACAGCATCATGCGCCCCTCTAAATACTGATGCAAGAAGTACGTCACACGGGCATCTTCGGTGGCGCTGAAGTAATCTACCTGACCGCCTTCTAGTACGGCGTCGCGTGTGACCAGCGCGCGCGTCCGCAGGTTGACGGGCGTCCCCATCATCGTGAAGGGGCGGTTAAACAGCGCAATGCCAATGGCATAGATCGTTTCTGGCGCGTCGCTCAACACCGCCTGTGCCATTTCTTCATAACTGTCAGATTCCGCAATGGCCTTGTTGGTGTGAACCAACTGAGAAGCAAACGCCTGCGCCTCTAAAGATTCGCGCAAAAGCCGTTTGCTCAACATCACAGCAGCAGTTTCTTCGGCCAAGACGGTGTAGAGGTCTAGCTCGTCGGCCTGCACCGCATGAACGTCTTTGAACAGCAGTTCCATCACGCCGACCACCCGCTCGCTGGCAATCATCGGAATCACGATGATTTGCCGTATCCGCTGCTCGGTGACGTATTGGCGCAACCAACCAGCCACATAACCGCCGTCGCCGTCGCCGACAGCAATCACCTGCGGCAACTGTTGGCGCAAACTGTTGAGGTAGGCAAAGTCTGGCATGGGGCTAACGGCGCTGTCTGGGGCGGTGGCTTCGGCGTGTTGATCGGTGGCATAGCCCACCGTTTGGCGGCGGTTGTTGGCGACGCCTTCTGCCCCGCTGTCATGGATCGAAATCGGCAGGCTGAACAGCGTCACTAGCAGACTATGGCATTCGGTGGGGATGGCATAGCGGGCGGCAGTCGTGATCTCGTCGTAGTCGCTGGCGCTTAACAACATACGGCTGGCGGCGATCAAACGGTCTGCGCGGCGCTTGATTTCAAGGCTAGGCGTGTTGACCAGTGCTGAGGGCGCTTCGCGTTCGGCCAACAACAACGCAGCGCCCAACTCGGTGAGGATCACCTCTAGCCAGACGACCCATTCATCATCCAAGTTGTTGACGATAACTTCTAAGAAGCCTTGTATCTGGCCGTTCAAGCGCCAACAGCCGACCCACTGCTGTTTTTCTGGCAGCCACAGGCTATGGCCGTCTTCAATTTCTAGGCTTTCGGTCAACGACGGGAGCGTCGAAAGGGGTTTGGCTTGGCGTTCGGGGAGGTCTGTGGCGGCGCGGACGATAACGGTTTGACCGTCTAGGCGGTAGAGCCGCACGCCCTTCACATCTGGGAGTGTGTCTTCAATAATCCTCAGCGCCCGCAACAACGCTTCTTGACGGCGGATCGGGTCTGGGCTGTCTACCCCATGTGCAATATCCCGTAGGGTCATCCAATCGGGAGAGATAATCATTGCCATTGCCACCACCTTTTCGACTACTGGGTAAGCGGATTAGTCACATTGAACCAATGAACCCTGTAGGGGCGAGCCGTCGGCTCGCCCCTACAAATATCAGATTTGCCATGTGATTTTTTCTGATGGCAAGCCCGCCACGCTTAACGCCATTCCCAGACTTCTTCACCCGCCAACAAGCGTTGAATCTGGTCAGGGAAGCGGTCGGGGTCTAGCGGTTTGCCCATAAACCCATTAAAACCAGCCTTCTTTGCGCGGCGCATTTGATCTTCGCTGGCTTCGGCGGTGACGGCCACCACCAGCGTTTCTTTAAGGCGTGGGTGGGCGCGCACCTTTTGCAGCGCTTGATAGCCGTCTTCGTAGGGCAGACGAATATCCATGAGGATTAGGTCTATGCGTGGCAGGGTTTCAGCAAATTGGACGACTTGCCAGCCAGAGGTTTTCCACTCACAGCGTTGAACCCCCATAGAGGCCAACATCCGCGCAATCAAGACGAAGTTAGGCACGTTATCTTCCACAACCAGCACATGCGCCTCACTGGGCGCAATCGGCTGGCGGACAGGGCTATTTTCGCTCATAGGCGACGGCGACTCCTCATATAATGCAACACTTGGTCGGGGAATTTGTCCACATCAATGGGTTTACCGATGTACCCATCGCACCCGGCCTCTATAGTCATTTGACGGTCACCTTCACGGACGTTGGCCGTGAGCGCGACAATCGGCACATGGTCTAACTGTGGCATTGAGCGTAAACGCTCGGTGGCGCTTAGTCCATCCATCCCCGGCATACTGATGTCCATCAGGATCAAGTCTGGTGGGTTGTCCTGCGCCATTTGAATGCCCGTAATGGCGTTGTCAATCTCATCTACCTCAATATCTGAGGCCATTAAAATTCGCCGCACTAACAGGCGGTTGTCCGCGTTATCTTCTATGTAAAGCACGCGAGGCATGAGGTATACGCCCCCCCTATGAGTTCTTGCACGGTTGCCGACAAACGGTATACCCTATTATGTGCCATTCTAGCGCTAATTGCCAGTTAGTTTTCTATGCTGTCTTTTAAGGCAATTACATCAAACGCGGGGTGAACAAATAAAGATTGGATACGGGGGTATGCGTAAGGGGCATGAGGAATCATGCCCCTACAAAAATTAACGTTTATAGTGGGGCCTTTAGCAACCATCCCCCAACGTGAGGAACGTGCCGCTCAACCAGCCGCGTGTGCCGAGGTAGTCCACGTCGTAGAAGCCCGCTTGACGGGTAAAGGCCGTCAGCGCCACGTCAAACGGAATCAAGCGGATGATGGCGGCGGTCGGGCTGGCGCTTTGGCGTAGATTCATGATCGCACGGGTGCTGACCATACAGTCGGTTAAGGGTATCGCGCCCTCTAGCGGTGTGGCCGCTGCTTGTGAGCCATCGGTCACTAGCACAAGCGTGCCGCTGTTGGGGATCGTGGCACAGGTGTAGCCGCCATCACGGATGGTGTTCATCTCAAGCGTGATGCGCGGGGAAGCCGTTGCATCCCGATAGTACACACTGCCGCCCCCTAACAAACATATCCGCACGGGCGCGTTAAATGCCGAAACCGGGAGGCCGGTAAACGTCAGGCCAAAGACCTCTGCGCCGTTGCCGATGATGCTGTTAATCAGGAACGGGTCGCCCAACTGCTCTGGACTCACCCGCAACGTGCCGTTGACGGCGATCAAGCGCACGTAGACATCCCCGTTGTTTACTGCCCCACCGGGCGCGCTGCCGCGAATCACGCTGCCGGGCGTGCCGTTGAACTCCGCAAGGGTGAGCGGGCCACTAGGGGCAAACAGCGCACTGCCGCTGGTGCTACCACTGCTGACGGTTCCAGAGCCAGTGCTGACCACAACGTTAAAGCTACCGACCGCGATCCCTGTAGTACCGTTGTTGGCGACCACCGTGAGCGGGAAGATACCGACCTGTGACGGGGTGTAGACCAATGTGCTTAACACCACATTGACTTCGTTGATCGGGCCTTCCAGCGTGAGCGTCCCCGTGCCGTTGCCGATGACGTCAACGCCCGTCTGTAACGCCATCGTGCTAACCCGTTGCGGACGGGCAAAACCCGATTCGGCAAGGGAAACCCTATTGCGCTCTGGCAAAGTGTCTTCCCCGCTAACTACACTAGGGTTGAATTCCGCATTAGAGGCAATACGCAGGCTATTGAGCAATGTACGGCAGGCTTCGCTTGGGGGAATCGAGAAGCTACCGTTGTCTGGGGTTGAGACGTTCAACGTCCCAGCGGGGATCGTCAACTTAACGCTCACCACCTCCGTTGCGCCGGTGTCGCCGTTGCTTGCCACCCTCACATTGGGGATTGGGATCGGTGTGCCAAGCGTTGTGGTTTGCGTGGGGGGGACGGTCACGCTCAGGTTGCTACGGGTGATGCACACTAAACCTGTAACCTGCGTTCCGTCGCTGATGTCTTCTGCCGTGTAGCGAAAGCCATCTACAGGGTTGGTCAGGTTGGTT
This sequence comes from Phototrophicaceae bacterium, assembly GCA_049318725.1. Classification (GTDB taxonomy): domain Bacteria; phylum Chloroflexota; class Anaerolineae; order Aggregatilineales; family Phototrophicaceae; genus CAIRDJ01. The sequence continues at coordinate 301 of JBMOFU010000005.1, read as the reverse complement.
GGGGTATAGGTGAAGCCGCCATTGGCGCTAACCGTCACTGTGCCTGCGTCTGGGGTGCCGAGAACCGCCGCAGAATTAGCCAGCACGCCGATGTCATTTACTAACAGACCACTACTACTGGTCGCAAGCACCTCAAACGGAACCCCTACCCCTGTAGAAACCGAGTAGAAGTCTGGCAAAATTGTGGGGCAACTGAAGTTAGCGAAGTTGGGGACGCTCAGAAAGGTTGTCGGGACAGCGTTGATAATGGCGTCCCCGCTGCCGGGGCCAGCCCCAGAGGGGCCGTCATTCGCCCCCCAAA
>JBMOFU010000004.1:0-33774 GCA_049318725.1 Phototrophicaceae bacterium | reverse complement strand
ACCAACGATTCGGGATAGCGGCCAGTGTTGCGCCTAATGCCAACGCAATCCCCACACTGGAATAGACGATATAGCGCGGTTCATAGACGTTGGCGAACAAATTCACTGTGAAGGCCAAAATCGGCACGCCCAAGCCCCACAAGAGCAGTAGTCCGTAGTGCCAGCGCCGCACGATCAACACCCCCAGTAACAGAATGGCGGCAACAATCACCGGCAACCCCTGTGTTGCTAACGTGACCCAAATCTGAATATTTGCCCAATCGGTGGGGTATGCGGTTGATGCAATCCCAAAGCTACCGCCGTCAATCTCGCGCAGTTTTAGCACTTGCCCGACCATCGTCGGCAACCACTGGAACCAGATTAGCAGCGCCAGCCCGACTGCCCCCAACGCCTGAATCCATTGGCGGCGGCTTGGCCGTGTGGCAATAAAGGCAATGACCTGCATCACGACCAAGAAAACCATGAAGTAGTGAACGTAGGCCATCAACGCCAACGTCATGCCATAGGTCAGCGCTGCCCGCCACGTTTTCAGCCGCAACCAACGGACGAACATCCCCATAGACAGCACTGAACAGAGCAACACCACTGGATAGGGGCGGATTTCAAACGCATAGCGGAAGAAGTACGCGCTGCTTGCCAAAATCAGCATCGAAAACAAGCCGAAGCGCGGCGCACGGAACCAGCGTAGCATCAGCCAATACACCGCAGAGAGCGTGAGCATACTCCACAGCACGCCTTGATAGCGCCCGCTGAATTCACTATCCCCCGTGAGGCGGCGCCACGCCCAAAAGAACGAATGCCATGTGGGGGCTTGCACATCGCGCCATGCTTGCTGTTGAACGGCCTCAAACAGCGTTCCGCTGGTATGTACGTAGACCAAGTGTTCATCTTCGCGCATATGCAGCCCATTCAGGCCAAACACCCACAGCGCAAAGGCCAAGAGTAAGACGATTAAGGCGGCAACTGGGAAAGGCGCGCTAGATCGGCGCAATAAAGGTGCTGTAAACATTTAGGACGCAAATATTCCGATAGGTTCTGGGATCGGGTGACCATATTCAATAGCGACCTCTAACCAACCCTCAATGGCCTCAGCAACCTGATCTTCAAGCGCTTCCCACGTTTCAGCTTGTGTCAAACACCCCTTCAATTCCTTGACCCGCGCCACATATCCGCCTGCTTCGTGATCTTTAATCACCTCTATGGTGTAGGGAAGTGTCACATAGTAGCTTAGGGGCTTATACTCAGTCATCTTCGCTTATATCCTTTTCACTGTCCACATCGTTCACTGCTAACGAGTCCAAAATCTCAAGGATATCCTTCACATAGACTGGCTTAACATGATTTCCATGAACAGGCACAACGACAATATCTCGGTGTAATCCTTGTGTGCGTTCAAAAAAGTGGTGGCTACCCTTGATCCGCACAAGCTCAAAACCAAATTGCAGCAGTAAGCCTTCAAGTTCAGAAAACCTTACCGATTTAGGGTTATTTCGTATCTTATTTCTTAACTTTTCCCGTTTAGTCATGCTAAAGATACCCTGTTCGGTAACTACTCTCAAAGGATAGTGTAGATTTTAGTGGCAACCTAAACGATTTGGCTATGTGCGATTCGTGATCCTGCTATTTGCCCAAAGCCACAACCGCCTCTATAATGGCGACAGACGTTCTTTTAACTGATTGAATTGCGAGGAACTCCCCAATGAGCCTCTCGGATGTGAGTAGCCGCCTCAAAAAGGCCTTGCCCGGCGGCCAACCTGCCGCTAAAAAGGAACTTGACCTCACCGAATTTTACCGCCTGCGGGCAAAGATGCTCGGCGTCTTGATTGCAGACGCCCGCTTAAACGCCGTCCGCACCGTAGAAGAGGCCGCACGCATCCTCAACGTCAGCCCGGCAGAGTTTGAAAGCTGGGAATTTGGCGATACTGCCCCTTCTTTGCCGCAACTAGAAATATTGGCGTTTTACTTTGGCATCCCTGTCAGCCATTTTTGGGGACAAAATACGCTCAAAGAAGCCTATGATGAAGGCAGCCACCCAGAAGATGAGTACATCCGCTTACGCAACCGCATGATTGGTGTCATGCTCCGCCAAGCGCGGCAAGATGCGGGGCTGTCTGTAGAGCAAGTCGCTGATGATGCAAAAATCCCGTTGGAGCAACTCCAGCGCTACGAAATGGGCGAAGTCCCTGTACCGATGCATGAATTAACCATCCTTGCCAGCGCGCTTAAACAACGGATGTCATACTTCCTTGAAACCAGCGGGCATTTTGGAGAACTGTTGGCAATGCGCGAAGAGTGGAAGCACTTTCAAGAGCTACCAGAAGACTTACGCCAATTTGCCGCCAACCCGACCAACATCGGCTTTATCGAAATCGCGCTGATGTTCAGCAACATGCCCACAGAAAAATTGCGCCAAATCGGTAGTACAATGGTGGATATTACGCTTTAAGGCCGCGATCTAACGAAAAGGAAGCCACGATGAGCCAAGCAGAACAACTCAAAGAACAAGGGATTAAACTCTACAAGGATTACGACTATGAGCAGGCGCTCAAGGTCTTTGAACAAGCCCGTGCCGCCTATGAACAAGAAGCTAAACCCGACCTTGCCGCCGAGATGTTGGTGAACATTGGGCTAGTACATCGTGCATTAAATCAGGGGCAACAGGCGCTAGAGGTGATGCAACAGGCGCTTGGCGTCTTTCAGGGGATGAATGATGCTTCGCGCACGGCACAAGTGTTGGGGAACTTGGGCGGCGTGTACGTCAAGTTGGGCGACAAAGAGCAGGCGTACAACGTTTACCGCCAAGCAGCAGACATCTTTGACGAAGTGGACGACAAGCAACGCTACAGTGAAACGCTTTTGGCAATGGGCGAGCTACAAGTCAAAGAGGGCAAATTCATGGCGGGCGCGGCCACTTATGGCGTCGGACTAGAAAGTGTAGAAAAACTCAGCGCCAGCCAGCGCGTCATCAAAGGCTTGGTAGGCGTCACCAACCGCCTATTGGGGAATGCCCCCGCACAAAGCGACGATTCTACCGATTCTAAGTAAGTGCCTTATCCACCTTACAGTGGGGCGCGTACCCGTTTGCCCCACTGTCACCCGCAAGATTGACCGATGAATTCAACCCCTGCCCCTACCCGCTGGCACGCGCCAGTGCTGCTTTTGACGTTCTTGGCTTGTGTCTACCTTATCACCTACAGCGGGCGGATTGAATCCACTGATACCCTGTTCATGTTCAACGCAGCGGGGAGCTTTGCACGACACGGCGATTTCTTGCTGGATGTTTCTGCCGGAGAGCGCCGCTTCTGGGAATATGAATCCGCCGCGCTAGAATTACCGCTGTTGCCGGTAGACGCTGAACCCATTCAAGTGATGATGGCTTCGGCGCTGTATGCCCTTAGTGACCTTGTTCCGGGGGTCGGGCATGTGCATACCGTCTGGTTGTTCAATATTGGGGTGACGTTGACCGCTGTTGGGCTGTTTTACGCCTATGTGAGATTGCTTGGCTATACAGAACGGGTGGCGTTGGTCAGTGCGGGCGTCTTAGGCTTAGGGACGGTCTTGTGGCCGTACAGCAAATCGTTCTTTCAAGAGCCGCTCACGATGCTTTGGCTGTTGCTGTGCGCCTACTTGATTGAGCGCGGGCGGCAAGCCGTTCCAAGTCGGCGGTGGGGCTATCTTGTCGTGGTTGTTGCCTTAGCGTTTAGCACATTTTGGGTCAGGCGCGGGGGGATATTGGCCTTCGGTGGGTTGTTGATCTACGCCTTGCCGGGGATTAACCACCTATTTCATCCCTTATTGCGCTTTGCCTTTTTTGGGGTGCTAATCGGGCTGGTGGCGGGCATGTATCCCCTTGCACAACTGGACAATGCCGATAAGATCACCAGCGCCTTCTACCCTGAAATCGAGCGCATCCCGTGGGAAGCGCGCATCGAACAAGCGGCACGGAATCAAGCAGTTCACGGCTATTTGTTTTCACTGGGCGGTAGCTTTTGGGGAACTTCCCCCGTGCTGTTATTAGCGCTGCCCGGCATGATCGCGCTGGCCTATCGCGGCAAAATGCGCGAGGTCGTATTTGTGACAGTTGCAACAGCAAGCTATATTAGCGGCTACACCGCCTTGAGTGGCGCAAATTGGTTTGGCGGGGTGGGGTGGCCGCCGCGCTTCCTTGTGCCGATTATTCCGTTTGTCATGCTGTTGACCTTGCCTAGCTGGGAATACCTACTCACCCGACAGCGACAACGGCTATGGGCAGTTGCATGGGCGGTCACGCTTGGCCTTGTGCTGTACAGCCTGTGGATTCAGTTGAGCGGGGTAAGCTATTGGTGGGGCGAATATGCCAAGCACCTACCCGCCGCGGCAAACGGCTTCACCGAATGGCGCGGCGGGCTAGATGACCCGCGTTACTTTCGCTGGACGATTTTGCCGCGCCTTTGGGGGCAACTTCCGCTAGATTTCGCGTGGGTACGCACACAAAACTGGCAATATCCGCTTGTGTTTGGGGGTTTAGGGATCGCGGCACTGGTGTGCTTGATTGCCAGTATATCCCGCCCGCTGCTACCGTCCGTTCGCAGATTTTCGCGCATTGTCCCGCTTGGATTAGGGCTTGGGGTGCTGGTCGCTACAGGCTGGGGACTGCGTAGCCTGTATCACGATGACCTTTACCTTGATTTTAGTGCGGGGCTTTGGCAGGCAAACACCACCTTAGAAGCAGAACTCACTGAAAACGACATTCTGTTGCTGAGTAGCTTAGGCCATGAACGCTTCTTCTTAAATTACGGGCGGCTACGGCTCCCACGCATCATTAGCTTGCCCCAACACCCCGGCGAACAACCTAGCCCAGAACAACCGCCGCAGATCATTTCAGCAAATCCCGCTGCCCAACTAGAAATGCCCATCCCCCAGTTGATCTATACGTTGGCACAAACCCATGACCGCCTGTGGCTGTTGAGCGACAGCACCCCGTTTATTGCGTGGTCAATCCGCCCCGTAGAGCGCTTTATGGCCGCCCACTACTATTTGCTCGGCGCGCAAGACCTGACTGGAGCAGATGGCCTGCCTGTTCACCTGCTGGAATACAGCACAGGCGCCCATCATGCGCCCTTCACGCTGGAAGGCGCGCAAATTCCAGCCGATTTTCGCTTTGGGGAAGCGATACAACTCACAGGGGTTGATCTGCCACTAGGGGAAAGCTACCTCGCGGGTGAGGCGATCCCCTTCTCATTGCAATGGGTTGCCACTAACTCCCCCACTGAGGACTATACCATCACCACCCATTTGGTACAGGTAGGGGGTGGGGTGGCCGCCAGCGGCTTCGACAGTATGCCCGACGCTGGATTTTCACCCACGACCACATGGTTGCCCTATGCCCCCGTTTGGGATAACCGCGCGATCCGTTTGCCAGCAAGCCTTACGGCGGGCGAGTATGTGCTGTGGGTGGGCGTCTATCGGCTCAAAGATGGGTCGCCTGAACTGTTGCCTGTACGCGGCATTGATACTGCCGAAGGTGGGACATTGGCCGTACTGCCCATTGTGATACAAATTCAGTCGGTAGCCCAAACCACACAGCATTAACACAAATCTATCGTCATCATCTTGTAGACCGTCGTAAGGCATGTTATACTGAGAATTGTTCGGCAAAAAGTGGGCAACCCCCACTTTTTGTTTTATGAATCGTACTTTTCACTCCCGTCAAACCCATAGGATTCACAAGTAGAGAATCGCTATATGTCTAAAAACGAGTTTGAACTCGCGTTTAATGAAATCAAGAGCCTTCGTGCGCTCCCCCAAGATGTGATCTTAGAAGCCTTACGCACTGCGCTGGTTTCTGCGTATCGTCGGTTTTCTGGGGCATCGGCGGCGCAGGCAGTAGAGGCCATCATTGACCCCGTAACGGGGCGGATGAAAATTCTAGTAGAAAAAGAAGTCGTGGAATCTATCATTAGTCCACAAACCGAAGTGCTACTAGAAAAAGCCCGCTACTACAACCCCGAAGCCCAACTGTACGATACCGTCATGGTAGAAGTTGAAGGCTCTATTAAGAAGTTCGGGCGCATTGCGGCACAAACGGCCAAACAGGTCATCCTGCAAAAGATTCGAGAAGCAGAACGCGCCGCCGTCTATCTGGAATTCAGTGAGCGTGAAGGCGATGTCGTTAACGCGACAGTACAAAACGTCATGATGCATAAGGGCGAAGTCACCCTCACGCTAGGCCGTGCCGAAGCCACCATGCCGAAAAGCCATCAAATCCCCAATGAGCAGTATCGCCCTCACGATAAGCTGCGCGTCTATGTGGTGGATGTCAAGCCAGACAACAAAGGCCCCAAGATCGTCGTCAGCCGTAGCCACCGCAACATGCTTAAGCGCTTGCTAGAAATCGAAGTGCCAGAAATCTACAACGGCCAAGTCGAAATCAAGAGCATTGCCCGTGAAGCCGGCGCACGCTCTAAGGTGGCTGTAGCCGCCCTGCAAGAGGGCATTGATCCAGTTGGCGCGTGCGTTGGGATGCGCGGGATGCGGATTCAGAACATTGTGCGCGAACTGCACGACGAAAAAATTGACGTGATCGAATGGCAAATTGACCCCAAACGCTTTATCTCTGCGGCGCTCAGTCCAGCGCGTGTGTCTGGGGTATACCTTGAAGATGACTTCGACGACGGGCGCACGGCGGTTGTGATGGTTCCGGAAGATCAACTCTCTTTGGCGATTGGCCGTGAGGGGCAAAATGCGCGTTTGGCGGCCAAACTCACAGGCTGGCGGATTGACATCAAGAGTGAGCCAGACGCCGTTTCCACAGCTTTGGCAAACCTTGACCGTGCGCCTTACGATCATCTAAAACGGCAGTCCCCCACAATGGTGGCCGACGCCCAACGGATTTTGGAAAAGCGCGTGACGGGCAAAGTTGTGATGCCAGAAGAACTCGGCCAGTTGAGCCGCTTCGCCAACCAAATCGAACTGTTGCTGCACGAAACGCGCGGTGAAGAACGTCAAGCGCGCCTTGCGGAAATTGAAGCCGTCAAAGCCACCATTCCAGAGCCGCTTTTCGGGTTGCCAGTGGCACGCTTAAACGCCGGCGAAGAAGTCATCGAGAAGTTAGAATCGCTTGGCAACATTGGCGAAATCATGTGGCGCTTCTTGATTGATGAGCAACGGATTGCCCACCTATTGCGCGGCTTGCCAGAATCTGCCTTTGAGCAGGTCAAGGCCGGGCTAGACGAACTGATGATGGCCGCCATGATGGGTGAGCTAGACATGACTGTCGAAGCTGCGCCAGAGCCAGCCTATGATGAAGCCAGCCCTATCGAATTCGCCCAAGCACACCCAGAAGTCGCGCTGAGCTTAGTCAATTTGCCAGCTTCTATTGAAGATGACGATGAGATTGACGCGCCGTTGTTCCCAGTGGATGAAGAAGCGATGGCCGCCAGCGCAACGGGCTTGATGGAAGTTGGCATCGCCGCCCCCGCGACGGAAGTGCTAGACCCAGAGGAAGAAGAACGCCGCGCGCGCAAGGCCGCCGCCAAGAAAGCCCGTCCTGAAGGCGAATTTGACGAAGAAGACCCTGAATTTGGAGAGGCAAAGAAGAAAGGGAAAGCGGCAAAGAAGAACCGCGAGATGGTATTCGATGAAGAATCTGGGCGTGTGGTTGCCAAGCGTAAGCGCAAGCGTACCCGCGATGAGTGGGATGATTACTAAACACGTCGGCCTAAATGACTGGAGCTGATGCGGAGATGTCCTTAACATCCCCCACCCCACGTAAACATATCCCCCAACGGACGTGCGTCGCCTGCCGACAAGCATACACCAAGCGTGAACTCACCCGCTTGGTGTATGCCCCAGAAGGCGGCCTGCACATTGACCGAACCGGAAAGATGCATGGGCGCGGTGCTTACCTGTGTGGGAAACCCACCTGTTGGGATCGTGCCTACCGTTCATCTTTGTTGGAAAAGGCGCTTAAGGTCTCGCTCAATGAGGCAGACAAGCGTCCTTTGCTAGATTTTACGCCGCACTCATGAAGGCGCGGCTTCTATCCAAGGCGCCCCCCCCAGACTAGCGTTGTCAACCTGACCTGCCTGTTCTGGATGGAAACGCCTCTGTTCACTCGTTTATTGAACCAGATGGAGTCACCATGACCAAAGAACGACAGGTTATCCTTCTACCCGATTATTTAACCGTCCGTGAGTTAGCCGAGATGACACAGGCTACCCCGCTGGACATCATGAAGCGGTTGATTGGCAGCGGCGTAATGGCCTCCATCAACCAGCAGATTGACTTCGATACTGCCTCCATCATCCTTGAGGATATGGGCTTCGATGTGCAGTCTGCTTCTGAGGTTGCCGCGCAAGCAGAACGCTCTAAGGCGGCGGAATCCCAGACATGGCGCCAAGTCTATTCGCAAGAAAAGACCGAAAACCTCCACACCCGCCCGCCAGTGGTAACGATTCTCGGCCACGTTGACCACGGCAAGACTACGCTGCTGGACAACATCCGTAAGGCACACGTCGCAGATGGTGAAGCCGGTGGCATCACCCAACACATCGGCGCCTACCGCGCCTATCATAACAACGCGCAATTGACCTTCCTAGACACCCCCGGCCATGAAATCTTCACGGCCATGCGCGCACGCGGGGCGCAAGGGGCAGATATTGCCGTCTTGGTCGTGGCCGCCGACGACGGCGTGATGGGAACCACCAAAGAAGCCCTCAGCCATGCCCGCGCTGCGAACATCCCGTTTGTGGTTGCCATCACCAAAATTGACAAGCCTAACGCGAACCCAGACCGTGTAAAGCAAGAGATGGCCGAGCTTGGCGTCGTCCCTGATGAGTGGGGTGGAGACACCATGTTTGTTCCGGTTTCTGCCTTACGCAAACAAGGGGTAGAAGACCTGCTAGAGGCGCTCTTGTTATTGGCAGGGGACGGCAATATTGTGGCTAACCCACAAGGACACCCTTCTGGCATTGTGCTAGAAGCACGGATTGACCGCACACGCGGGGCAATGGTGACGTTGCTGGTATTAAACGGCACGCTCAAGCGCGGGGATACGCTTATCGTCGGCAAGACGTATGGCCGCGTGAAGGCCATGTTTGACGAAACGGGCAAACAGATTGACGAAGCCATCCCCTCTACACCCGTTTCAGTTTTAGGGATTACAGAACTGCCAGAACCCGGCGAACGCTTTGAATGGGTTAAGAACGAAAAAACGGCACGCGGCATCATTGACGAACAACAATCTGACGTGGTAAGAGAAAGACAACGCCGCCCGAGCCTAGAGGAAATCTTCGCCCAGTATCAATCTGGCGAAACCAAAGAGCTGACGCTCGTCCTCAAGGTAGACGTGCAAGGCTCGCTCCAGCCGATTGTAGACCAGCTTGAATCCATCAAGCCGAAGAACAACGAAACCATCAAGGTGCGCCTACTGACTTCAGACATTGGCAACATCAGCGAGAGCGACGTGAACCTTGCCAGCGCCTCCAATGCCATTATCATCGGCTTTGGCGTAGAAATTGACAATGCCGCCCAACGCGCCGCCAACAGCCTCGGCGTGGAAGTCCGCCACTACGATGTGGTTTACAAGCTGTTTGAAGACATCGAGCTTGCCGTGAACGGTATGCTTGAACCAGAATATGCCGACCGCACCGTTGGCCGCGCAGAAGTGCGCCAAGTGTTCAAAATCTCTCGGGTGGGCGCTATCGCTGGCTCGTACATCTTAGAGGGGGTTGCCCAACGCAAGGCCTTTGCACGGGTGGTGCGCGGCAACAATACCTTAGTGGAAAAGACAGCGGTGAGTTCACTCAAGCGCGTCAACGAAGATGCCTCAGAAGTCCGCACGGGCTTTGAGTGCGGGATTGGCCTCACCAACTTCAACGACTTCCAAGAGGGTGATATCATCGAGTTCTTTGTCACCGAACGTGTGAAGTAAGGCACGCGCCGATGGGGTTTAAGCAAGCACGAGTGGCAGAACGGATTCGGGTGATTGTCAGCGAATTGCTCACCCGCGAAGTTTCTGACCCACGCCTACAAGGGGTGACGGTCACGGAAGTCACGGTAGACAACGAACTGACCTTTGCCCGCATTTTCGTCAACGCGCTAGGGGACGAAGACCGCGAAAAAGAGATTATTGAGGCGTTCAAGCGCGCACAGGGCTACTTCCGTAGGGAAGTCGCCCAACGGCTACAGTTGCGTAGCGCGCCAGAGATCCGCTTCGTTTGGGACAAAACCCTAGCGCGCAGTGAAAAAGTCCATAACTTGATAAAATCACTAGATATTCCTAAAGCGCCGCCGCCTGTAGCCGATCCATTGGCGGGCATGTTCGCTGATGAAGACTATGCCGAAGATTATCAAGACGATGAGGATAACCACGAACCTGCTGATGACGAATCTGACGACGAATAAACTCGACTTTGAACAAGCCAGCAGGCTCGTTCAAAGTGCCAATCGTATTTTGTTGGTGACGCACCTCAACCCCGATGGCGACGCGCTTGGCTCGCTATTGGGGCTGGCAAACGCACTGTGGGCGCAGGGGAAGACACTCGACGCGGCAGTGGACGATGGGGTGTACAAGTCTTTGTCATTTTTGCCCAACAGCCAAAAGGTCTACCCCAAGCTGACGGTTGGCGACTGGGATTTGATGATCTCTTTAGACGCCAGCGATGAAGTCCGCACTGGGCATGTTGGCGAATATGGCCGCAAGCACAGCAAGCAGGTCATTAATGTTGACCATCATGTGACCAATACCCTGTTTGGCGATACGCATTTGGTAATGGTAGATGCGGTTTCTACCACCCAAATTGTGTTTGAGTGGCTTCAGTTCATGAAGTTGCCCATTGAAGAACCGCTGGTTGCGCTACCCCTTTTAACCGGACTGGTGACCGACACACTCGGCTTCCGTACCAGCAACGTTACCGCACGCACGCTAGAAATCGCCCATCACCTGATGAAGGCTGGCGCGTCACTGACCGAAATCATGACGCGCACGCTGGAAAACAAATCTTATGCGGTCATCCAACTGTGGGCAGAAGTGTTGCCAAGCGTCAAACTCCAGCAGGGCGTGATCTCGATTGATATTCTTTACAAGCAGTTTCACAACAACCCAGCAGAAGAATCCACAACCGGTAGCCTTGTCGGGCTGTTGAATCAGGTCGAAGAAGCGCGGATTGCGGCCATCTTCCAAGAAACCCAAGACGGCAAAGTGAAGTTGAGCCTGCGTAGCAAACACGGCTACAACGTGGGCGAAGTCGCCTTTACGCTCGGCGGCGGCGGGCATACCCAAGCCGCTGGCGTTACCCTTGCCGAGCCGATGGCTGCTGCGCGTGAGCGTGTGATGCCAATGTTGTTCAAGGCGGTAGCAGATGGCGAATGGATCATTACCTAAAGCGCCCTTCGGGTTTTTGAACGTCAATAAGCCGCTATACATCACCAGCCATGATGTGGTTGCCAAAGTACGCCGCAAGTTAGGTATTCGTCAAGTGGGTCACGCTGGCACGCTAGACCCACTGGCAAGCGGCGTCTTGATCGTCTGTGTGGGGCGGGCAACCCGCCTGAGCGATTATGTCATGGCGTCGGTCAAACAGTACCGCGCAACGGTACGCTTTGGCGCATTCACCACCACTGATGATGCCGAAGGCGAAATCAGCGCGCAACACGACGCCAGCGGTCTCACCGGCACCGATGTTGAATCGGCACTCCCGGCATTCATCGGCGACATTGAACAACTCCCGCCGATGTATAGCGCCATTAAACAAGGCGGCAAAAAACTTTACGACATTGCACGCGCCGGGCAAACCGTAGAGCGCAAGCTACGCCCAGTGAGCATTCAGGCCATCACCCTCACAGCATGGAACCCGCCTGAAGCCACGCTAGAAGTCACATGCGGCAGTGGAACCTACATCCGTAGCCTTGCGCGCGATCTTGGGGCGGCTTTAGGCGTCGGCGCGTATCTTAGCGGCCTCGTCCGCACGGCCAGCGGTGCGTTCAACATCGCGCAGGCAGTGACGCTTGACGAATGGCTTGCCACAGATACCCCCACAACGGCGCTGATTCCACCGCAAACCGCCCTTGCCCACGCCCCTAGCCTGACCTTAACGCCAGAGCAAATCCGTGCGGTGCTTTACGGCCAACAGATTGAACAAACGACGCCCCTTGATGCCCCCACAGTTTTTGCCTACACGGGTGATGGGGATTTAATCGCCATCCTGCGCGGGGTTGAAAGCCGTTGGCAACCGCTCAAAGTCTTTGCCCTCAATGATGATGCTGATGACGATGAACCCCCAAAAGCATAGCGCTCCCATTGGCAGATTACCCCTTGATGAACAGTGCGCGCCAGACCCTAAGGAGGCAATAGCAACAAACTATCCTGTCGTGGTACGCTAATGAACGAACAGCTAGGAGCCTATGTTATGCAGATTGCGTCTAATCTTGCGGAATTACAACTTACGACAGATTCGATGATCGCCATTGGTGTCTTTGATGGGATGCACAAAGGCCATCAGTATTTAATTCAACAATTGGTCACAGAAGCCCGTGAATCAGGCGTTGCAGCGGGGGTCATGACCTTTAACCCCCATCCGGATGAAATCATCAGGGGGGTGACGGGGCGTATCTACCTAACCACCCTTGAGGAACGTGCAGATATTTTGGCTTCGCTTGGGGTGGATTACCTTGTTAACTATCCATTCACCCGTGCAGTGATGGAAATGCGCGCCCGCGATTTTGTAACCGAGCTGGTGCAACATACGCGCCCCATCGCACTATGGGTAGGAACGGACTTCGCACTGGGCTACAAGCGCGAAGGCAACATCCAATTTTTGCAAGAGCAGGGGCAAATCTACCGCTTTAGCGTGCGCGCCTTAGAACTGGTCAAGCTTCAAGGCGTGACGATCAACAGTTCAGCCATTCGCGGCGCGTTGGCGTCCGGCCAACTGGCAACGGCCAATGAGTTGCTTGGGCGCCCCTACAGCGTTTCTGGAATCGTGGTAGATGGCCTTAAGCGCGGACGTCAAATTGGCTTCCCAACGGCCAATATCGCTGTAGCGGAACATAAAACTGTGCCAGCCAATGGGGTCTACGCCGGTTGGCTAACGCTGGGAGACGAACGCTTTATGGGGGCAACCAACATCGGCTATAACCCAACCTTTGGGAACCAGTCTATTACGGTTGAAACCCACATCTTAGACTTTGACCGAGACATCTACGGCAAAACCGTCACCTTCCAGTTTGTCAAGCGTTTACGGCCAGAAACCAAGTTCGATGGCGTGCAAGCCTTGATTGAACAACTTGGCAAGGATGTTATTGCCACCCGCGAGTTGCTTGGTGTGCAAGCCTAACGGATGAAGCGCATCACCCAAACGACAGGCCGCCCATCATGATGGGCGGTTTGCACCTGTGGCACCTTTAGCCCAACCGATTCAGCGACCTGTTGATAGTCGCTGAGGTTGTGGGGATAGTGTTCGACTGCATAGCGCTTGCCATCATCTGCTGTGAAGGTGCGTTGTGCGCCTTTTTGGAAGATGCTTGCGTGTAAGTCGCTCACAAGCGCAATCCCCGCTGGTGCAAGCACACGCGCGATTTCGGCCAATGCCCCCTCAATGGTAGGCAGATGGCCGAGCGCCAAACCACAAATCACCACATCTATAGATTGTGCCTGCAACGGGAGCGCGTTAAGGGTCGCCTCTAGTGGGGTATGTAAGATGCCTGCCTGTTGACCGTGCATGAGCATCGCACGGCTGATGTCTAGGCTAATCACATCCCGCGCTTGCTGTTCTTCAGCGATGCGTGTGTAGCGCCCCGATCCGCAGGCTAAATCTAAAACGCGCTTGCCCGCTAACGGGGGCAACTGCTGGCGCATGAGCGCTTCTTCGAGTTCCATGAGGGCGTTGTGGGCAAACGGTGGATAATTGGCCGCCCAGCGCGCATAGGCGGGGATCACAGCCAGCACAGCAGTTGAACGGCGTTTCAATAGAAAATCCCCTATGTGGATCAAAACAGTTACATGGTTGCCAGCGCCCGCACGCCCTTATAGAGCGGGCAGACACAGCGCGCGCACTCTAGACGTTGCCCAGTGCGGTAAGCATGGCGCATCGCTTGCGCGGCTTCACTATTGAGGGCAGCGCGCAAACCGCCCGCCCCCACTTTGCCAACACTCGGCAGAAAATAACAGGGGCGCACCGTCCCGTCTACCTCAATCACAGTAGAGATGTGCGGCGCGTTGCAGCGCGGCGCAGCATATTCGGCTTGATCGTGCAACGCACGAAAGTAAGCCACCATCTGCTGCAACTTGTGATAGGGTTCGGCAATTTGGCCGTTGGCAAACGCCGCTGCATGGGAGGACTGCATCCCCGTGAGGACATGCTCAAAGGCGTCACAGTCGGTTAGGGTCAATGCGCCTTGTGGTGCAACCTTGAGGTCACGCCCACCAAAGGCAAAGGCATTACTCACATCAATGGGCAAAAAGCTCACACGGTTGACGCCTGCCTTTAGTGCGACGTCCACTAGCGCTGGCAACTCGACATAGTTCATCTGCTGCACTGTCGTCCGCGTGATAACAGGAATATTCAGCGCGCACGCGGCGCGAATCCCCTGCAAGACTGTCTCAAAGCCGTCTACACCGCGTATCGCTTGATAGGTAGCGGGGCTGGCTGCGTCTAGGCTGACAATCACTTCATCCACTGCCCCAGTTAAGCGCTCGGCGTCACGGGCAAGGTACAACCCATTGGTGAGCAACATCACATAAACGCCCTGTTGCTTAAACTGGCGGGCGATCCCGTCCCAGTTGGGATGCTGCATCGCTTCCCCACCACTGAGCAGGAGCCAGCGCATATCGAGCGCGGCGGCGTCTGCCAAAAGTGATTCAACCAGCGGTTGCGACATATTACGGCGCGGGTTACGCCAAATATCGCACATCGCGCAACGGCTGTTACAGCCATCGGTCAGGTACAACACCAGCAAAGGCAAGGCCGCCAGACGATCTCCGAACAGGTTGAGTAGACGTTTCATAGGGCGCCGCCTGTCCATTTATTTCCCAAAATTAACCCAAATGCAATTCGCCACAGTCGCTAGGACTATGCTACAATGCCTGCGTAGCTTTTGTCGAACCCCGATCATGCGAAACGAAAAACACGGTCATGCCGATTCCAGATTTTATCCAGTCCGGGCAAGGGCCCAGAGTTGCCTTCTTCAGAGAGGCAGTGGTACACCCTATTGCCGAAACGCTTGTGGCTTTTGCCAACACCGAAGGCGGCACAGTGGTTATTGGACTAGACGACGACGGCAACCCAGTTGATGAAAAGATCAACCGTGACCTGATTGAGTCCTCTTTGCATGAAGTAGAAAGCGTGTGTAACCCGCCGGTAGTTGTTGGCAACCTTGAACAGGTTGAAACCGAGCGCGGCACGATTTACACCCTGCGCGTCCCCCGCAGCATTGAACTACACGCGCTGACCGACGGGCGTGTGTTGATCCGCAGCGGTGCAGGCAACCGTCCACTAGGCGGGCAAGAGATTTTGAAACTTGCCAGCGCCAAGAGCAACGGCGAATTTGAATCTGAAATCATCACTGGCACGGGCAAACCCCAATTCAGCGACAAGATGCTTGAGGAATACCTCAAAAAGCGCATTGAACGCACCAAACGCCCGCCGGGGGAAGACCTTGAATCCCTGCTGAAAGAAATTGGTGCCATTAACGAGAACAACACCGCCACCATGAGCGGCCTACTGCTGTTCAGCGACTATCCGCAACAGTGGCTACCGCAATCCAGCGTGGTATTTGTCAAGTTTGTTGGGCGTGCGCCGCGTGGCGAAAACGGCCTTGCCGGATACACCCGCCGCGAAGAACTGACTGGCCCGCTGCCGCGCTTGATCGAAAGCGCATGGAACTTGATCTGGAGCGAGATGGCCGTCAGCGCAGTGGTCAAAGGACTAGAGCGCGAAGAAACCACAGAATACCCCCAGTTTGCCGTGCGTGAGGCCATCGTCAACGCCGTCTGTCACCGCGACTACCGCATCAAGGGGCGGCGGGTAGAAATCCGCATGTATTCTGACCGCCTAGAAGTGATTTCTCCCGGCGGATTGCCCGGCTTTATCACCGTCGAAAACATCAAGGACGAGCATTTCAGCCGCAATCCGCGTTTGGTCAATGGCTTGTTTCAGTGGGGCTATATTGAGGAACTTGGGCTAGGGATTGACCGCATGATTGAAGTGATGGAAAAAGCCGGTCACCGCCCGCCGATGTTTGACGCCCGCCCTTACAGTTTTGCCGTGACCCTGTTCAATCAACGCCAAGAACAAGAAGTGCCTGCGTGGGTGCGGAATACCAATCACCGTCAAGCGCGTGCGCTAGAATACATCCGTGCGAACGGCTCCATCACCAACCGTGAATATCGCTCATTGATTGACGGCGTTTCAGCAGAAACCTTGCGGCTAGACCTTGCAGATATGGTCGAAAAGGGAATTTTGGTGAAACTTGGCTCTAAAAAAGGCACATACTACATCCTTAAATAGCGCATATGAGATGCAGCGGAAGCAGGTAGCCTGAATATGAACTCGATAAGCGCGGTGGTCATTGTGGTCAATGCCGTCATTCAGGCCGGATTGCTAATCTATGCCCTGACATGCGGCAAACGGCTGCAAACAGGCCGCTATTGGCTACCGATCACACTGTTGATGTTGTTGGCGGCTTGTGGCCTATACTTGCTCACGCCCAGCGAAAGCCTAACGGTTATCATGCCCAACGGGCTACTTTCGGTGTTGTTGCTGACCCTTATGCTGACCACTTTTTCCAGTTTGGTTGCCGCAGATCTTTCTCGTCAGCGCTTTTGGGTGGGGTTCTTGGCCTTCGGGGGGGTTTGGTCGCTGGCGATCATTGCCCTCAGCCAATTCATCCCGACCAGCATTGGGCAGTCTGGCTGGATTGCAAGTTCCATCCGACAAATCAATACCCCCGCGCTAGTAATGTTGATTGGCTTCAGCATCATCAGCTTAGGGATATTAATCCTTGCATTTTACAGTTTCTACGTCACCCCCCTACCAGAAGTGTCTAACCGTGCGCTCTTTTGGGTGTTCAATATCACCTTGATTTTGACAGGCTATGCCTTGTCCGTCAGCGGCACACGGCTCTTGATTGTGTTAGGCTTAAGCGCGCTCACGGTAGGGTTAGCGGCTACAACCTATTCACAGATGTCTTACCGCGTATTCGACACCCGCAACGTGTTGGGCATGGCTATTCGATTTCTGTTACTCATCACCTTAACGGCGGGTGCCTTATTTGGCGCGCTGGTGTTGATGAACCAGATTGAGCTTAACGAGGTGACTGGGGATGTTGCCGAGCGCACTGTGTTGGCCGGGGTATTGGCGATCACCATTGCCGTACTGTATACGCCAATTAGTGAAATTGCAAACTGGGCAATTAATCATATGTTGCTTGGTCGAACAATAGACCCCATCGAAGCCACCAAACGCTACAGCCACGAGATGTCTAAGGCTATCGAAATCAACGATTTGGTAGAAATCGCCGCCAAGACGTTAAACGCCGTGTTGCGGGTGCGGCGCTCTGGCGTAATTTTGGTGAGCGACACGGGTACAAACTATATTGAACTGGCAGTGGCACGCGGCGGTAGTTTAACCGAAGTCGCTGACCAAAAACTTAAAGTCCAGACCACCAGCCCCATCTACCATCAACTGGTGAGCCGCCAAGCGCCGCTTTCCCAGTTTGACATCGAATTTAACCCAGATTACCGCACGATCACCGACGAAGAACGCACCTTCTTCCGCAAGTTACAGATGAGCGCCTACGCACCCATCATCATGGATCAAGCGTTGATTGGCCTACTCACCGCCGGGGCAAAAGCCAACGACGCGCCGATCTTCCAGCGTGACCTTGAATTGCTGGTGGCGCTTTCCAATCAAACAGGCGTTGCGCTACGCAACACAAGGCTTGTCGCAGACTTGCGTCACCTGAACAACTCCATGACGCGGCTGAATTCCAACTTAGGCGACACCAACGAGCGGATGAGCAAGCTAGACTCTGTAAAAACGGATTTTGTGACGATTGCCAGCCACGAACTGCGGACGCCCCTAGCGCAAGTGCGCGGCTACACCGACATCATAGACGCGCTAAACGATCAAGGGATGCTTGACCAAGACCAAACACGCGGCCTTGTCAACAACCTACGCAAGGCGACGGAACGCATGGAAGAACTGATTGCGGCGATGTTGGATGTTAGCCAATTAGATGTTAACGCAATGGACTTGCGATTTTCTCAAACGTCGCCAGAAAGTGTGTTGCGGATGGCGATTGAGCCGCTCACTGACCCGATCAAGCAGCGCAAGTTAACCCTTTCTGCACGCGGGTTGCGGGGTTTACCCAACATTGAGGCAGACATGCAACGGCTGGTACAGGCCTTCCGCAATGTGATTACCAACGCGATTAAGTTCACCCCAGATGGCGGGCGAATTGACATCACCGCCAATTTTCATCAAGCCGCCAAAACCGAAGAAGATCACATCTTGATTGCGATTCAAGATACTGGCATCGGCATAGACAAAAGTGAACAAGAATTGATCTTCAGCAAGTTCTACCGCGCCTCTGACCCCGGCCTACACTCTACGGGAACCTATAAGTTTATGGGCGCAGGCCCCGGCTTAGGCTTAACGATTGCGCGTGGGGTAATTGAAGGTCACGGCGGGCGAATTTGGGCAGAAAGCCCCGGCCAAAACGCCGAATCTTACCCCGGTAGCACGTTTTACATTCGCTTGCCATTGCACCCACCAGAAAATGCCCGCCGCGTCATGCCATTTGAGGGGGGGGCGACCAACCCAACGTTTAACCCCAGTAGCCCCCGCAGCGGGCGTACCCGCCGAACCACTGAGGTCAAGCCGCCGAACTTTAACCGCCCCTTGAATTAATCTTATGGGGTTCACAGGAACAGGGAACGCCATGCCATATTCACAGATTGTAGTCGCAAAGGGGCGCACGCGGCTAGACCGCATCAGCCGCACAGTTCGCGCAGTTTGGCGTGATTCTAGCGCGTTGATCTCTGAATTTAGAATGCCGTTGCTGTCGTTCTTTTTGGCTTCGCTGTTCGGTGGCTGGATTTACGGCGAACTGTATTTCATCGCCTATGCAGAGCGCATCCCCTATATAGACCTGCCGTGGATGATGGTCGCGTTGATGGTGTTGGAACCCATCCATGACGTGCCTAAAGAACCCTACTTGATCTTCTTCTGGTATTTGATGCCGCTTTTGGCGGTTTATGCCATTGGGCAGGGCGCAATAGATTTTGTACGCCTGTTCTTTAATCGCAGTGATCGCCGTGACGCATGGGAGGAAGCAGTGGCAAGCACCTATCGGAACCACATTATCATCATTGGGTTGGGGCATGTGGGCTGGCGTGTGATGGAAACGCTGGTGGCGATGGGCTTTGATGTGGTGGGCATAGAAGCGTCTTTAAGTGAATCGCTAGACAAGCAACTGAATGATCTGGGCGTGCCGTGCATCATCGGGGATGGCCGCCAAAGAGAGATGCTCGAAAAAGCAGGGATTCGCTACGCTTCATCGCTCATCATCTGCACATCAAACGACCATGTAAACCTAGAGGCGATCATGCGCGCGCGGGACATGAACCCCGATATTCGTATTGTCGTGCGGATGTTTGACCCGCAGTTTGCCATGCAATTAAACCGCTTTATGGGCGTGCAGGCCACGCTCAGTTCGTCTGACCTTTCTGCGCCCGCCTTTGCCGGCGCTGCTGTCGGCATCGAAATTACGCAGACGCTGCAAATCGCAGGCAAAGAGTACAGCATGATTCGGTTGGTCGTGGCGAACGGCTCGTTTCTGTCTGGCAACACCATTGACACGCTGCAAACCCAACATCACATGGATATTGTGCTACACGGGCGCGATGACAGCATGAAAGTTCATCCTGCCGGGAATATTGTCGTCAATGTGAGCGATACCCTCGTGATTTTTGCTGAACACCGCCGCGTGATTGACATCGTTTCGCGCAACCGCCCTAGCAACGGCAACTATAGCCGCCAAGCAGGTCAGTAATCCCTTGTAGGGGCATGGTGTGCCATGCCCCAGCGTGTTTAGGCACGTTAATGGTTATGGGCGTGTGGTCGCGGTTGGCGTTAGCGTGGGTGTAGGCGTATAGCTCCCCACAACGACAGTGGCGGTCGCCAGTGCATCTACTGGGTTAGCGGTCAAGGTCGCGTTGCCAAGCCCACGCACAATCGAAACCCATGTCCGCCCCGGCTTCATCATCATGGGGGTGTTATCGCCATAGATGATCTGCAATGCCGTGCCTTCATCAAAGTCTTGCCGCCGCCAATACCCCGTATAAGCCATGCCATCCCGAATCAGAATCGCCCGCCCTTGATCGTAAAGCGCAATCTCTTGAGAAGCGTTGCGTGCCTCTGGCTCGAACAGGTCTGGGCGCTGGATGTGTTCCACTTCAAGGATAATCAAGTTATCTGCCCAAAGCTGTTGACCGTCGGCAGCATCATAGTGGGCGACGCTATCGGTATAGCGCAGGTAGTGGCTGGTTTCAGCATCGTATTGCCAGCGAGCGCTGGTTTGGCCGTACCAGTTGAGCGCAATATCTTGCGTGGGGATTCCGTTGGCATCTTGGGTACGGTTGAAGGCAAACCCACGCGCACGATAGCCATCATTGACGCCGCGGGCAGTTGCACGTTCCCAAACCTTGTTGGTATCTACAAACAGCGTATGCTCAAAGGCAACATCTGGTCGTTCCACACGGCAGAAACCAGCTTCTTCGCAATTATCGCCAATAGAAGGTGAAATCACGCGGTAACGCCACTCTTGATCGAGAATCAAATTTTGTACCGGGTCGCTTGCGCCAGAGTAAGCAAACAACGCAGCGTACATATTGACCAGCTCTATGTCGAACAAGCGCCCACTGCGTACAGGCCCCACCACACGCGGCGCGTTACTACGGAAGATAGCCGCAAAGCGCGTTACCCCCCCCTCGACTTCATACTCATAGACCACATCAGCGGCGTTTACCCCACTTTGAGGGCGCACAATTGGCGGAAAATTCGATATTTTGACCATTAAGTTACGGCGTTGCATGGATTCCCCTGTGGGATATTGCAAGCCGGTTAACGGGTTAATCCCCTCTGGATAGAAAAGGGGGCCAATCGGCGTTGGGGTGGGCGATGGTATGTTCGTCGGGGTATTGCTTGGGGTGGGGGTATAGGTGGCGGTGGGGCTTGAAGTCGGGCTAGACGTTGCGGTAGCCGTTGGCCCCGATGGGGTGTTGGTAGCAAAGGTAAGGTTACTGGGTAGCACAGGCGGCGGCGTGTTGGTCGCAAGATTTAGCTCAATCCCTAGTGTGGGGATCGGTTGCGGGGTATCGGTTTGGGCGAAGCTGCTAATGCTTAAAACACACATCCATAGGATGAGACTGAATCTCCAAAGGGGTCGCATAGGGCGGGGTTCCTCTCGGTCTAGTATAGCGATCAAACAGCGGGCAAGTATCCTACAGAGCCTATGGGCGTGCAACGGTCAAACACTTGAAATGCACTTGTCCGTTTCGCCAACTTCGGGTATACTTTTGGCCTACATGCTAAGAAACTATCAGAATACGCCTTGCGGCGTATTCTTTTTGGAATTTCCCGAGGAAGGATGTTTTACGATGAATCAGGCACTCATTAAGGCGCTTGAAGCGCCTAGCCGAGATTTCCCCAAGTTTAGCTCTGGTGCAACCGTTAAAGTTCACGTTTTGATTGTTGAAGCGGGCAACGAGCGCGTACAGGTCTTTCAAGGCACAGTGATCCGTGTACGTCAAGGCGACGGCGCTAACGCCAACAACGAGAACTTCACCGTCCGCCGCATTGCCAGCCATGGCATTGCCGTAGAGCGTACGTTCTTGCTCCGTAGCCCACGCATCACCAAAATTGAAGTGTTGCGCCAAGGCAAGGTACGCCGCGCCCAACTGTACTACATGCGTGATCGTCGTGGCAAGTCTGCCCGTTTGAAGGAAAAGCGCGAAGCACGTCAATAAACAACAGTGACAAGTAAGGGCAGTGACGAGTAAAAGCCATGATACGTCGCAAAGGTTTTTTGCTCGTCTCTTAAATCTATAGCTATCAAAGGGTTCTTATGCGTCCATTGATTGGGATTAGCGCCAGCAACAGCACCAACCCGCAGGGGTTGGTTTACCATGTGGTCTACAGCGCCATTATTGAGTCAGTCGTCAAGGCGGGCGGCTTGCCCGTGATTTTACCGACGGGTTTACCCGCCGATGTGCTGCGCGAAACCTACGAACGGCTCGACGGGATATTGATCCCCGGCGGCGGTGATGTCAACCCGTCAGTCTATGGCGAGTCGCCCCATCCTGCCGTGTATGGGGTGAATGACTTGCGCGACGCGCTCGAAATCCAGTTGGCACAGTGGGCATCTGAAGATGACGTACCGATGTTGGGCATCTGCCGCGGCCATCAAATCTTGAATGTGGCGCTTGGCGACAAGCTGGTGCAAGACATCAACACGCAGGTAGACACCGCCATCAAACACTCTAACGGATACGGCGCAGGCGAACGGACGAACCTTATTCATGAGGTCACCGTAGACGCCACCAGCCAACTCGCGCAAGCGATGGGTGGGGTGACATCGCTTTCCGTCAACAGTATGCACCATCAAGCGGTGACGCAGGTGGGGGAAAATATGCGCGTGGTCGCTACCGCCCCTGATGGTATGGTGGAAGCGGCAGAAATGCCCGGAAAAACCTTTATCGTCACCGTCCAATGGCATCCCGAAGACTTGATGGAGAACCAAGCGGCGTCTAGCCACCTGTTTGAGTCGTTCATCGCAGCGGCAAAATCACGGATGGGGTAATGGGGCGGCACATAGGCCGCCCCCTACAACAATCCGTTTTAATCCCCTAGTGCGGGTTCGCGGTCAATATCCCATGAAGGCAAAGCCGGAGCACAACACAGCACCAATTGCTTGGCGGCACGCACTTCATCCAACCGCCCCACGGGAGTGATGTGTGGAGCATCATGGAGCAATTGCGGCTCGGTATGCGCTTCCTCAGCGATCTTCTTCATCACCTCGATAAACTCATCCAACGTTTGCTTGGTTTCAGTTTCAGTCGGTTCAATGAGCAACGCCTCTGGCACAATCAGCGGGAAGTAATTCGTCGGCGGATGAATGCCATAGTCCATCAAACGCTTAGAAATATCCAGCGCATGAATCCCTTCGACATCTGCCCAATGCCCTTCTAACACAAATTCGTGCGCGCAATGGCGGTCATAGGGGACTTTATAATGGTCACGCAGGTTGACGCGGATGTAATTGGCGTTCAAGACTGCATAGCGCGAAACATCTTTGATCCCCTGCGCGCCGTGAATGCGAATGTACGTATAGGCACGGACGTGCATTCCAAAATTGCCGCCAAACACTTTTAAGCGGCCAATCGTCTTTGCAGGCGTGACCCACCCATACAGCGGGGCGTCATCTTCAGTTGCAGCCAGTTCAGTGATGTCTACCACAGGCCCCGGCAGGTACGGCTTGAGCTTATCGTTAACGCCCACAGCCCCACAGCCCGGCCCGCCGCCGCCGTGCGGGGTGCTAAAGGTTTTGTGTAAGTTGTAGTGCATCACATCAAAGCCCAGTTTGCCCGGCTTGACAATGCCCATCAGCGCGTTCATGTTTGCGCCGTCCATGTACATCAACCCACCTACACTGTGAACCGCCTCAATGATTTCGACAATTTGACTGTCGAACAGCCCCAACGTACTAGGGAGTGTAATCATCATCCCGGCGATAGTGTTGTCATGTTCGGCGCACAGCGCCCGCAATGCGGCTAAATCTACATTCCCGCGGTTGTCTGACGGCAATTCGATGACGCTCATACCGGCCATCGTCACGGTGGCTGGATTTGTGCCATGCGCGCTGTTGGGGACGAGAATCTTGGTGCGTTGGGCATCGCCACGATCTAGGTGATACTTGCGGATCATCAAGATTCCAGCAAATTCGCCCTGCGCGCCTGCCGCTGGACTGACGCTGACCGCATCAAACCCACTGATTTCACCGAGCCAATTTTGCAATTGATAGATCAACGCCAGCGCGCCCTGACTGCTGCTGGCGTCGGTCAACGGGTGTAAATGGGCAAAGCCGGGCAAGCGTGCCATATCTTCATTGATCTTGGGGTTGTACTTCATCGTACATGACCCTAGCGGGTAGAAGCCTTTGTCAATGGCATGGTTCAACTGGCTTAAATTGACAAAGTGCCGCATCACCTGTAATTCGCTGACTTCTGGCAAATGGAGTTCATCGCGCAACAGGTCTACATCTGGGAGCGGTTCAGCAGGTACGTCTAGCTTCGGGAGCAACGCGCCAGTGCGTCCGGGCGAGCTAATGTCATAAATCAAGGGTTCGCGTTTCATCGGGGTTCCTTTAGCGCTCCATCTCGGATAAAGCGTCAATCAGCAAATCAATTTCCTTGCGGTTGTTCATTTCAGTGACAGCCACCAACATCGTTCCCTTGAGGTGGTCGTAATCTTGACCGAGATCGTACCCGCCGATGATGCCCATTGCAGCCAACGCGCTATTGACTTGCGCCACTGGCACGGGACACTTCACCATGAACTCGTTGAAGAACGGCTTAGAAAAATCTACGTTAAAGCCCTTGAGGGCGTCAATTTGGCGGGCGGCATAGTGCGCTTTGTGGTAGCACAGTTCGGCGGCTTGTTTGATGCCGTGTTTGCCCATCAAGGACATATACACAGCCGCCGCAATAGACATCAAGCCCTGATTGGTACAAATATTGCTAGACGCCTTTTCGCGCCGGATGTCTTGCTCACGGGGGCGCAAGGTCATCGTGTAGGCAAGCGTGCCGTTTTTGTCTACCGTTTCACCGACAATCCGCCCGGCGATCTTGCGGACGTGATCCTTCTTGGTGGCGAAGAAGCCCAAGTAGGGGCCACCAAAGCCAATCGGAATCCCCATCGGTTGCCCTTCGCCAACGACAATATCTGCCCCCAACTGCCCCGGAGACTTGAACAGCCCCAATGCCATTGGGTTGACCACCATCACCAGCAACGCGCCTACCTTATGACAGGCATCCGCTAGGGATTTAAGATCGTCCACTTGGCCGAAGAAGTTCGGGTAGCTCACCGCCAACATCGCGGTATCTTCGTCGAGCATATCCAGCAAATCGGCAATATCGGCGCGGCCTTTGTCACCAACGATCTTCAGGTCACGCCCTTGATGATAGGTGCGGACGATTTCGCGGTATTGCGGGTGGATGGCATGGCTGAGGATGATCTTCTTGCGCTTGTAGCGGGTCACCTCTAGCGCCATCGTCACCGCTTCGGCAAGGCTTGTGCCGCCGTCGTAGTGGCTGGCATTGGCCGCTTCCATACCGAGCAAGGCGCACATCATGCTTTGATACTCAAAGATGACCTGTAACGTACCTTGACTGACTTCGGGCTGGTAGGGCGTGTAGGCGGTGTAATACTCACTCCGCAGCAGGATGTGGTTCACCGCCGATGGGATAAAGTGATGATACGCGCCTGCCCCACGAAATAGCGCGAAGTCTTGCCCGCTCTCGTTGGCCTCACTTAAGGCGGTCAGTTCAGCGGCGACTTCCATTTCACTGAGCGCTTCTGGCAGGGCAATTTCTGGAAAGCGATACTTGGCCGGAACCGCGTCGAATAAGTCCTCGATGGTGGTCACGCCAATGGCCGCCAGCATCTGCTGGCGTTCGGTGTCTGTGTGTGGAATATAACTCATAGGTGGTCGTGTACCCTTTTTCGCTCTAAACAATCGGTGACATAGATGTAGGGGCGCAAACGATTGCGCCCACTGGCAGCCCTACAGGGCAATTACCGTGTTTCGCAATAGGCCGCATATTCGGCGGCAGTCATCAAGCCTTCGGGAACCCCCGTGACCTTAATCTTGATAATCCAGCCTGTGCCGTAGGGGTCTACGTTGATTTCTTCAGGCTTTTCTTCAAGGCGGGTGTTCACTTCGGTGACTTCCCCATCCACGGGCATCAGCAACTCTCCGGCGGCCTTGACCGATTCGACGGTACCGAACAACTGCCCCTTCTTAAACTTTTGCCCGACTTCTGGCAACTCTACGAATACAAGGTCATTCAGTTGATCCTGTGCATAGTCGCTCAGGCCAATTGTGCCAACATCGCCTTCGATCAACAGCCATTCATCGCTCGTTTGATACTGCAAGTGTTCTGGGGTTTTCAAAACAGCCATCAGCCAGTTTCTCCTTTAATACAAGGTAAACAAACGCAAAAACAGGGTACACGGCGATTGTATTGCATCGCGTGTACCCTGTCTGTGGTCGAAAACACGTTCAGAGTCTGCTATTCTGGGCGTCCGTTTGCCTGAGAGTTTCGCAGGGGAATTCCCCCCACTTGCCCCTTCGGCGCTCTTGATAATGAGTCTCTCCGCACAGAACGATTTTCATTCTAGCGGGAGTTCCACAAATCGGCAACGGGTTGATTGCTTATTCTCAGCAGGCTCTAGGGGAACACCCCGCCTTAAGCCTTAATCCGATGCGGGTTCGGGCGCATCTTCCACAACCAACGGCACAGTGAAGAAGAAGGTCGTCCCCATTCCTAGTTCACTCTCTACCCACACATCCCCCCCGTGTTGATGGATTAACGCACGGGTGAGGTACATCCCCAAGCCCGTACCGGGCTGGTCGAGCGCCTCTTTATTGGTACTGCGGAAGTACTCTTGGAACAAGTTCTTGAGGTCTTCCTTACTGATGCCGATGCCGTTGTCTGCCACCGAGATTTGCAAGGCATCGCCAATCCTTTCACCGCGTTGATTGACATACTTAGGCAACACCTTGGCATCAAGCGTGATGATTGCCCCTTCTGGGCTGTATTTGTTGGCGTTGCTGATGAAGTTGGTCATAATTTGAATCAAGCGCGGGCTATCGCCCATAATGCGCGGCAGGCTCATCGTGATATTGTTGACAAGGGTTTGTTGCTTGCGGTCAATTTCCCCGACAAAACTGCGGAGCGTTTCCGTCACGACAAGGCTAAGGTGGATCGGCTCTGGCTCTACCCGCAATTCACGCGCACGGAGTTTGGCAAAGTCGCGCAGGTCGTCAATAATCAACTGCATCCGTGAGGCATTGGAGCGAATCACCCCTAAGAAATCTTGCTGCTGCGGGGTCAACACACCAAGCATCGGGAGCAGTTCCGCATAGCCCTTGATCGGCGTAAGCGTATTCTTCAACTCATGCGCCCCAATCCCCATGAACTTACTTTGATTGGCGGCGGCGTTTTCTAGCGCGGTGTACAGACGCGCATTTTCGATGGCAATGGCGGCGTGGTCGGTAATGCGCTGGACAAAGGCCAAATCGAGCAGGCCGAGACGCGGATTGGTGTTCTTTTCCAAGATCAACATGCCAATCATTTCACCGCCGACGAAAATCGGCACGGTGATTTGACTGGTGGCGTTCCGCAGGCTTGGCACATACTCTGGGTCAATTTTGGTTTCGGGCTGCACATCTGCTTGATGGGTACGCATCACACGCTTGACAATCCCGCGGTCGAGCGGCCACATCTTGCGTTCAGCATCTACGCCCGCTGGCAAATCTTTTTCAGTGTAGCCGTAAGAGTGCAACACGCGCAACACGGGCGGGTTATCCTCAATAATCAGCCCCAACAAGGCGGCGTTGGCGCCACTGCTGACCACTGCCCATTTGACGGTCGTGGCGGCCACTTCTTCCATCCGTAGGGTACGGTTAAGCTCGGTGTCAATCTTTTCTAGCGTTTCTAGCTCTTGGACGCGCTGCTCCAGTTGCTTGTCGGTCATTTGGAACAGGCGGGCGTTATCAAGGGCAATCGCCGCTTGGCCTGCAAAGGTAATCAGCAGGTCGGCGTCTTCTTCAACAAAGTAACTGCCGTCCTTCTTATTCAACACCTCTAGCACACCAATCACCGCGTTGCCTGCCAGCAACGGCACAGCCAACAGCGCGCGCGTGCGGAAGTCTTTGCTCTCGGTGACTTCCCCCTGCCAGCGGGCATCTTCTTCAGTGTTATTGACGATTTCATGGTTGCCACTCTTGGCAACACGCCCCACCAACCCCTGCCCGTTTTGAATGCGTCTGCCGAGCAAGTCACTGCCGCCGCCGCCGACCACCACACGGAATTCAAGGTCTTTGCTGTCGTCTTCTGTGGTCAACAGCAATGAGCCGGCCTCCGCGTTGAGGATTTCTACCGCGCTGGAGGTAATGCGTTGGATCAGCTTGTCTACGTTGCGCTCAGATTGCAGTTGGCGGCTAATATCGTTCAGCGCACGCAACTGGCGGGCGCGGAGTGTAGTTTCGGTGAACAAGCGTGCTTTATCAATGGAGGTCGCGGCCAACGCGCCAATATCACGGAAAACGCGCCGCATTTCGTCGGTGTATGTGTAGCCCGCCCGTGACGTTCCAATTGCCATCACACCCAGTTTAGTTGTGCCGGCAATCAACGGGACGCCCATCCACGCGCTGATGTCTGGGTCTACCAAGCGCAGATTAAAGCGCTCTTGCTCAACCGCATAGGGGTAATCATCCACACGAACGGCTTGCCCGCTTTCAATGATGCGGCTGTGAATGTCATTGCCCATAATCCAACGGCGGTTTTCATTCTCGCGCACACGCTCACCATATTCCAAGAAAAAGGCGTAAAACATCTGGGTAGTGGCAGGGTCTTTCAGGGAGATTGAAAAGTGGGTAGATTCAATCAAGCGTGTGGTTTGCGTGCTAATCAACTCTAGCAGTTCATCGTACTGCACCGAGTAATTGACCGCTTGGCTGACTTGGCTCAGCACATCTAGCTCACGAACGCGGCGCTCTAAAGATTCCACCACTTGCGAACGCTCTACTGCCACGCCCATTTGGGTCGTGATGCTGTTCACAAAACGAATTTCTTCAAAACGGTAGTTTGGGCGGTTTGACCACGGCGCACCAATCACCACAAAGCCGTTGAGCTTGGATCGGCTGGCACGCAACGGCACAAGAATATTGGCCTTGAGCAAGCCAAGCCGCGCTTTTTCTGGGATTAGCTCGCGTTCCCAACGGAAATCGGTGTCAATGACAATGGGTGCTTCTGTGCGCTTCAACAGGGCGATAAAGTCGCTATTGGCTAAGAAACTCACATCGGTTTTGGGGTCAGAGGCAGCGTGGGCGGCAAATTCACCGCCTTCTTCATCCGGCAAGAAGATGAATACACTGCGCGCATTGAGCGTGCGCTTCACTTGGTCAATGTATAGCCCAATGATTTTGCCGAAGGTGCGCTCGGTAGAAAGGTCGCGGGCAAATTGTTCAGCAAGGTTTTGGTATTCGCGCCTTTCACGGTAATACAGTTGGTCAATGCGGTTCTGTAAGCGCGTGCGGAAGGGCAAAAACGCAACCGCCAACAAGAAAATCACCGTGCCCAACAAGAATGGGTTAGTTGGCAAAATCGGGCTGGCTTGCAGCAATTCAACGGCAATGAGGTTTGCGCCAAAAACAACCAACGCATAGCCAATCACAAGGGCAAATAGCATCAAGCTATAGGTCACCCCTTGCGAAAGTAGCCGATCTGACGTGCCGCTACGATATTCCAAGACGGCATACGCCATGCTGATGGGGATCGCCACAAAAAATGGCAGAATGGTCGCGCTGGTAAACGGGCTAGGGATGGAGTTGCCTGATAAGATGGCAAGGGTGCTGAATAACCACAAAAAGCTAGGGATCACCGCCAGCCCAAAGCCCAGAATGGCGGTGTTGATCTGGTCACGCTGCGCGGCAGAGGTAATATTACGCCGCCGCAACCCAAACACAACAAACAACGTGATAAATGCACTAAATGCCGCGCCAACAGGCAATTGCCATACGACCGAAAAAGCATAGGGCGTTGCTGGATTAAAATAGAGTTGCAAATCATAGATCAACAAGCCGCTTGCCAATACCACTGGCACCCCTAACACGACGGGGAAGCGAAACGCCAACGAAGAACGGCTTGGAAAAACAAAGACTAAAATATACGCAACCGCCGCACCGATGACGGTAAAGATAATCCACATCGGCATCCAAACGTGTGTCGTGCCATTATTATAGATGCCAGCAATAAAGACTGCTAATGTAGCGCAAAAGACCGCAACCAACTGGGCAGAAGGTTGTGTCGCCCGCAAAAAGATCAACGTGACGGCCACCGCCAGCGCGACGACAGTTGCACCAAACGGAAAGGCAAAGTAAGCGATGGTATCCGTAGTAGGGTACGCTTCAAGGGTATAAACCACACTACATGGGGCAACCCCACCTCGTAACGGCGCACAAGTCACGGCGGTGCGTGCCGTTGAAGGCCCAATCGGTCTGGTACGGTCAAAACTCAGGCGTACTACATCCCCGGCCTGCATAGTGGTGAGGGCATCGCGCAGGGCATTGCGCGCCGCACGATAATCATTGTTCAAGTTAAGGGAGGTACTGGCAAGAACAGCGCTCACTGCACCACTGGCATCTAACTGAACGTGTTCAAGTTGCGTTAGGCGGTCTAATCGTTGGACTCCAGCAGCATGTCCCGCCCACTCTGTACCAGAAAGTGACGTGCTGCCATCTACGACGAGCGTGTACGACGTTGACACACCCAAAAAAGTGCGCCCTTGCCATTGAATCCCGACAATCAGGTAGACCAGACACACCACTGCCGAAACCAGCACCACAGCGCTACTGGTCACTTGCCCAGCAAAGAGGGCAAAATCGCTGGCGCTGCTCAATGAGGGAAGCAAAGGGCGGGCTTGCGTTGTATTCGCTGCGCTCATGGTCACTCTGTCTGCTGAGATGGGTTAGCATAACTGGCTTGATTTTAACACAGGTTGACAGATAAAACCCACCAACGGCGGTACAGTTTGCGTTTCAAGCAGATAGGAAATTCGTCAGGGAAACGGCGCACAAAGTTGAGGGGGCGGACTTTGCGCGCCGCCCTGACGACACACGCTTAAGCCACTGTCTTGATTTTGGCGACAATGTTGTCAATGCGGTCAACCCCGCCGCTGGTCAATACCAGCGCGGCGCTCCCCACAAGGCTCACATCTTCGCCAAGCAACGGCGGCACAATTTTGAGGTCTTGCCAGTAGGCGGCATCTAAAGACTTCGCCTTGATTGCCTCCCAAGCAGGGAGCATTAACAGGTCACCTAAGCCCTCTGCAACACCGCCGCCCACAATGACAATCTGTGGGTTGAACAGATGCAACAGCGTGACAATGCCGTAGCCTAAAATCGTCCCGGCCTTTTGCACGATGCTCACGGCCAGCGCGTCGCCATCATTAGCCGCCTGCCCGACGATCGCCCCAGTGATGTCCTCCAGTTGGCCGTCTACCATTTTGAGCATTTCAGAAGATGCCCCTGCTGCCAGTTGCTCACGGGCTTTGCGCGCCAGCGCAGTCCCGGCGGTTTCAAGCTCTAAAGAAGACACCCGATCCCCCACCAGCATCAACATATGCCCGGCTTCTGCGCCAAGCCCAATAGACCCCTGTAGCAAATAGCCGTCGCTGATAATGCCGCCGCCAACGCCAGTGCTGACGGTGATATACACCACATGGCGGTAGCCAACGCCTGCCCCTTTAACCGCTTCGGCAAGGGCAGCAACATTGGCGTCATTGCCCACATAAACTGGCACGCCAAATTCTGCCTTGAGCAGGTCACCCAACGGGACGTTATGCCACCCCGGAAGGTTCGGCGGGGCAACCACTACCCCCGTTGCCGGATTCAACGGCCCCGGCGCGCAAATCCCAATCCCTAGTACAGGCGTGCCATCGGTAGGGAGTACCTCATGGATTAAGTCTTTAATCCGTTCTAGCGTTGGGACTAAGCCTTCACTAGCCTTCGTATAGGTTTCTTTACGGTTTAGGATATTCAAGTGTGAATCGCAAATTGCGGCACGAATGCGCGTACCGCCTAAATCCACTGCTACAATGACGCCATTAGACATTTTGTTCCGTTCTCCCAGTTGGTTTATAGTTGTCGCCCTATTGTCATCCTGATAGAATCAACAACATGCTGTGAATATATAAGGCATGATACCGATGACCACCCTAAAAATCACCGTTGACTAAGGGCGCGTCGCCAAAATCCCCCCAATATAGGGTGGGAATTCAAGATAAAACAACTCTAGCATTTCATCATAACATATCCTACCCAAGACACTCAAAATTCATATGAGGAACGTTATGGCGCACTCGGTCACACCTGCCCGCCAACAGTATTTAGATATTAAAGCGCAACATCCCGACGCCATCCTCATGTTCCGCTTAGGTGACTTCTACGAGATGTTCGACGCCGATGCAGAAATCGCCGCACGCGAGTTGGACATTGCCCTGACCGGCAGGCACTATGGCAACAGCCCAGAGCGCGTACCAATGGCGGGCGTCCCCTATCATGCCCTAGAAAATTACGTGACCAAGTTTATCGAGAAGGGCTACCACGTTGCCATTTGCGATCAAGTTGGTGAGGTCGGCAAGGGGCTGGTCGAACGCAAGGTGACGCGCATCCTCACCCCCGGCACGCTGACTGAGCCAGCAATGCTCAACGAGAA
This sequence comes from Phototrophicaceae bacterium, assembly GCA_049318725.1. GTDB lineage: Bacteria > Chloroflexota > Anaerolineae > Aggregatilineales > Phototrophicaceae > CAIRDJ01. Next base: position 1,232 of record JBMOFU010000004.1, on the reverse strand, counting down.
CAAGCCCAACTACCTCATGGCGCTGTTACCGATTGGCGACCCCAAAACGGGGGATTGGTATCATGCAGGGTTGGCCTTTGTGGATGTCTCTACAGGGGAGTTTAGCGCAACGCAACTCACCGGCGATGATGTGCCAATGCTGGTCTTGGAGGAGATCACCCGCCTTGCGCCCAGTGAAATTATCATGCCAGAGGTCTGGGCAAAGCGTGGGGTGACGCTTCCGGCGGGGGTACACCTTTCTATGTTGGACGATTGGCGCTTTGAAGGCGGCACAGCGGAGCAAGCGCTTTACGATCACTTTCGTGTGAAAACCCTTGATGGCTATGGGCTTGGCGACAAACCCTATGCAGCCTGTGCCGCTGGCGCAGTGATGGGCTACCTGCGCGACACGCAAAAGAACAACCTTGCCCAACTGACTCACCTGCGCGCCTATAGCCTAGACAACTTCATGGTGCTAGACCCGTTCACACGCCGCAACCTTGAATTGACTGAAACCCTGCTTGGACGGCGCACACAAGGGAGCTTACTGGGGGTATTAGACCGCACCATCACCTCGATGGGGGCGCGCCGCCTACGCCAGTGGTTGAGCCAACCGCTCTTAGACTTGGCGCGTCTCAATAACCGCCTCGATGCCGTCGAATCCCTCACCCGCGATGCCGCCCTACGGGCAGACCTTGTGACCGCGCTCAAGCAAGTCAACGACCTTGAACGGCTAACCAGCCGCTTAATGATGGGGCGGGCAAACCCGCGTGATCTGTTGGCACTGCGAGACAGTTTAGCCACCGTGCCGATGCTTACACAACTGGTTAAGCGACTAGAGCCGCTGAAGGTATTGCATGACATGCTTGACCCGTGCAAACCCTTTGCAGAGCTGGTCAACGCGGCCATCACCGATGACCCGCCAGCAGTGCTGAACACCATTGGAACCATCCGCGCTGGCTATTCGGCACCCCTAGACGACCTAATAGAGCGTAGCCAGCACGCCCGCGACTGGATCGCCAATTTAGAGGACATCGAGCGCAAGCGCAGCGGCATAGACAAGCTCAAGGTGGGCTACAACAAAGTGTTTGGCTATTACATCGAAGTCACCAACGCCAACGCCCACCGCGTGCCAGACAACTACATTCGCAAGCAAACACTAGTGAATGGCGAACGCTACATCACACCAGAGATGAAGGACTATGAAAACCTTGTCCTCAACGCCGAAGATCAGATTTTGGCGCTAGAGCGTG
>JBMOFU010000003.1:0-36755 GCA_049318725.1 Phototrophicaceae bacterium | reverse complement strand
ATTTTTGACCCGTCTGATTATGAGGTCTTTGAGGCTGATAATATTATAGAGGGTTTTCAGCTTATTGGTGAACATGAGATTCAGTTGGTGCTGGTAGATTGGATGATGCCCCTTGGCCCCGGCATAGATTTGGCGCGCAAAGTTCGTGCTGAAATCAAAGATCGCTACGTTTACCTTATCATGGTGACGGCCAAAGAAGGCCGTGATGCTATGGTGCAGGGGTTAGAATCTGGTGTGGACGATTATGTGAGCCGCCCGTTTTCTCCCCGTGAACTGCGCGCACGAGTGCGGATTGGCGAACGGGTCATCCGTACAGCGAATGATCTTCAGCGTTTGGTGAACCGCATTGAACAGGCCAAACAAGAGTGGGAAGCCACCGCCGATGCGATTTCACAGTTGGTTTGCCTACTAGACCGTGATGGCATTATCATCCGTGCGAACCGCGCCGCCGAAAGCTGGGGCTTAGGATGGATGAGTGATGTTACAGGCAAGTCTTTATGGGGGCTGTTGCATAGCGTTTACCCCGACTTTTCTGCACAGATTGATGGGGTATGGACGGTGGTTCAAGAGCGAATTGACCGTGATTTAGGCTTTGAAATGGCCGGCGATGATTTAGGCTCTGGCTATCACTTTTTAGTCCAGTTTCAGCCTATCACCCGCGATGACTACCGAAAAACCAGTGAAGCCAGCTATGCGGCGGTTTCTATCTTTAATATCACAGAGCGCCGTAACCTAGAGTTGGCATTGCAAGAGGCCAATGACCAATTGGCGCGGGAACATGCCAAGTCAGAATCGTTATTGCTCAATATATTGCCAGAGCCAATCTCATTGCGCCTGAAACAAGAAGAAGATGTGATCGCCGACGAGTTCGAGAGTGTTTCAGTATTGTTTACCGATTTGGTCGGTTTTACGGCGTTTGCGGCAACGATCACCCCGCGTGAATTGGTGCAACTGTTGAACGAAATCGTGCTGGTGTTTGACCAGTTGTGCGCCAAGTATGGCGTGGAGAAGATCAAAACGATTGGTGACTCTTACATGGCTGTCTGCGGGTTGCCGCTCCCCAATGACAAGCACGCCCAAATTGTGGTTGACCTTGCCCTTGATATGATGGCCTATATCAACAAGTTCGTTGCTGCGCGGGCGTTGCCCATTCACATCCGCATTGGGATTCACTCTGGGCCAGTGGTGGCGGGGGTGATTGGCTCTACCAAATTCGCTTACGATCTGTGGGGGGATACTGTCAATATCGCTAGTCGGATGCAATCTACGGGGGTGCCGGGTGCGGTGCATATCTCTGAGCAGACCGCGCAACAACTGGGGGGCGGCTATACCTTAGCGCGGCGCGAAGCGGTGATGGTCAAAGGCAAGGGCGAGATGCAAACGTATTTGGTCACCCGCGTGCAGGCAACTGACCCACAAAAACCAATTTCCCCTTAAGGCGGTTACAGCGGGCGCACAGCAATTGCAAATTCTCTGGCGTAGAGGTGCCGCCACGCGCTATCGGCAAAACGTGATCTAGCACCAGCGCGTCAGTTACCCCACAATGCGCGCAGTATAGCCCGTCCCGCATGGAGACTTGCGCCTTCCAATTCGCATAGTGACGCTTGAGTATGGCGCGCTCACGGCGCTTAACCTGCGGTGGAACCCCACGCTTATAGGGCGTTTCTCGGTAGCTTGGCGCATAGTCCGCCCCGATAACGGCTAAAAGCGCCTGCAATGCGCTAGTGGGCTTTGCACAATCACAGCGATGCTCCACACGCCCACAATAACAACAGTAGCGCATTATCTATCCGCCAAAAACCCATTTACGCTTTGCACAAACTGCATGGGTTGCTCAAGGTGAATCGTGTGGCCTGCCGCACGGATGATGTGATGCTTCACGTCAGTGAGTTGTTCAGCCATCTGTTGAGCAATGTTGGTAAACTTTGCGTCCAGCAAGCCGGTAAGCAACAGGGTAGGCGGAACAAGTTCGACCAGCTTCGGCCATAGCGACGGTTGCATACCCGTTCCCATCCCGCGCAGGCTGTTGGCAAGCCCGTTTGGGGAATTCTGTAGCCGTTGGTCGCGCAGGCGTTGGCGAACTTCTGGCGATACTGCCTGCTGTGTCTCAAACAGCGGTAAGGCTTCCCACTGGTTGATAAACGTTTCTAATCCCGTTTCAAGTAGCGATGCTGCCAACGCTGCATCACTGTGTTGGCGTGCATTGCGCTCGGCCTGTGTTGCTAGGCCGGGGGAGGCGCTCTCTAAGATCAATGCGCGCACCTGCTGCGGAAAGTATAACGCAAAGTACAATGCCAAGCGCCCGCCCATCGAGTAACCCAGTAACAATACCGGTTCATCGCAGATCAGCGTCAGCAAATCTCCTAAGTCCTGTGCGGCAAGCCCAATGCTGTAACGGGTTGCATCCTCTGGTGATTCCGTTTGCCCATGCCCTAACAAATCTGGGGCGATCACACGGTAGCGCTGGCTTAAGGATTCCGCAACATCTGACCATGAAGCGCTACTGCCTGTAAACCCGTGTAGCAAGACCAGCGGCACCCCTTCTCCGGCTGTGCGATAGGCGTAGCGGACGCCGTTTACGGTAATTTGTTGGATGTCGCTAAATGCCATCACAGGCGCTCCTAAAACTCACTACTGACAGACCCACGAACACCCTCAATCAACAGAAAGGCCAGCGCACAAATCCCTAACAGGATGACGCTCATTGCCAGTGCTTGGGCGTAATTGTCTATCCCCGGACGGCTGATGAGCCGATAGATCATCAACGGTATTGTAGGGGTTTCTGGCCGTGCGACAAAGAGTGTAGCGCCAAATTCGCCCATACTGACGGTGAAGGCAAAGGCCGCCCCAACGCTAATCCCGCGTGCCAATAGGGGGAGTTCAATTAAGCGCCAACGCCGCGCCGCATTCGGCTCAAAGAGTAGCCCGGCCTCACGGACATTGGTCGGGATGCCCGCCAATGCAGGTAACACGCTCCGCACGACAAAGGGTAACCCCACAAGGGTATGGGCAATCGGCAAAAGCCACCAAGAGCTTCTCAGGTTCAAGGGTGGGGTATCTAGCGCAACGATGAAGCCGAAGCCTAGCGTCACCGCGCTGGTTGAAAGCGGCAACAAGAACAACGGATCAAGTAACCCGCGCCACCTTTTAGCAGTCCACAACAGATAGGCGGCCAACACGCCTAAAATCACCGCCCACAGCATTGTCACTAGTGCCACCCGCAACGAGTTGCCAATCGCCACGACAGGGGGGACGAATAACACCGATTGGCGTGAGATCGTGCCAAGTTGCTGATAGGCGCGTAGCGAAAATATTCCGTCGTCCAGCACCGAGCGCAATATCAAGGCGAATAAGGGTAAGAAGACTAGCGCACACAACGCGACAACGGCAATCCGTGCGCTGATTCGCGCTGGTGGGGGAATGGGCTTTAAGGTCACTTTGACAAGTGTTGCAGTGTTCACCGCCCGCTGAGATTGACTATACAGCGATGTAATCAAGACTGTAATTGCCATTTGGAGCAAGGCCAACAGTGCGGCCAACGGCAGGTTAAACAGCGCGGTGGTTTGGCGGTGGATTTCCACCTCTAGGGTGGCAAAGCGTGCGCCGCCTAGAATCAAGATGACGCCGAAGCTGGTAAAGGTAAACAGAAAAACCAGCAGTGCCGCGCTGGTGATGGCCGGGCGCAGTAGGGGTAGTCGCACTTGCCACCATAACCTCCAGCCGCTAATCCCAAAGGTCTGGGCGGCTTCTTCTAGGCGTGGAGATTGGTTTGCGCCGTAGCTGACCAACAGGCGCAAGGCCAACGGCACGTTATAAAAGATGTGCGCCAGCAAGATTAACGTCAACGTGCGCTCTAGCTCGATTGGGGCGGTGTCTAAGGTGAATAGACGCATTAAGGCGTCATTGAGCAATCCATTGCGGCCTAGCAATGCGCTGAAGGCCACTGCGACAATCACCGTTGGCAGGACGAACGGCAACGCGCTCAAGGTCAGCAAGACGCCTCTGCCCCAAAAGCGATACCGAATGAAGATATTGGCGATTGGCAAGGCAATCAGCAACGTCAAGGCTGTACTAAGCAACGCCTGCCACGTCGTAAACCAGACGATATTGGCATAGTAGCTGTTGCGCGTGAGTGCCACCCATCCGCTGAGGTCAAGCACCCCCTGCGGGGCAAGGCTTAACTGGAAGATGCTCCACAGGGGATAGAAGAAGAATAGCGCCAAGAACGCCAGTGGGGTGAGCCGTAGCCCAGTCCACAGCCAGCGGTTGAGTCGGCGCATTAGCGCAGGGCGGCTTCCGTCCATGCTTGGATCCAGCTTTCGCGGTGGGTTTCAATGTCCGTGTAGCTGACGTTTACAGGCGTTTGCGCCACTTGCGCGTAGTCAACAAACACGTCAGGCAGTTGCACGTCTGGCTTGACGGGGAAGACAAACATATTGAGTGGCATATCTGCTTGAAAGGGTTCACTTAGTAGGAAGTCAATAAAGGCTTGGGCAGCCGCTTCTTGTTCAGTCCCGCGCAGAATACCTGCAAATTCAACCTGACGGAAAGCCGTCCCATCGGCAACAATCGCGCCGGTGAGTGCTTCCGTAACAGGTGGGTCGGCAAAGAACACTTCAGCGGGTGGACTGCTGGCGTAGCTTACGACCAATGGCCGATCGCCACCCGCAAGCGTGAATTCGCCGTAGTAGGCGCTCGTCCAGTCATCCACAACTAAGACATCATTGGCAACCAATTCCTGCCAGTAATCGAGATAGGTGTAGTCGCCCGTTTCACCAAATACACCAATGGTCGTGAGCAAGAAGGCGAGGCCGGGCGATGAAGTCGCTGGATTTTCTACCACCAGTAGCCCGCTATATATTGGGTCGGTGAGTTCGGCCAGCGATTGCGGGATGGATAGCTCGTTGTCTGTAAAATAAGCCACATCATAGTTGAGGGCAACATCGCCGTAGTCTATCGGTGTCACACGGTATTCTGGGTCTAGGATAAATTCCTCTGCAACGCTCTCTAGTAATGGGGAACGATAGGGGATGAATATATCTGCCTCTAACGCACGGCTAAGGAAGGTATTATCCACGCCATATAGTACATCTGCCAGCGGATTTCCTTTGCTGAGGATGGACTGATTAACCATTGTGCCGGCATCGCCCGCCCGCAAGATTTCAACGGTCATCCCGGTTTCATCTTCAAAGGCCGTTAACACATCTTCAGTAAAGGCAAAGCTATCGTGGGTAATCAACCGCAAGGTGACGCCCTCAAACGGACGCGCTTGGGCGTGGATCACCGTCACAGCGACCAACAGCAAGATCAAGGTATTCCAAAAACGGTTACGCATAGGGGGTTGCTCCTCCAACAGGCAAGATCGAATAAAACAGCAACCTTTGAGGAAGCCTCAGACGAAAAAGGCCATCCCCAGCACGGAGATGGCACATTGAATAGTCGCATTGTGCGCTTATCTCCCTACGCCGGCATTATCCGGATCAGGTTCGAGGGTCGGTGCGGCCATACGCACCCTCTCAGCCCGCTTGCGCGAACTCCCCTGTTATTTTGCTGTTACAAACCATCATAGCCACTTTGTAGGCCGCCTTCAAGAGGCCATTATAACCGCCCTGTGCAAATACTCATGAAAGCTGGCTGGATCACTGACTTGGCTGGCATAGTCGAGCAGGGTTCCCCCCTGCATGGGATAGCGCGGGTAGCAACTGGTGGGGGATGCACCCTGCGGGGCATGACAGCAATAATGGACGGCTGGCGCGGGGAGAATTGTTAGGTGTGGCGCGGGATGTAACTGCTCAACCTGTTCTTCATAGGTCACGATCACGGTTTTAGCGTTATAGGCCAAGAGTAAATCTAGCCCAAGATTATTGTTTAGGGCAATGTTGCCTGCGCGGTCAGCATAGAGCGCATGAATCACTGCCACATTGATATGAATGGCAGGGAAGGCCGTCACGGTTTCGCCGCTATAGGGGTCTAGTATAGATTGCACATCTGGGCGCAGTTTGAGCAAGTCTGTGCCTTGCCAGACCTGCGAGGGCAAATATCCCGTGTGGTTGATGCTGGCGCGCAAGCCCAAGACAAGGCTGGTTTCAGTCTCCTCTAGGATGTTCAGGCTACCACGATTGGCGTGATAGGTGAACATCGGCGCAAAGCCAAACACCTCTAGCCCAAAGTAGACACTCCGTACCGTTTGCACGCAACCCGCCCCAACCAGCAGATCGGCAGCATAGCCCGCAGTAAAGGCCAATAAAGTGATCGCTTGGGGTGGGGTGGCGCGTTGGAGCAAGGCGATCGTAAAGGCCATTGGCGAACGGTTGAGAGCCAATCCGCCAAGTGCCAGTGTATCGCCGTTTTGGACGAGAGTGACGGCTTCGTTCAAGTTACAAAATGTAGGCATCGGCTAGGGCATCCCGCGCAGTTGGTCGCGCTCGGATTTCTTGAGCGACGCAACAACCAAATCATAGGATTCGTCAATCAGTTCAAGCAAGAGGTCATCGGGAACAGCGCCCGCTAGGGTGACCGTATTCCAATGGCGCTTGTTCATGTGGTAACCGGGCAAAACATCCTTAGGGTAGGTTTGGCGCAACAAAATCGCGTGTTCTGGGTCACACTTGAGGTTGACGGTTTCAGCGTCGTTGCCGGCATCGGTGAGCGCAAAAACTTTGCCGATCACCTTAAAGACTTGGGTGTCTGGCCCAAACGGGTAATCTTCCTGTACGCCCGGCTTTGCCATGCAGTGTGCCACTAGCTCTGGCTTGTTCACGGTTGTGCCTCCAAATAAGTGGCGCGGGCAAGCGCCATGCGTTGCGATAGGTCTAGCAGCAGGTCGCGGTTTTCACAGCGCGCTTGCCAATCGGTAGGGATGGCCGCGAGTCCTAGCCGCGCCGCGCTGATTCCCCCCGCAATTGAGGCAATAGAGTCACTATCACCTTCGTAGTTTGCGCCCCGTTGCACGACCTTCACATAGTCATCAGGGAACTTTTGCACGATCCACAGTGCCAGCCCAACGGCCTCATCGCCCGTCCAACCCTGTCCAATGTGGCGCATGGCATAGACTTCATCGGCCATATGCGCTTGACCGACACGATATAACACCCGCGACATATCCTCGCTACAATCGCCCAAGAAAGCCATCAACTCGCGCAGGTATTCCTTTGGATGCACTCCATCTAGCGCCAGTTTGACCAAATAGGCAGCAGCAACCGCGGCATCCAACGCGGCGGGGTGGGCGTGGGTGATCTGGCTAGAAGCGCGTGCAATAATCCGCAAGCGTTCGGGGTCATGTTGATAGCAGTAGCCAAGCGTCGCCACCCGCATAGCGCTACCGCAACCTTTAGACGATGCCACCCCAGAAGTGCGCCAACTCCCGCTACTTTCATAGTTTTCTACACCACGTAAACAGGTGAGCCCGGGTGCACGGGATGGGGCGGTGTCCTTCCAGTGGACGAACTGCTCGGCAATTTCCACCATTTGGTGGTCTAGGTCAGCGGCAAGGCCAGCCTGTAACAAGCCTTCGGTCAAGGCCAATGTCATTTGGGTGTCATCGGTATAGAGAGCGGGGTGAGGCGGCGCTTGGATGCCTTGCTCACCGTATTGGTCGCGGATGGCGCTTTGGCTCAGAAATTCAGTCGGCCAGCCCAGTGCATCACCGAGCGCAAGGCCAAATAGCAGTGCTTGAGACTGTTCAAGGGACATAGGGTTAAATCTCATCAAACGTTGGGCGCTTCAATTGCTATCGTCATTGTATAATAAGCGTTGATGAGTTCACAATTGGAGTTCAATATTCATGAAGCCTTTTCGCAACTGGCGGTTTGGCAGCGTGCCGTTTACTGCCTTGTTGGTGTTGGCGGTTTTTGTCGGCGGGTTTTTGTTAGGGCGTGTGACCAACGTTGACGCTTTACAGATTAACCTTTCTCCAGAAGAAGAGCAAGAATTTTCTGCATTTTGGGACGCCTACTCACTGCTACGGGAGGAGTTCCTTGACCCGATTGACCCGCATGTCGTGGCGGAAGGGGCAATCACAGGGATGCTCGATTCAGTCGGTGACCAATACACCGGTTACATCCCCAGTGAATTTTATACGCTCATGAACGAAGACCTCTCTGGGGAGATTCAAGGGATCGGCGTGGTGATTTACACCATCGAAGAAACTGGAGAAATCGCCGTCGCTAATGTTCTCAAAGACACGCCTGCCTCACGCGCAGGGGTGGAAGAAGGCGATATTTTCGTCACCGTCAATGGCGAAGAGGTGTTAGGGAATACTCAGCTTGAACTGGCGGGTAAAGTGCGCGGGCCGCGTGGCTCTGTGGTGGAAATCACCTTCCGTCGCGGGGAAGAAATGATCCCGCTGGCAATTACCCGTGATAGCATCCCGATCCCGACCGCAGAGTATGCGCTACTGGAAGGCAATATTGGCTATATTCGCCTGTATGAGTTCAACTCGCAAAGCCGCCCACAAGTGGACGAAGCGCTGGCTTCGTTTGAAGGCACAGAACTGACTGGGCTAATTTTGGATTTGCGCGGCAACCCCGGTGGCACACTAGATAGCTCCATTCGCATTTCTAGCGCCTTCCTTGAAGAAGGGGCGGTTATCTTGCGCGAGGAGTTCGCTGGAGGGCGTGAACAGGTCTTCAACGCGGATGGGAGCAATGTGGGCTTAGACGTTCCGTTGGTCTTGCTCGTGGACGAATCTAGCGCCAGTGCTTCTGAGTTGGTGTCTGGGGCGTTGCAAGATCAAGGCAAGGCAACGATCATCGGTGAAGTGACCTTTGGCAAGGGGACTGTGCAAATTTGGCAGGGGCTATCCAACGGCGGTGGCCTGCGGGTTACGACTGCGCGCTGGATCACCCCCAATGGCGACTGGATTCATAAACTGGGCATTACCCCAGACATTGAAATTGATTGGGATCCAGAAGGGGGCTACCTATTAGACCTTGAAGATGCCGAGTCTATTGCTGGCGACGTGCAATTACAGGGCGCTTTGCAATTCCTGCAAGAGGGGGAAGTGAGCGCAGCGCTGACAGAGACCACGCCCGAAGGTACCCAAGCGGCAACAGAGATCGTAAACCCTGTTATTGCGACAGAACCTGCCGCTGACCTTATCGCTGAATAACACTATCGGGGAGGGGAAAACACTTTCCCTCCCTGTTTTTGCAATCAAATCGTTTACAAGCGGCTAGGCTCTGTGCTAGACTCCTTAAACTTTGCTACTGAGAAACATTAGGGAACGATAATGCTCAATATAACGCTGCAAATTTCCTCGATCCTCGTATCGGTGTTGTTAATCGGTTTGATCTTGTTACAGGTACGCGGGGAAGGGCTTGGCTCATTCCTCGGCGGTGATAGTGGCAACGCAGCAACCCGTACCCGTCGCGGGCTAGAAAAGACGCTCTATCAGGTGACGATTGGCCTTTGTATTGCCTTCGTTGGGATTTCGGTACTGGCGTTTGCGTTCTATCGCTAAACTGACCTGCACGATAACAGGCTGCCAACTGGGGGAAAGAAACTGATGTTGCGTGGATTCCGTTGGCAGTTTGTAGCCTTGATTGGGGCATTATTGCTGTTCAGCACCGTTTTGATTCTCAATGGGGCGAATACTCCAGCCCCAACCCCAATCCAAGTTGAACCTTCCGCGACACAAGCCCCCCCAACGCAGACAGTGGCACCCTCCATCACCCCAGAACCTGTAACCGCTGTATTACTAACCGCAATCAATGCGCCAGATGCGGTGGTGACCTTCCGTGAAGGGGTTGTCGGGCAGGTGGAGCGGTTTAATCCGTTGTTGCAAGGGCAAAATGCCGCTGAAGACAGCATCAACCGCCTGATTTTTGAGGGCTTAGTGACGACCAACAGCTACGGCGAACCCATCCCCTTGCTGGCAACGGAGTGGATTGTCGCCAGTAACCGTATTGAGTATGTGTTTCGGTTGCGCCAAGATGTGCTGTGGCAGGATGGCGTCCCCTTCACCGCAGGCGATGTCGCCTTTACAGTGGGGTTACTCAGCGACACGGCGTCTTCTATTGACCCGCAAGTGACGGCCTTTTGGCAAACGGTTGAGGTCGAAGTCTTGGGGGATCACCTGATACGCTTCCGGCTGACGCAACCGCTGGGGAGCTTTTTGGATGTGCTACAGGTGGGCATCCTGCCAGAACACGCGCTGCAAGGGGTCACAGCGGATCAAGTGCTGGCACATCCCTTTAACCTCTCTCCGATTGGGACAGGGGCATATCAGCTAGAAGCCCTTCGCACCACAACGGGCAATCGGATAGATGCGGTAGATTTGCGGCTTGCGCCAACCTACCGCCTGCGTGATCCGCAGGCGATCCCGTATACGATAGAACGGATGCGTTTTCAGATTTACCCAGGTGTAGAATCCGTGCGTGCGGCGTTTGAAGCCGGTGAACTGGATGGGCTACTTTCTGGTAGTACCAGTGAACGACAAAGCCTACTAACGCTCAACGATGCCAACCAATACACCCAACTTGCGCCCAGAATTGGATTCTTGCTCTTTAACTGGCAACGCCCCGCAGAGGGTGAAGCGCCGAATCCCTTTCGTGACCCACGGGTGAGAAGCGCCCTCACGTTGGGGTTGAACCAAGACTCGATTATTGAGCGCAATATGGTCAATGTGGCCGTACCCGCCAATAATCCGCTATTGCCCGGCACATGGGGATACAGCGCCGCGCTCCAGTTCCCGACCTATGACCTCACCACCGCACAAACGTTGCTCCAACGGGCGAACCTCACCGCAGATGCTACCAGTACCGCTCCGCTGATTAGCGCAACCCTACTTGTGCCAGATATTGCGCCATTCCCAACCATTGCAGACGAAATCCGCCAGCAGTGGGGACTACTCAACGTGCAAATTACACCCGAAGTCGTGGATGCCACAACCTATGCCGCACGGCTTGACAACAGTGAATTTGACATGGCGCTGGTCGAATTTTCATTGGGGAACAGTGCTGACCCTGACCCCTACGCTTTTTGGCATCAAGGGCAATACCCCGATGGTGCCAACTATGGCGCAGTGGATGACCGCCGTATCAGCGAAATTGTCGAACGTGCGCGCCGCGATCCGTTTGGCCTCAACCGCATTGACTACTACCGCACCTTCCAAGCTGAATTTATTGACCGTGCGATTGCCATCCCCCTATACTACCCGCTGATGACCTACACCGTCCGCAATAATGTCGAAGGCGTACAACTGGGGGTGATGGGGGTGCCAAGTGACCGCTTCCGCAACTTAAACGAGTGGGTCATTACCCCTTGAGTGTAAAACGCCCTCATGGTGCAAGATGTTACGAAGCAAGTCCTTGCGGGCGCTCCCGCTGAGGGTTTCTAAAGCGCGCACGTTGAGCGGGTCAATGTCCTCACGCAGTAAGCGTAATTCTTCAGCCGTTGGGGGTGGGGTTTCTTGTAGGTCAGGGGCAATTGCCAACGGGAAGCCGGTTTTCTGTTGAACCTGTTCCAACGTGATCCCGCTGTGTAAGTGGGTAAGCCGCATTTTCCCGTCTGCCCAGTCAAATTGACCTAAGTTGCTGACCAAGTAAACGGGGCCTTTGCCGCGCTTGCGCTGCGGCACATGGCCTAAGCCGCTGATAAAATCCACTTGCGGGACGAAGGTCACGCGGGAATGTTGCGGCACATACAGGTAAACCTGTTCAGAATAGGTCGTTACGTCCGGGATTCCGCCTGTGCCGGGCAAGCGCATTCGCGGGCGTTGATAGTCCTTGCCAATGGCGATATTGTTAAAACATCCGTCGGCTTGTAACTGTGCAGGACGGAAAAACTCTTTCGGCTGATAACGCGGCAAAAGTTCCCCCACCGCTGTATCAAACCCGTTGACGGTCAACGCAGACTCTAGCCAGTTGGCCTCTGCGGTAGCGATCCCTAACGGCTTCCACTGTTCAGCAAGACCGGGGGCAATGGCAGTCGCAAAGGTGGCCTTTGGCGCATGGGTACACTTGGCAAGGATGTAGCCCGCCATCACCAACGGCGTATTGATCCCTTGCGCCAGCACTTCGCCATCTTGAACTTGGCGCGCAATGCAGACGGTGATTAACTCATCTATGCGATAACTGTTCATGTGCTAAGGTCTCCGTCCATGCGAACGATACGTGGCGTGAACTTGCCAATCAAGTCTACAAGGTCGGTTTGCGCGGCGATCACCGCTTCAATCGGTTTATAGGCTTGCGGCGATTCATCAAGACCACCGCCAATGAGCTTTACGCCACTCTCTTTCAGATAGCGTTTTTGATCGCTCTTGGTGATTTGGCTTAACGCTTGACGGCGGCTCATTGTCCGCCCCGCCCCATGCGATGCAGAATTCAGCGAGCTTGTGACGCCTTTGCCGCGCACGATATAGCCTACATCGCCCATTGAGCCGGGAATGATCCCTAAGACCCCTACTCCGGCGGGCGTTGCTCCCTTGCGGTGGACGATGACTTCACGTAGTTCACCTGTTTCATCCACATAGGGTTCTTTCCATGCAAAGTTATGGTGGTTTTCAATGCTCACCAGCGCTTTGACACCAGCGGCTTTTGCCACACGCCGATGAATGATCTCGTGGGTGGCCGCAGCAAAGCGCCCGGCAAGTTCCATAGAGAGCCAATACTCTTGGCCGACTTCACTATCTAGCGAGAGCCAGCCGAGTTGGGCAACCGATTTATCAAGGTTGTGTAGGCTCTTGGCAATCTCTGAATAGTAGTTGGCAATGCTGGAGCCAATGCCGCGTGACCCACTGTGAGAAAGCAACGCCAAGTAGGTTCCCGCCTGTAGCCCTAGCGTGGCGTCCTCCTCCAAGATTTCAAGCTCACCCCACTCCACAAAATGATTGCCAGAACCGCTCGTCCCCAGTTGGGCGTAGGCTTTGTCTTTCAGCGCAGCCAATTGGCGGGTGGCTTCCCAATCGGGATCATCCATCACGGGGTGTTCAGCACGCTCATGGGGGGCAAAACTTGCGCCCGCTCCAAAGCGTGTTTCTTCCACAAGGGCGCGCTCAAACTTGCCCTGATGTTGTGCTAAAAGATTCGGGGTTGCCTCAAACAGAGAAATCCTCATGCGGCAGGCAATATCATCCCCTACAGCATAGGGGATGACCGTGTTTTCTGTGGCAAGCACGCCGCCAATCGGCAGACCATAGCCCACATGCGCGTCTGGCATCAATGCCCCTGCAACACTTACGGGCAGGCGCATCGCGGCGCGCATCTGGTCATGAGCGCCAGCATTAATTTGCCCATTGCCCCACACGGCATAGGGGAGTGGTTCTGGCCGAAGTTCCGTAAGCGGAAGTGGGTTATGTGGCTTTTTCTTAGACATTTTGGGTAAAACTCCAGTTCCTAGACGGTGCTGAATATACCATAAAAGGTTTTAGCTGTGAATGAGAGCTTTTAACGGGTCAAGAAAGTTTATTCTGTGAAAATTGGTTGCCGCCCTTAACTATGCTACAATGCACACTATAGAGTCATTATCGCTTTGTACAAATAAGGAGCCTACGATGTCGGTTGTGGTGTTAAAGCAAGCGGACATCTTTTATGAATTTAATAACACCCAATTGGAGCTTGTTTCGTCCATCACGGAAGAGCGCGAATATGGCGCTGGAAAAATCATCTTTGAAGAAAACACCCCCGGCAGCGAGTTGTTTGTCATCGCAGATGGTGAAGTGGCGATTCAAGTTGACCCCGCGATTTTAGGGCGAGATTCTTCGATTGGCGCGCAGACGATTGCCACGTTACGGCGGGGGCAATCTTTTGGGGAAGTGTCTTTGGTGGACGAAGGGTTACGCTCTGCCCGCGCCCTTGCCCTAAAGGAAGAAACCCGTTTGATCGTCATCCCACGCGAGAAGCTGATGCGCCTGTGCGATACCTACCCGCAATTGGGGTATCGCCTGATGCGGAACCTTGCCGCAGACTTGGCGATGAAAATCCGCAATACAGACCTCCAAATTCGTGAACAACTGACTTGGACGCACAAGGCCGGAGAATAAGCGTGCCGTATTGCCCAGAACACGGTTGAACAGTTCTGGGCGATACCGTACTTTATTCCTAAATTTGTAAATTTCTCTTAATTTTTATCCCACACTTAATCAATTGCCATTACAATCCTACGGTTGACGTTTGCTTTTACTTTTTTATGTCATTAGCAGACAACCTATCTGATGATGAGGAGTCATTCTTATGCGTAAGTTGTTGCTTGTATGGGTTGTGTTGGGATTAAGCATTGCTGCGTTACCCGTGCTTGCTCAGGGCGATGCCCACATTCGCGTTGCCCACTTTTCTGTGGATGCTGGCCCGGTAGATGTTTATGTTAACGGTGAGTTGGCATTGATGGGTCTTGAGTTTGGCGATGTTACAAGCTGGTATGTTGCCACAGCAGGAACTTACAACGTTTCGATGGCCCCGAACGCGACCAGCATTGATGCCGCCGTGCTTGGGCCATTAGATGTTGTAGTTGAGGCAGACGGCTGGTATACCATTGCGGCGCTTGGTTTTGCTGAGCGCCCTGATATTGCTCCCCTGACAGTGCAAGTCATTATTGAAGACTTTAGCCCAATCGCCTCCGCTGAAACCCGTGTAACGATGTTCCACGGCATCCCTAACGCGCTGCCTATCAGCGTGCTTGCTAACGACACGTTGTTAGTTGCTGGTTTAGGGTATCCTTCAGCAAGTAGTGATGGCACTTCGATTATTGATGTTGTGCAAAACACCTATGACCTGAAAATTCAACTCACAGAAGGTAGCCAAACGGTTCTGTTCAACTTGGCAGCCCAAGTGTTGACTGCTAACCGCAACTACTTTATTGCCGTCGTTGGCGATGCCGTTGCGCCGGAACTGGTGTTTGTTGCCACCAACCCCGACACCGTTCAAGACCGTGTATTCGGTGAAGATGTCGCAATAACCCTAGAAGGCGATTCACACATTCGCGTGGCGCATGTGGCATTCGATGCTCCAGCCGCAGATGTTTACATCAATGGCGAATTGAGTGCGTTTACCAACATTGCCTACCCAGCAATGAGCGAATGGCTGACCGTGCCTGCGGGCACCTACAGTGTCGCCATAGCCCCAACAGGTACTTCCATTGACCAAGCCATGATTGGCCCTGTAGATGTCATCGTCGGTGGGGGGAAGTGGTATACGATTGCGGCCATTGGCTTGGCTTCCCGCTCAGACCTTGCTCCGTTGGCTGTGCATGTGATCGAAGAAGATTACAGCGAAATTCCATTGGGCGAATCACGCTTCACCGTATTGCACGCCAGCGCTGGCTCCCCGCCAATTGATCTTGTGGTCAATGGTCAAACTTTCGCTGCGACGTTGGCTTACCCTAACTCGCTTGGGAACAATGACGGCGCTATGACCTTTACGGTTTTTGCTGGCACCTATGATATTCAAGTGACCGCCAATGGCGCCCCATCACCGATCTTGATTGACCTTTCTGACACTAATTTGACCGCAGGCACGCACTACCTTATTGCTGCCATCAACGACTTTGCAGGGATTGACGCCTTCGTCACCAGCGTTAATCAAGCTGAGGTTGTGGGCAACTAGCTTAAGTAACTCACCTTACGCAGGCCATTAGCAAATGGCTGTTAAAGACCGATTCACGGGCGACATCTGTGTCGCCCCTACAATCCATGACCTTGTAGCGGTGAAGCCTGCCTCGTCCGTGAGACGATTCCTAACAGACCTGTGCAAAATTTTGGGGCAGATTCCTGTTGCCTGCGTAACGTGAGTTAAGTAAGTCTGTTCAGTGCTGAAAAGGGGCGCAGTTATTGCGCCGCTTTTTTTATTGGCCTAGACCAACCGAATGAATTTGCGTTTGCCCACCTGTAACACAACCGGAAGCATCTGACGAGTAATGAGGGTATCGGCATCCCCCACAGGCGCTTGATCCAGTTTGACGCCCGCCTGCGCGATGAGCGACTTGGCCTCTTTGCCGCTGCTGACCATATTGAGCCGCCGCAGTAGGTCAATGACGCGCTCACTTTCGCCTTCTAACGGGGCTTCAGCAATGTCTTGCGGAATGCCGCTCCCGCTACGGAAGACTTCATCCCAGCGCGCTTGAGCCGCTTCAGCCTCTGCGGGGCTGTGGAAGATGCTAACAATTTCCCCCGCTAGACGCATCTTGGCTTCGTTGGGATGCAATGAACCGTTTTTCAGGCCGCTTTCGAGTTCTTGCAGTTGTTGATCTGACCAACCCAAAATCAGCTTGTGATAGATGGGCATTACTTTGTCGGGGAGGCTCATCACCTTGCCGAACATATCCCAACCTTCACCCATCAGCGGAATATGGTTGCCTAAGCTCTTGCTCATTTTTACTTCACCGTCAGTTCCGGGCAGGCTTTCGCCCATGATAATGGCGATCTGTGGCTTTTGGCCTAGTCCGCTTTGGAGCTTGCGCCCGGCAACCAAGATGTTAAACAGTTGATCTTGCCCGCCCACTTGCACATCGGCTTCTTGGGCGACGGCATCATAGGCTTGCATCAGCGCATAGAAAAATTCGTGCAGGTAAATCGCTTGCCCGGCCTCAAGGCGTTTGGCAAAATTTTCGCGCACAAGGAACTGTTGCACAGTAAAGTTGCTGGCTAGGCGGATGATGTCGGCAAAATCCAACGGGGAAAGCCATTCATCGTTGCGACGCACGCGGGTTTTGCTGGGGTCTAAAATTTTGAAGGCTTGTTCAGCATAAGTCCGTGCGTTGTGATCTACCTGTTCAGGGGTGAGTTGATCGCGCGCTTTGTCCTTGTCAGACGGGTCACCAATTAAGCTGGTGAATGTACCCACCAAGAAGGTGACATCATGGCCGAAGTCTTGGAACTGGCGCAGCTTCCGCATGGTGATGGTGTGGCCGAGGTGTAAATCTGAGGTGCGCGGGTCGTAGCCGCAGTAGACACGCAACGGGCGGCCTTCTTTTTCTGCTTCAATGAGCCGTTCGCGCAAATCCTTACGCATGGCCTCTTTGGTTTCTGGGTCGCCGTAGGCTGCACCGGACATCAGTACTGCTACTTGTTCGTCAATTGTGGGCATAATCCACAGGTATCCTTTTCGAAATGACAATGCTGGTTGAATGCCCTTGTATTATAGGTCACAGGCTTGTTTGCGCTCTAGCACGAATCTATAATTTGTCGTGATCTATCACTTTGCCAACGACTATCAACACAAAGGAAGTCCAACGGGATGCAGTCCATGACGAGCGCCGCCGTGCGCGAAGCGTTTTTAGGCTTTTTTGAAGAAATGAAACATCAACGCATAGACTCCTCTGCACTCGTCCCGGCCAATGACCCCACGCTTTTGTTCACCAATGCGGGCATGGTGCAGTTCAAAGATGTGTTTTTAGGCTTGGATAAGCGCCCCTATAACCGCGCCACGACTTCGCAGAAGTCTATGCGGGTCAGTGGTAAGCACAACGACCTAGAAAACGTTGGGCCTTCGCCGCGCCATCATACCTTTTTTGAGATGCTCGGCAACTTCAGCTTTGGCGATTACTTCAAGCGTGACGCCATCCGCTATGCCTACACACTCTTGACGGAAGTCTATCAGTTGCCCACTGACCGCTTGGTTTTTACGGTTTACCGTGACGACGATGAAGCCTACAAAATCTGGACGGAAGATATTGGCGTAGACCCTAAACGGGTGGCGCGGATGGGGCCAAAAACGAACTTTTGGCAAATGGCAGAAACCGGCCCGTGTGGCCCTACCAGTGAAATCCACTGGGATAAATACCCCGACGGACGGGTAGATGACATCATTCCGATGCTTCAGGAAGAAGACGACCGCTTTTTGGAAATCTGGAACTTGGTGTTTATGCAGTTCAACCGCACCCAAGCCGACCCAGACAATACAGGCGTGTATGATACGCCGTTGCCTGCGCCGGGCGTAGATACAGGGATGGGCTTAGAGCGGATTGTCAGCATTTTACAAGGCAAGACGGCCAACTATGAAACCGACCTGTTTATGCCGATTATCCGTAAAACGCAGGCACTCACTGGGCATAGCGACGACGCCCGCGACGCCAATATCATCCCGTATCGGGTGATTGCCGACCATGTGCGCGCAGCAGTGTTCTTGATTGCCGATGGGGTGTTGCCGGGCGCAAAGGGGCGCGATTCTGTCTGCCGTTTGGTGATCCGCCGTGCGGCACGCTTTGGAACAAAAATCGGCTTTGACCGCCCCTTCTTGGGGGAGGTTGCCGATGCCGTGATTGAGGTCATGGGTGGCCACTATAAGGAATTGGTCGAAAAGGCGGACTTTATCAAACGCACCATCACTAAAGAGGAAGTGTTCTTCCGTCGCACGCTAGATCGTGGCTTGGTAGAGCTTGACCAACAACTGGACGCCCTGCGTGATGCAGGGGTGACGGTGTTCCCCGGCAATAACGCCTTCTTCCTCAAGGCGACGCTCGGCTTACCGATTCAGGTCACGAAAGACATCACCGAAGAACGCGGTTTCACCCTCGATATGGACGGCTATACCCAAGCGGAAGAACAACACGCCCTCGATAGCGGTGCAGGGCAGGCAATGGGAGTCATGTCTAGCGGTGATGTTTATAATCAATTGCTTGAGCAACTCAAGGCAGAAAATAAGTTGTCGGCGGCAGGGGTAAGCTATGACCCTTACGGCTCCACGATTGTACATACTAGCGTGGTGGCCTTGCTGCAAGACGGCGTGCCTGTGAACAACGTCATTGTTGGCGATCAAGTGGAAGTGGTGCTTCGTGAAACGCCCTTCTACGTTGAATCGGGTGGGCAGGTAAGCGATACAGGCATCATTGAGGGCGAAGGCTGGTCAATTGATGTAGAAGATATGGCAAAGCCGGTGGCCGGCTTGATTATCCATCGCGCAGAGGTGTTAGAAGGCTCGCCGCGTGTGGGGTCACCTGCTACTGCAAAGGTGGATGTTGCCCGCCGTAACGCGATCACCCGCAACCATACTGGCACGCACTTGCTCCATGCCGCGTTACGTAACCAGTTGGGCAAGCACGTTGAACAGCGCGGATCGCTCGTAGCGCCAGACCGCCTACGCTTTGACTTTGTTCACGATGAAAAAGTCACGGATGAACAGCTTCGCAGCCTTGAGGCCGAAATCAACACGGCGATTTTGCAGAACTACAGCGTACAAACAGAAAGCAAACCCTACAAGCAGGCTGTCACGGAAGGCGCAATGGCGCTATTCGGTGAAAAATACACTGATGTCGTCCGTACCGTGAGTATTGATGGCGGCACGTCAGATAGCCGTTACAGCTACGAGTTATGCGGTGGGGTGCATGTCAAGCACACGGCAGAAATTGGCGCGTTCATCTTCTTGAACGAGAGCAGCAGCAGCGCAGGTGTACGCCGCATAGAGGCGCTGACGGGCGAAGGTGCCATGACTTATGCACAAGAGCAAATTGAACGCTTAAAGGGCGTTTCTCGTCAATTGGGGACGACCCCAGACGCGATTGTTCAGCGGGTGGCGGCACTACAGGAAGAAATCAGCGAGAACAAACGGCAAATTGAACGACTTCAGCGTGAAAGCGCAAAGTCTCGCTTTGATGTGTTGATGCAAAAGCCAGAAACGATTCAAGGGGTAGCGGTGTTGATCGCACAGTTCGATGGGCTACCCATGAATACCTTGCGCGAAATCACCGACTGGTTTAAGAAACTACATCCGTCCGGCGTGGTAGTGCTAGGGGGTGTGGTGGAAGATAAACCGCAACTGTTGATTGTCGTCAGCGATGACCTGACCAAGAAGGGGCTACATGCAGGGAACATCATCCGTGAAGCGGCGGCAGTGATTGGCGGCAGTGGCGGCGGGCGCCCTAATATGGCACAGGCGGGCGGCAAAGATAGCGCCCAGCTGCCAGCAGCGCTGAATGCGGCACGGCGTTTAATCGCTGAGAGTTATACCGCTTGATCGTCCAGCGTTATGCTATTGCGCGCAGGAAGGCACACGCTTGCCTTCCTGCTTTGCTATTCCCCCAAAACGTATGAACGAAACTGCCTATTTGATTCAGCTTACCCCGAATGACGATCCTGTTGCTGTGCGGGATCGTCTGGCGTTCTTTCGCGGTCAGCGTGTGTTACTGGTCTGGCCGGAAGAAGGCACGGTCTTACGCCGCAAGCTCGATTTAGTGCTAGTGCAGCGTGAGGCCATGCGGCGGGCGATCCGTTTGGCGTTGGTTAGCCACGATCTGTTGGTGGCACAGCACGCCGCCGAACTCAATATCAGCGTGTTTAGCACGGTCAGCGAAAGCGAACGCCACCGCTGGAAGCGTGGGCGCAGTAAGGTCTTTACCAACCGCTATCAACGCCCGGCAGATGAGCCTGACCCAGACGAATTACGTTCGGTTGCAAGCCGTGTGAGTGCTGATGCTCTGCCACGTCGCGGCAATTGGCTGATAACGAGCATCCTTGTGCTTGCGGTGTTAGGCGGCCTCTATGGGGTTGTGCCAAGCGCAACGATCCGCATTACGCCTGCCCAAACGGAGGTCGAAAATACTGTGGATATTACCGCGTCGCCCAATATCGCAGACATCAATGTGGAGCAGGGCATTATCCCCATGACGCGCTTACGGGTGGAAGCTGTTCAAACTGGAACGCTTGAAACGACGGGAACAATCCCGCTCAATAGTACGCGGGCGCTCGGTCAAGTGATTTTCATCAACCGCACCGTGAGCGCCGTTGAAATCCCAGAAGGGACTGGGGTCACCACCAGCGCCGGTAGCCCGATTGAGTTCCGCACGCTGATTGCCGTCACGGTTCCGGCTGGCGCTGGCGCACAAATCGAAGCGCCGATTGAGGCCTTACAAGGCTACGCGGGGGCGGTGGGCAACGTTGAAGCCGGACTCATCAATACGGTCAATGGGGCGTTGTCTGGCGTGGTAGATGTAATTAATACTATCCCCACCAACGGCGGTACCAGTGATGTTTTGCAGGCGGTCACTGACCAAGACTTAGAGCGGCTAGAAGCTATGGTACGGCAACAGATTCAGGCTCAGGCTTACAACGAAATGGAGCCGTTGCTAAATGAGTCTCAGTTTATCGTTTTAGAAACCATTCGGATTGCCGAAGAACGCGCCGACTGGAAAACCTTTAGCGCACAGTTGGGCGAGCCAACTGATACGCTGACGCTCACCATGCGGGCAATTGTGGAAGCGGTGGCGGTGGATGAGCAGTTTGGGCAACAAGTGGCCTTTGCGAACCTTAGTCAACAGGTTCCGCGTGGGCGGCTGATTGTGCCGGAGTCGTTGCGCTATGTACGTGGCACCGTCTCGCAGATGTCCACAGAAGGCACCATCAATTTTTCGATGACGGCCAACGCCACGATTCAAGAATCGGTTAACGTTCCGCAATTGCAGCACGAACTTGCAGCGCGTCCGCTTGACCAAGCCTTTAGCCACTTAACCACCACAGTGGATATGCAGCAGAACACCGTTCCAGAGGTAAGGCTATTCCCCGCGTGGTTGCCGCATATGCCGCTACTTCCAGCACGAATAGAAATTGAATTACAGGAGGCTACCCCGTCATGATTGGCCGTCTATTGGGGATAGATCACGGACTCAAGCGGATTGGGTTGGCAGTGAGCGATGCGATGGGTATTTCGGCGCGGGCGTTGATGATCTTAGATCGGCAGGGGGATGCCCCCGATTACGCCCGCATTGCCCAAATTATCCAGCAACAGCAGGCTGTGGCTGTGATCGTTGGGTTGCCGAGCAACGAAGGCAACAGCGAACAGGCGGATATTGTCCAAGCGTGGGTAACAGGGTTACGCGCAGTGATCCCTTGCCCGCTTTTGTTATGGGATGAACAATTGACCAGCAGTGACGCTCGTGGGCTTGCACGCCAGCAGAAGCGCAAACCCACCGCCCCCATTGATGATTTGGCCGCACAGGTGATTTTACAGTCTTACCTGAATGCGCTGGCCGATGGGTTAGCCCCTTCCCCTACTGAATCGTAGGGGAAGGGCAGGTTAGGCTTGTGGAGTGCCTTCGGCGGCGGCGGTTTCCATTTGGATCAACTCACGGCGCAGTGTCTTGCCGACGGCGGTTTTAGGCAGTTCGCGCACAAAGCTAAAGCGCCGTGCCACTTCATAGCCCGCCAATTTTGTCTCTTGATGTTCAATCAAAGCCTGTTCGGTCACGCTTTGCCCCTCTTTAAGCACAACCCATGCCTTGAGGCTCTCTTGGCCGACCTTTTGCGGGTGCGGGATGGCCGCCACGCCAACTTCAGCAACGGCGGGGTGTTCGGCAATGACTTTTTCGACCATGTTGGGATACACGTTGAAGCCGCCGATGAGCGCCATATCTTTCTTGCGGTCTACGATGTAGAAATAGCCGTTTTCGTCCATGCGGGCGATGTCCCCCGTATAAAGCCAGAGCTTACCGTCTTTTTCACGGAGCGCGTTAGCGGTTTCAGTGGGCATTTTATGGTAGCCGACCATATTCTGCGGCGCACTGACTAGCAATTCCCCCGGCTCACCCATTGGCATTTCGGTTTCACCATCATCAAGGCTGACGATCCGCACATCTACGTCTGGCAGCGGCAAGCCGATAGAACCTGTGCGATTTTCTCCCTTTAGCGGATTCACAAAGGTTGCCGTTGGGGTTTCGCTCATCCCAAAGCCTTCCATCAGCCGACCGCCGCTGAGCTTTTCAAACTCCACTTTGGTTGACGGGGCTAGGGGCGCTGAGCCACTGATACAGGCGCGAATGGAGGACAGGTCAACTTCCCCCGCTGTGACCTTTGGATGCAAGCGAATGGCGTTATACAGGGCAGGTACGCCCATGAAGATGCTCGGTTGATAGGTGTTGATCGTATCTAACACGTCGCTGATTTCGCGGGCGTTGGGAACAAGGTAGATCGGCGCTTTTAGGGCAGTGGCGAACATCAAAACGGCCACCATCCCAAACACATGGAACATAGGGATTGCACCTAAAAATGAGTCTTTCGAGTCCGCCAACAGGTAATTTTCACACTGGAGCGAATTGGCAACCAGCGCGCTGTGGCGAGACATGGCCGCCTTAGCCACCCCTGTAGTACCGCCAGTGTACTGAAACAATGCCAGATCATTGCCTTTGACGGTCACGTTCGGGGTTTGGCCTGCATAGCGCCCAAGCAAGGCTTGGAAGGCATAATCGCCGGGGGCAAGCGCTTCTACACGATGGCCTTCTTTGCGCTCGCGGGCAAGCGAAAACAGCGTTTTAGCGAGGCCGGGCAGATATTCTTTGATGTTGGCAACAATCACATGCTTTAGCTGTGTCTCTTTACGAATGCTTTGGATTGTGTTGTAGTACAAAGACATGCACAGGCATATTTTGGCGTCGCTGTCGTTGATCTGAAACTTGAGCTTATCTGCCGGGTAGGTGGGGTTGGCGGCGGCAATCACGCCGCCCGCCTTGAGGATCGCCCAGAAGCTAATCACAAATGCGGCGATGTTCGGCATGACCACTGCCACCCGATCCCCCTTTTTCACGCCCATCTCGATCAGCGCCACTGCCAGCGCATCGGATGTGCGGTCAAGTTCAGCGTAGGTCAGGCGCGTTGCCAGCCGCCCTAAATTCCCCAATACGGAAGGGAGCCTTGTGCTGGTCACAAGGGCGATATTGTCTGGCGCTTGTTGGGCAGCAGTCTTTAGAAAGTGTGGGATTCCGTATTCAGGATAGGGGGCAAGGCTGGGTTTAACGTGTGCATCGTAGCTTTTCGTCCACGGGCGGTTTGCATAGGAAGTCATGAATAGTTGCTCCAAAGCTGTAATTATTCTAAAGGTTGTGAAATAGGGATAGGACGTTCGCTATTGTTGATAACCCGAACCTGCCGCTAAGGTGGCGGCAGGGCGATGTGCGGATACAAGGGTGGGGTTACTGCGTTATTTTCTGTTGGGCTTCGCGTTCTTCAACTTCCATGCGGATCAGTTCGCGGCGCAAGGTCTTGCCGACGGCAGTCTTGGGGAGTTCGGCCACAAAAGCATAACGGCGCGGGATTTCATAGGGGGCGAGTTTACCCTCTAAGAACTGGATCAAGTCTGCGTTAGTGGCGGTTTGCCCGCTCTTTAACACAATCCATGCCTTGAGCATTTCTTGGCTGTCTTTTTCTGTGTGTGGAACGGCGGCAACAGCAGCCTCTTGTACGGCGGGGTGTTCGGCAATCATCTTTTCGACGATGTTCGGGTAAACGTTAAAGCCACCGATGAGCGCCATGTCTTTCTTGCGGTCTACGATGTAGAAGTAGCCGTTTTCATCCATGCGGGCGATGTCCCCCGTATAGAGCCATACCTTGCCGTTGTACTCACGCAGGGCGTTGGCGGTCTCAGTCGGCATCTTGTGGTACCCCTGCATGAGGATGGGGCCGCTCATGACCAATTCGCCAATTTCGCCAACGGGAACCTCAGTTTCACCGTCATCAAGGCTGACGACGCGCATGTCCATATCTGGCATGGGCATTCCGATGGAGCCGACGCGGTTTTCACCCAACAACGGGTTACAGTGAGATGCCGTTGGGGATTCACTCATGCCGAAACCCTCCATAATCACGCCGCCACTGAGCCGCTCAAACTCGCGCTTGACGGGCGGCGGCAGGGGGGCAGAGCCGCTCACACAGGCGCGAATGGAAGTGAGGTCATACTTGCCAGCCTGCACGTCGGGATGTTTGTTGATGGCGTTATACAGCGCAGGCACCCCCATGAATAGCGTGGGGCGGAAGGTGTGAATGACATCCAACACGTCGGGGATGTCGCGGGCGTTGACCACCAAGTACATCGGGGCGGCCATCCCGACGGCAAAGCACACGACAGCGATCATGCCGAATACATGGAACATGGGGATGGCGGCAAGGAAGGAATCTTGACCTTCTTTGCTGCCTAGATACGCCTTACACATCAGCGTATTGGCAACCAACGCCTGATGTTGAGACATCGCCGCCTTGCTGGTTCCAGTGGTGCCGCCTGTGTACTGGAAGATTGCAAGGTCATGGGTGCTGACTTCGATGTTGGCTTTATGGCCTTGAAATTGCTTGAGCAAATCTTGGAACCAGAAATCTGCGGGTTCCAGTTTGTCAACGCGGTGGCCGTCTTTGCGCTCACGGGCAATGGTGAACAGCGTTTTGGCAAAGCCGGGCAGATACTCTTTGATGTTAGCGACAATCACATGTTGAATCTGGGTTTGCTTGCGGATTCGGTTCACTTGGGTGTAGAACATCGAAAGGCACACGACAAAACGGGCATCGCAGTCATTGATCTGAAATTGCATTTTCTCATCGGGATAGGTGGGGTTGGTCGCGGCAACTACACCCCCCGCCTTAAGGATGGCAAAGAAGCTCACCACAAAGGCGGCACAGTTCGGCATGATGAGGGCAACCCGTTCGCCCTTTTTCAGCCCTTTTTCGATCAAGGCAGCGGCAAGTGCATCCGCAGCAGCGTTGAGTTCGCCGTAGGTCATCTTGGCATTCATACGGCCTAGCCTGCCAAGCCCCCCGGGGAGCCGTGTACTGGTCACGAGCGCCACATGTTGCGGGAACTTGCGCGCGGTTTCTTCTAAGAAGTAGTGAACCGGAACTTTGGGGTAAGGGTTGAGTGTCGTAGGAACATGGGCGTCATAGTGTTGCGTCCACGGGCGGTCTGCGTAGGTAAGCATTTTTTCGGTGGCTCCAAAATCAAATATTCGTTAAATTACTGTTGACCTAAGTATATAAAACGTCATATTGACCGTCAACAGGATTTAATGGTCTTCTTTGTTAAGGGGTACTTCCCAGTGTTGTGTCCAACTGCTGGGGAAGCGCGCGACTTTGCCGGCGTGGTCTAGGCAGATGTGGCTGGTTTGGCCGCTGACGCACAGCTCGCGGGTGGCTGCATCGTAAATTTCGTAGTTGAACTTCAGGGTGCGGCTCTTGACTTCGCTTGCCCAACACTTCACTGTCACCTGCTGGCCGTAGCGCATCGAACGGTGATAACGGCTATGGACTTCGGTCACGGCCAAAAAGTAGCCGTCTTGTTCCATCTCTGCGTAGCTACGCCCGCGTGCGCGGGTATAGACGCTGCGGGCTTCTTCAAAATACACGATATAGCTGGCGTGATGCACAATGCCCATCGCGTCGGTTTCGGCGTAGCGGATGTAAAAAGTCGTTTCAACTGAAAATGGCGTGTCGTTTTCGGTCATTATCGCGTGTTGTATGGGGTGAACAAGAAGCAGGGCGCAACCTGTTGCGCCCCTATGAATCACAGCGTTACTTTTGGTGACGCTCGGCCAATTTGCCTTGTACATCCTCTAGGCTGATGTCGAGGGCGCGCATCAGCACCAGCGTGTGATAGAACAGGTCTGCGAGTTCGCCCAGTTGGTCATCGCGGCCTTGTGCAAGCGCGGCGATCACCACTTCTACGGCTTCTTCACCGACCTTCTGGGCGATTTTGGGTGTGCCAGCGCTGAATAACTTAGCGGTATAGCTCCCCTCAGTGGGGTGCTGATGACGGTCTTGGATGATGGTTTCTAGGTCATTGAGCGTGAAATCAGGCATAGGGTGTTTCCGTTGTGGCGAATTCTTCAGCAGTGCGGTAGAAACACGACGTTTCCCCCGTGTGGCAGGCCGCCCCTGCTGGGCGCACCAAGAATAACAGGGCATCCCCGTCACAGTCTAGCCGAAAGTCCACCAGTGTTTGAATATTCCCACTGGTAGCACCTTTGTGCCACAGCTCTTGGCGGCTACGGCTGAAAAATACCGTTTCACCCATCTCTAGCGTTTTTTGGATGGATTCTGCGTTGACCCACGCCAGCATCAACACTTGATGGGTGTCGGCGTCTTGGACAACCGCCGGGGCAAGCCCGTCTGCGTTCCAACGGATGCGGGCAATCAAACTGTTTACATCACTGACGGTGACCATTATTGGCTATATTCCCAACCCGTGAGCCGCACGGCCACGCCTTCGCTGGCAAGGTAATCTTTGACTTCGCCCACACGCAACTGGTTAAAGTGGAACAAGGTCGCTGCAAGGGCGGCATCTGCACCGCCGATTGTCAGCGCGTCTTTGAAGTGTTCTTTTGCGCCTGCGCCACCGGAGGCAATCACAGGGATGTTG
Source organism: Phototrophicaceae bacterium (assembly GCA_049318725.1). Taxonomy (GTDB): domain Bacteria; phylum Chloroflexota; class Anaerolineae; order Aggregatilineales; family Phototrophicaceae; genus CAIRDJ01. The sequence continues at coordinate 9,723 of JBMOFU010000003.1, read as the reverse complement.
ACAGCGGCGCTAATCGCTTGGGTGAGGGCAATATCGTAGCCGGCCTTTGTGCCGTCACGATCCATGCTGGTGAGCAGGATTTCACCTGCGCCGCGTGCTTCCACTTCCCGCGCCCAATCTATGGCGCGCTTTTCAGTAGGGATTCTGCCGCCGTTGATATGAACGATCCATTCACCATCAATACGCTTCGGGTCAATGGCTACGACAATGCACTGGCTACCGAATGCCCACGCCCCTTGCGTAATCAGGTCTGGATTTTTGACGGCGGCGCTGTTCATGCTGACCTTATCGGCTCCGGCCAGTAGCGTCGCACGGATGTCCTCAATGGTGCGGATGCCGCCGCCAACGCAAAACGGGATAAAGACATTTTCGGCCACTGCCCGCACCATATCCAACGTGGTATTGCGGTTTTCATGGCTGGCGGTGATGTCTAAGAAGATCAGTTCGTCGGCGCCTTCGCGGTCATAGACTGCTGCTTGCTCTACTGGGTCGCCGGCGTCGCGCAGGTTCAAGAAGTTGATCCCTTTCACCACGCGCCCATTCATCACATCAAGGCAGGGGATAATCCGTTTGGTGAGCATTGTTTATACGTCCTTATCTAGTTTTGCGGCTTGAAGCGCCGCCTCTAGGGTGAATTTGCCTTGATAGAGCGCCATGCCGATTACTGCGCCTGCCACTGCACCGCTTTGCGCCAAGATCGTGATTTCTTCGAGCGAGCTTACCCCACCTGAGGCAATCACCTGCAATGGGGTGGATTGCCCTAGCTGAACGGTGGCCTCTACGTTGGAGCCTGTGAGCATCCCATCGCGGCTGACATCGGTAAACAGTGCGTGGCGCACGCCGCGCTCAGCCATCATCAGCCCTAACTGGGTGGGTGTCAGTTCAGATTGTTCCATCCAACCGTGTGTGGTCACTTTGCCGTCGCGGGCATCTAACGCGACGCAGATCGCTTCTTCGCCGTAGCTGCTGACGGCTAAGGCCACCAGTTCTGGGGATTTCACCGCGATAGTTCCCAGTACCACCCGCGACGCGCCAGCATCTAAAGCAAATTCAATGCCTGCCATGCTTCGTAAGCCGCCGCCGAACTGCACTTTGATCCCTAGCTTGGCGATACCCTCTAGTGCCTGTAAGTTGAGGAATGTATCGGCTTGGTCTTCAAATGCGCCGTCTAGGTTGACGACATGCACCCAATCTGCTCCAGCGCTTTGCCAGCGGCGCGCCACCGCAACGGGATCATCGCTAAAGGTGATTTGCTGGTTCGGGTCGCCTTCGCGCAGGCGGACGACTGTGCCAGCGCGTAAATCTATTGCGGGGTAGATTTGCATTTATAGCTCCAAGAAGTTCTTGAGGATTTGTAAGCCGGTGCGCTGGCTTTTTTCTGGGTGGAACTGTAACCCATAGAGGTTGTCCCGTTGGACAGCCGCCGCGAAGGGTTGCCCATATTCGGTTGTCAGCAACACATCCGACGAGTTCGACGGCGCGCAGTAGTAGCTGTGAACGAAATAGGTGTAACTCTCGTCGGGCAAGTTCGCCACTAACGCAGAGGGTTTACAGACCTGTACCTGATTCCAGCCCATGTGCGGCACTTTGATCCCCGGACGGGCGGGGAAGCGCACGACCTTGCCTTCCAGCAGGCCAAGCCCTTGATGTTCCCCCATTTCTTCGCTGACTTCAAACAAGAACTGCATCCCCACGCAAATGCCCAAGAAGGGCAATCCAGCGCGTGCGGCGGCTTGGAGCGGTTCAACTAGCCCTTGCGCGTGCAATTTTTGCATCCCAGAGCCAAACGCCCCGACGCCCGGCAAGATGATTTTGGTAGCGCCTGCCAGTTCTTCTGGGCGTTGTACCAGTTGAATATTTTGCGCGTTGAGGTGTTTTAGCGCGTGCATCACACTTCGCAGGTTCCCTGCACCGTAATCTACCACTGCTAACATTTGATCTGCTCCTGATTGACCCCGCACCGCAGGTGATGCAATACAAAAACCCCGCGTGCGGTGCGGGGTTTTGTAGTCAAGTTTTGAGGCAAGGTTCTACAGACGGCAATGCACCATTTACGCGGTTATTACGCTATGATGATGGAGCAAAGGGTGATGGTTGAGCAAACGCATCGAAGCCGTCCTGTCATTTTGCACAGAAAAGAGTATAACCGTGTTGTCGCGTTTTTGTCAAACGAAAGGGATTCTTGGCGATGCGGCCTGTTATTGCGCTACTCACTGATTTTGGACTGCAAGACCCCTATGTGGGCATTATGAAGGGGATCATCAAGACCATCTGCCCAGAAGCAGACTTGATTGACCTCACCCACGAAATTCCGGCGCAGGATATTGGCGCTGCGGCTTTTGCGCTGTTAAGCGCTATCAGTTACTTCCCCAAAGGGACGGTATTCTTGGTGGTGGTAGACCCCGGCGTTGGCACTGCCCGCCGCCCGATTGCGCTACAAACTGCCGATTATACCTTTGTTGCACCCGACAACGGTGTATTGAGCTATGCCCTCACGCAGTTCCCGGCACAACAAATTGTCGCGCTAGAAAACCAAGCCTATCAACGCCCGCAACCGAGCCATACCTTTCATGGGCGCGATATTTTTGCGCCCGCAGCAGCGTACTTGGCAAACGGAGAACCCCTAGCCGCCTTTGGCACCCAAAAAGAATCGCTTACGCTGTTGCCGATTCCAGAAGTGGCGCGCACGGCAAAAACCTTGCGCGGTGAAATCATCTCGATAGACCACTTCGGCAATGCCATCACCAATGTGCGCGCTGGCTGGGTTCCAGACCAGCCGAAGGTGCTAGAGGTGCGTGGGGGAATTGTGGCATGGGAAACACCGCTACGGATAGACGCCGAGCATCTGATTGTGTCCAGCGGGGAACGCCGTTTGGCAGGCGTCCAGACGACCTACGCAGGCGCTGCACTGCGTCAGCCATTGCTTTTGGTGGGGAGCGCTGGCTTTTTAGAGATTGCTGTCAACGGTGGGGATAGCGCCCTGCAACTTGGCCTGAGCGCGGGAGATAGCGTTATCATGGCCTACAAGGAGGTCGAGTAAGCATGGATCAATTTGTCATTCAGGGCGGTCAACGGTTGCACGGGGAAGTCACGCCGGGCGGGAATAAAAATGCCGCCACGAAGATGATCCCGGCCTGTTTGTTGTGTGATGAACCCGTGACCTTGCACAACGTCCCCGATATTGTGGATGTGCGCGTTTTGCTAGAAGTGTTAGAGCATTTAGGCGCTTCGGTCAACTGGCTAGATGAAACCACTCTGCGGGTTCATGCGGCGAATATCCCTACGCCTGAAGTTCACCCGATTATGGCGAAAACCCGCGCCGGAATTGTGTTGGCGGGCGCGTTGTTAGGGCGCTTGGGGGAAGCCTCACTCCCGTTGCCGGGCGGCGATGTCATCGGGGAACGCCGCCTAGATACGCTGGTCAACGCGCTGATTGCGCTGGGGGCAACCGTTTCTCACGATGGCAAGCGCTTGCGCTTTAAGGTAGAAAACGGCCTGCACGGGGCAAATATCCTCTTGCAAGAGGCCAGCGTCACCGCTACCGAAAATACGGTCATGGCGGCGGTATTGGCAAAGGGAACGACCCTGATCCGCAACGCAGCAGGTGAACCGCACATCCAAGACCTGTGTAACATGCTCAACACGCTCGGCGCGAAGATTGACGGCATTGGCTCCAACCAGTTGGTGATTGAGGGCGTTGCGCGGTTACATGGCGGTGAAGCACGCATTGGCGCGGATTTTATGGAGGTCGGCAGCTTTGTCGGGGTGGCGGCAGTCACCGGCAGCGAGATCACCATCCGCAACGCAGACCCACACCACTTGGATATGGTCGCGCTAACCTTTGGCCGTTTAGGGGTGGCGTGGGAAGTGCGCGGGCAAGATTTATATGTCCCTGCCGGGCAACGAATGACGATCCAAACGGATTTTGGCGGCAAGATGCCCACCATCAAGGCGCAACCGTGGCCGGCCTTCCCGCCAGATTTGATGAGTATTGCGCTGGTGGTGGCAACACAGAGCGTTGGGGCGGTGTTATTCCACGATTGGATGTATGAAAGCCGCTTTTTCTTCACCGATAAGCTGGCACGGATGGGCGCACGGGTCACGCTCTGTGATCCACATCGGGTGTTGATTCAAGGGCCGTCTAGCTTGCATGGGGGCTTGACGCTTGCCAGCCCCGATATTCGTGCAGGGATGGCGCTGGTTTTAGCGGCGTTGACCGCCAACGGAGAAACACGGATTGCCAACATCCAACAGATTGAGCGCGGCTATGCCAACATTGAGGCTAAATTGCGTGGGCTAGGGGCAAACATTGCGCGGGTAAGTGTCGAACCATCTGCTGAAACAGTCTGATCTAAGCATTTGCAGGGGCGCAAGCCTCACGCCCTTGCAAAAATCAGCGTGAATTATGGCAACTCTGCCATGCGGGATTCCCACTTTTGGTACATCCGGTTGTAGACGGCTTCTGAAACTTCACCGTTCATCAACTTCATATCAAGGTCGTCCAAAATCTTTTGGACTTCGGCCTTCGTTGTCGGGTTGCTACTGGCCGCAGCAGGGGCAATTTGTGGGGCAGCGGCGGCTTGTTGCCCCTGATTTTGATTTTGCATCATTTGCATCATCATTTGCTGCATCATCAACTGTTGTTGTTGCAGTTGTTGTTGAAGTGCTTGGGTGTTCGCGTCCGGTTGGTTGTTGCCCATCGTCTGGCCGATCTGTTGCCCAACGCCGAACCCAAGACCTGCCCCTGCGGCAGTCCCTGCAATACCGGGGTTGTTGGCCGCGTCACGGGCGATGTTGAGCCGTTCCATACGCTCAATGCGTTCGAGCGCTTCGGCGCTGACGTAGTTAGAAATTTCGTCAAGCGTGGCGTTCTTAGCCGTGAAGGGCTTCGATTCAAACGCCTTGATTCGCATCCCCATCGCGGCGAATTTGTCGTTGAGTTGAACGAGCGCTGCGCCTTCGAGTTGGTCTAGCAGCTTGTTGGCATCCATGATGCTCTTGGCGCCGCTGTTAGAAATCAACTGGGCGATTTCACCCAATAGCGTGGCTTGAATCCGCTCTTTAATGTCGTTGAGCGACACTGACGCCTTGCCGACTGCATATTGCTTGGTGAACATCATCGCGTCTTGGATGCCGATGTCAATCACCCCATGTGTAATCAACAGGGCAACACCACGCCCATAGCCGGGGGTTTCTAGCACAATCGGGGGGTTGGTTCCCCAGCCTACTTGCGGTAAGTCTTTGAGGTTGATGAAGTAAAGGTCTGCGGTGAAGGGGGTGCGGCCACTGGTTGCCATGCCGATAATGCTAGAAAGAATCGGTAGGTTTGCGGTAGAAAGCGTGTGACGCCCCGGCCCAAGTGCGTCAAGCGCTTGCCCACCGCGTACAAAGACGGCGGCTTGGCTTTCGCCAACGATCACCTGAGACCCCATCCGCCAGTCGCCACTGCCTTGTTGGGGTTCGCGCCATGCCAGTTCATTATCCCCGACATTGGTATGGTCAATCACATCAATAATTCTTGCCATAAGGTTGTGATGCTCCTAAGCTACGTTGTAGAAGAAATATGTATGGGGCGCCACATGGCGCAAAATGAAGCGCCTAAGTTAAGGCGCTGTCAATCTCGGTGATGACCTTTTCACGCAGGCGGAAGGCTTCGTCGGCTTCCTGCGCGAGGTTGTAAATGGCTTGGACTTTATCTTCAACCCCTTCACCCGCTTTGACGGCTTCTTCAAGCCCAGTGAGGGCAATATCAAACTGGTCAAGGTAGCGCAGTTGTGCCTCATCAAAGGCATAGAGCCGTTCCATTGCGGCGTCGTCTACCTTTATGGCAGCGAAAAAGCCAGAATAGCCCGGGGCAGCCGTTTTCACGCGATCAATGTAAATTTGAAACTTGGTCTTGGCGTCGCGGGTGATGCCCATCAAGGCCAAGCCCCCATCCCGCAAGATTTGCTTCTCGATACCAACATAGCGGTTTAACCGATTGGTCAGCTCTGTGGCGACATGCTCACGCATCATGCGGTCTGCGGTGCGGCGGTCAGACTTGTCTAGGTAACCCCGTAAGCCGGGGACTTTATCCATCCAGTCCCGACCTGAGCCATGTTCACTAACGATCTTTTCATAAAGGCTTGTCATGCGCGTCCTTTTCCCTGTTTCTCACTAACGACGAAAACGACCTCCCTCACAGTATCTTACAAGTTGAGGGTGTGTGCAACCACAAAAGATTGGGGGTTTGTTCCAAAAGCGCTTAAATTTTCTTTGTTCCCGATTGATGACGGGCCTATGCTATACTGAACGTCAACATAGACGGCTCCAGCGCAGGGAATGCTTTTTATGAGTGCTTCTGTACCGCAACAACCTGACTCTACTGAACAATTTTTTACGCAAGTTGGCCGCTACGTGATTGAACAACGTGTCGGTACAGGCGGCATGGCACGGGTCTATCGGGCAAAAGATACGGCACTAGGGCGTTTGGTGGCGGTCAAAATTTTGCACGAATATTTGGCAGATGACGAGACGTTCCGCGCACGCTTTGAGCGCGAGGCTAAGTTTTTAGCCAGCTTTAATCACCCCAACGTCATTCAGATTTTTGATTACGCCACGCTCGAACAGAATGACCGCCATCTGTGCTATATGGTCATGACCTATTTGCCAAACCCTTCTCTAAAGCAGGTGATGGATGGCGAGTCTGAACGCGGCGAATTGATGCCCCACCCGCGCATTTTGCAAATCATCAATGACCTTGCCAGCGCGCTGGATTATGCACACCGTATGGGGATGGTTCACCGCGATGTCAAGCCGGCCAACATTCTCTTTGATGAGACTGGCCGAGCTATATTGACTGACTTTGGGATTGCACGCCTCGCGCAGGGGAGCAAACTCACGCAAGAGAATGTCACCGTTGGGACGCCCGCTTATATGGCACCAGAACAGGCTTCTGGCGGCGCGATAGATGGCCGCACAGACATTTACGCGCTTGGGGTGATTTTGTATGAGTTGTTGGCCGGGAAGCCTCCGTTTGAGGATGATGGTAGCCTTTCGATCTTGCTTAAGCACCTCAACGAGCCAATTCCGTTGCTGTCTGAACTAGGGTATATTCAAAATGGTTTCTTAGATGCAGTGCTGCTCAAAGTATTGGCGAAATCCCCTGAGGAGCGCTATCAAACAGCGGCAGAACTGGCACAAGATTTAGACCTCGCCATACGTGGAGAAACTCCAGCGGCATTGCCAACGCTTACCATGCGGCGCAAACAAACGCGGCAAGTGACAAACCCAAACCTCATCACCGCTACGGTCACACAGGCGTTACAAGTGATCCGCCCCAGTTCAGCATTAGGCTTGCTGGTGATTGGCGGTTGCCTGATTGTCGGCATCGTTGCAGCCGCTTTGGTCGTCACAAGGTCTGAGAACGCGCTCCCGACAGTGCCAACCCCAGAACAACCTCAAATTGCACTGGTACCCCCAACATTGACCTTTGCGGAAATTCGTCGTCTGGGGGGGGCTTCTAGCATGGTGGATGATGTGGCAAACCCAGCGGCCAGTATGACTGGGCAAGTCAATATGCCCTTTGAAAGCGGATTTGACGAAGATGACCCTTTGGTTGGCTCATACTGGCTATTGGGGCGCACTATGGACGCTAACGCTTCTGGCGAGATTCTGCGCGCACGCGGTGAAAATGGCACCTATATCTTTACCAACAGCATCCAAAACCGTGCCGCCACCACCGTATTGCAAGATTACTTCTATGATGAAGATATAGTCATTACAGTAGACATCATGCTCACTGAAGATAGCCCGGTATCTAGCGGTTATGGGCTGGTATTTCACTACCTTGATGAGAACAACTATGGAGTGTTTGCTGTAGATGGCGCTGGACGTTACAGCGTTTGGTTCTTAGAAAACCGTGAATGGCGTGAGCTACGCGGCCTTGACGAAACGTGGACACCCAACGATGCCATTCATCCGCTTGGATTGGTGAATCAATTGCGGCTGGAGGTGCGCGGGGCAACTTTAATGGGGTATGTCAACGATATTGAGGTGTTAACCCTCACGGATGATACGATGACCAGCGGTATGGTTGGGGTGTACCTTGCCACCCCAAACCGCGAAGGTGCTGTTTCAACGGCGATCCTTGATCGCTACAGTGTTACCCTGCTAGAAGACGGCGCAGCGTCTATGACTTCAGATTCCTAGCACAGTTGCCTAACCGAAATATGCCTGATACACCAGATAGTACACTGGGAACAAGCAAGCCACCGAGATCAAGGCCAAGACCGCTAGAATAATGGTCACGACATCTACGCCGCTCGGCTCCGCAGCAGCAACGCTGGCCGTTGGTCGCTCTCTGAGGCTGTGCGTATCACTGGGGGGCATTGCACGGGTTGCCCCCGTCAGTTGCTTTTGCTGGGGCGGGGGTACAGCAGGCGGTGTATTGGCTGAGGGGCGCTGGCCGCCTGATGATGGGGCATCCGGTGCAAGGCTGTAGCGTTGTGTGGGTTCACCTTGTTGTGGGCGTGACACATCAACGTAGAGCGGGCGCGGCGCTTGCGCGTTCCCTGCTGGCGTAGCGCCGGGTGACCCTGCGATGGGCGGGAATGCTGGCGGGGCAACGGTGGGTTGAGCGCTGGGCGGCGGCATGACAGGGCGTTGAGAAGGAACCGTTTGTTGACGCGCACGGTCACGATAGGTCATTAGCACTTGGCCGAGTTGATCGCCCATGCGGTAGCGGTCTGATGGGGCTTTGCTCATCACTTTGTAGACGATATTCACCAGCGCTTCTGGCACATGGGGAGCAAAGTCACTGACTCGAGGGATGGCATTACGGATGTGCGCTAAGGCCAGCTCTTGTTGATCTGCGCCCGTGTAGGGCAATTGCCCGGTGAGCAGTTCAAACATCACAATCCCAATGGAATACACGTCAGAGGAGGCGCTAGGGCGTTCGCCGCGTGCTTGTTCTGGGGCGAAGTAGTGCGGGCTACCCCACACAACGTCTTGTCGTTCACCGTGAACGGTATCCGACAGGGCTTGTGCAATGCCGAAGTCTGTGACTTTGACTTGGCGGTCTGACGTAAGCAAGATATTTTGCGGCTTGATGTCTGCATGGACGAGCCCGTTACGGTGGGCAAAACCAATCCCGGCGCAAATCTGGATAGAGAGGTCTACCGCGACATCCACTGGCAGCCCCCCATCACGACGGATTAATTTTTTCAGGTCAGAGCCGTCTACAAACTCCATGACGATATAGTGCATTTGGCCGTCGTTGCCGACATCGTGAATGGTAACGATATTCGGGTGCGGCAAATTGGCTACCCGACGGGCTTCATCCTTAAAGCGCTGCAAAAATTCGGGGTCATGCGTCAGGCTTGGCCGTAGCACCTTTACCGCAACCGTGCGCCCTAATTCTTGGTCAACAGCGCGGTAGATCACCGCCATGCCCCCAGACCCCTGCTGGCTGACAAGGCGATAGCGATTGTTCAATAGCGTTTCGCTCATATGTACGACTTTCCTGAGTAGTGGGTAGGCGGCCTCTTGTCATGTCATTTTAACAGAGGAACCCACTGCTGGCACAGTTGTTTTTTGCGGGGTGGCCGCTTTGCCAAGTTGCCACCCCATATACGGTTTACCCTGATTGCTAGTGACCGATTTTAAGGCCGTAAAGACGGACGACACCTGTGTCGTCCCTACAAAACCGTTGAAATGATATAACATCCTGTAGGGACAAGGCCT
>JBMOFU010000002.1:0-43385 GCA_049318725.1 Phototrophicaceae bacterium | reverse complement strand
GCTTGTCCTTCTAACTCGGTATAATTATATAGACTGGTCTACAGAAAATCAACCTACCAATCATCCACCGCTCATGTGACATCTATCCTGTGCAAAAGCCCATGCAAGCCCGCGCAAGATTAGCGCCGCTTGCCGTTTTTCCCCTTGCCCTGAATCCGTTCGGCAAGGAAGCCACCCAACATGCCGCTTAAAAAGCTCCCCGTCATGGAAACTTCTGGAGTGTCGTCTAGCATGTTGTCCCACTTGCCCTGTGAGCGCTGTTTGAGCCAGTGGCTATAGCGCGCTTCGGCGTCGGTCGTGGCGACCTCTAGCGCGTCGCGGTCATTTTGCGCCAAGACCTCCCGCAGGCCGTGTAAGGCCGTCAACAGTTGATCGAGTTGCGGCAGCAGGCTTTCGCGGTTTTGGATGAGCATATCATGCAGGTCGTCCGGGTGCGTATCCAGCAGGTGATGGGTCGCCCGCCCAAAAGATGGGTTGGTCAAGCGTTGGACATCCCCCCAACTGCTACGGGTGGCTAAGGCACGGAAGTAAGCCAACGCCACCAACGCTGGAAGCCCCTCTGTGGCGGCGTGTATCCCGTCGTGTTCAGCGGGGTCTACATAGTGAACGCTTGCCCCAAGGATTTCTGAAAAGCGCGTCACCAGCGCAACCGCCTCTTTGCTGGCGTTAGGGGCAGGCGCAAGGAACATCGTGCCATCTTCAAACAGGTCAGCGCGGGCATGTTCGCTGTCGTCTAGCCCATCCCACAACAGCGCAGGGTTCAGCACCGCCGTCCCGCCGATCAGGTGAACCTCTGGCGGGAAGAACTCTTTTGCCCACTGGATCGGCGGCTGTTTGAGCGCCCCCAGATCAAAGATCACCGCCCCGGCGCGCAGATGATGGGCAATGGTGCGGTAGACTTCCCGCGCTTGGGCATACGGGACGGCCACCACTACCAAATCTTTGTCGCGCACGGCCTCCGCAACGTCGTTGGTGGTCTTGTCCAGCGCATTCAACCGCCGCGCAACGCTCTCGTTGCTGGCAAGGCTGTCCATACCGATGATCTGAAAGTGATTGCTGGCCGCGGGGGTTGCGTTGGCTTCGCGCAGCGCCAACCCGACAGACACCCCGACACGCCCTAACCCAATGATGCCGACAGCAAGCTCTGCCATAGCCGTTACCCTTTGAACTCACGAACTGGATCATGTGCGGTGGAACTCAGTTTGACGCCCTTGCGGGTGAGCAATCCGCGATACAGGCTATCAATATCATTCACAAGGCGGTCAATGCCGTAGCGCTTTATCATCGCTTGGCGGATGCCTTCGGTGTCTGGCGGCGTGTTGAGCGTTTGGAGGATGGCCTCTGCCAGCGCATTGGGGTTTTCGGGCGGGACGATGGTGCCGATTTTGCCGCCCTCTAGCAAATCTGGGATGCCGCCAACGTGCGTGGCGACCACTGGCACGCCCGCCGCTAACGCCTCAATTAAGGTGACGGGCGTGCCTTCGTTGTTGCTGCTAATCACCTTGACGTTGAGGTCAACGTACACCGGCAGCATATCGGTTTGCCAGCCAGTGAAAATCACGGCGTCGTCTAGGTCAAGCGCGTGGGTGTGTTGGCGCAGGCTACCCATCAGTTCGCCATCGCCCACAATCACAAAGCGGACATCAGGCCGTTGTTGATGAATTTGCCGTGCAGCGTCTAAAAACAGGCGATGATTTTTCACGCCCGTTAAGCGCCCAACAATCCCCACCAGCGGGGTTTCTGGCGCAATGCCCCACGCTTTACGGAATGCCCCTGTTTGACGTTTGGCGGTTACAAAGCGTTCAAGGTCTAGCCCTAGCGGTAAGACGGTGATTCGCCCGCGCCGCGTGATGTGATACTGTTCAGCCAACTCTTTCCGCAACGTTTCGGTTAGGGTGATGATCGTGTCAGACATGCGCGCCGCCAATTGCTCCAGTGTGACAAACAACCACACCCGAAGCGGGCTATAGTCATAGCCTGAAAAGACATGGCCGTGAAAGGTATGGACGATCACCGGGACGCCCGCCAGCCATGCCGCCAGCCGACCAATGAAGCCGGCCTTTGCTGTGTGGGTGTGGACGATGTGCGGGCGGTAGTGACGCATCAGTTGGTAGACTTCCCACAACACGCGCAAGTCGCGGATAGGGTGAATATTGCGCTGGAGGCCGTCTATAAACTCTGGCGTGACGCCGTGTTCTGCCGCGTAATAGGCCATATCGCCTTCGTTTTCGCCCACGTTCCCCACCACCAAGCGCGTCTCATAGGGTGGTGATGGGAGCTTTTGTGAAAGCAACACCACATGGATTGCAGGGCCACCGATATTTAGGCGGGCAATCATCCGCAAAACACGGATGCGCTCAGGGGATTCCGTGACAAGGGCATTCATAGGGTAGGGGTAGCTCCAACGAGATTAGGGGTGCGCCCACCATTGTAAAGCGAACGCCTGTGGGGTCAAGCCACAGGCGTCCTGACAAAACTCATGGGTTTATAGTCACTTATTCGGTTTTGGCGGGCAATTGGGGCTGGTCGGTGCGTAAGCGCAACAGCCCTTGATAGCCCACCGACCCCTGTATTTCTCGCCAACGGGCTTCGCCGCCGTCCATATGCCATTCGATCACATGGCGGCCTTGCTCGTCCATGTAGGCCAATGCCGGGCGCAGCATCAACATTTGGCGCACAACGGCGATTAAGTCTTTGCGTTCTTCAGTGGTGCGGAGCGTGAAGTAATTGCCCGGCACCCACTCAAATTCAATGCGGTTGCCGTACCAGTCTCCCGTCATTTGAATCGGGGAAGTGGCTTGCGTGCAAACCATGTAAATCCCCTGTAGGCGGTTCTTCCACAGGGTATGGTTGATGCGCTCTTCGATGAAGTACGGGCGGGGTTCTGGGGTGGTATAAAACCATGTGCGGGATGAAGTCGCCATGCTCGAACGCTTTCTCCGGTAAAAAAGATTCAGGTTTCGACAATTGGCCTAAGTGTAGCGTATCTGACGACGCAGGGTAAGGGGGCTATTTTCAGAGACAGCCCCAGTGCGATGATGTGAATAGGTACGGGCATAAACGATGTGTCGCCCCGCTTGCCTTTACCCCACCCGCACCTCAACCAGCAAGCCATCGTCCCAATTGTACTTGGCCTTGAGTAGCGCCTTGACCGCTGCCGCCTTTGCGGGCTGTTCTTCATCACGGATCACCTGCGCGGTGGCGGGCGCAAGCGGCGCGGCTTCGGTTTTGCTCTCGCCAAGCCGATATTGCACCGATGGCTGGTGAATCACGTTCTTGACCCAGTGCGCCGCTTCGCGGTGTTCGGCGCACAGGTAATAGCATCCGTCATACTCCACAAACCAGATTTCGATAGTGTGGGCGTTGCCGCTTTTCCAGCCCACCGTTTGCATATAGAAGAAGGTTTCTGCCATGTTGCACCTCAATAAAATAGCGTTTGCCCCTATTTTTACATACAATGCAACCCAGTCAACCTATTGGCACAGCGCGCTACCCCGCCGTACAATCAACGCCTTACTGCTGAGAAGATAGGGGAATAGATGTGTTTGGCTTAGGGAAGTATGGCAACGGCATTGGGCTACACCGCGCACGGCGCTTCTTTGATGACGCGCACATCCCGCACGACTACTTTGCCGAGCGTTCCATTGTGGTCACGGGGAGCAACGGCAAAGGCAGCACCACCCGCATGATTTACGGCTTGCTCCAAACGCAATTTGCACAGGTCGGGTGTTTCATCTCACCGCACTTGATAGACGTGACCGAGCGCTTCGAGATCAGCGGCCAGCAGATCACGCCCGCCGAGTTGCACACCTACAAAGACCGCGTGTTGGCCTTTAACGCCAGCTTGCCCGACGGCGATTTTATGGGCGCGTTTGAACTGCTCTTTTACGTGGCGGTGCAGTGGTTCTATGCCCGCCAAGCCGATGTTATCGTCTGGGAAGCCGGCATCGGCGGGCGCTATGATCCCACCCGTAGCCTTGCCGCGCCGATCTCTGCCTTGACCTCACTGGATTTAGAGCATACTGAGTTGCTCGGCGCGACCCGTGAACTGATCGCCTATGACAAGCTAGACGTGACCCGCCCCAACGGGGAAAGCGTGATTTCATCCTCTGTAGACCCAGCGCTTTATGAGCGCTTGCGGGCATACGCAGCGGTCAGTGGCAAGACGTTCCACTTTATAGCCGATCACTACCAGATCACCGCCCTAGCGCGCTTAGACGGCCAACAACAGATCACCGTGCAAGCGCACGACGGATCATTCCCCACCGACGGCTTAACGATTCCGTTGCAGTTGTTGGGGCAACATCAAGCCGAAAATGCGCTCACGGCGTTGGATGTGACGCGGCGCTTTTTGGCACGCCATCAGCGCCAATTGCCCCCCGCCGAGATTGTCGGCGCGCTGCCGAAGGTCACATGGCCGGGACGCCTAGAGCAGATTTCGCGCCAGCCCAACGTATGGATAGATGTCGGCCACACGCCAGACGCCATCACACGGGTGATCGAAGAACTGTTGCAGCGCTATTCCGCCCAACAGATGACGGTGGTCTACGGCGTGTCGTACAACAAAAGCGCGCAACAGATCACCGCCTTGATTGAAACGCACTTCGAGCGTGTGATCCTCACGCGGGCGTATAAAAATGGCACGCCCTTACAGCTACTGGCGGACACCTTCAGCGCGCCGCACAAGATTATCGCGCAGTTTGATACCGTTGAGGGAGCCGCCGCCTATGCTCGTGATGGGGGGGACGATCCGCATAGCGTGATTGTGGTCTTGGGCGGGCTATTTTTGGCGATAGAGTTCAAGGTCGCGTTTGCGGGCGATGATCCGCAAGCGCTGAACTTCTTCTAGGGTGGGGGCGTGTTGTAAATCGCTTGATAGAGCGCTTCCACACGGGAGGCTTGCACTTCGCCAATGCTGGCATAGTGGAGCAAACTCGGCGCGGCGTTGACCTCGATAATCACGTAGTCGGCGGCGGGATCGTGGAGGTCTGCACACATGAAATCTATCCCCACGAACGGCAGGTGCATCTGTTGACTGAGCCGCACGCACAGCGCCGCCCATTCGGGATGCAAGGTGTCGGTATATTCGTGCGGCTTGCCCCCGGCAGACAGGTTCGCGGCGTCAAGCAATTGTAGGTGTTCGCCAGCGGCCAATACGCTGTCTAGGTGATAGCGGGTCTGGTGCAGCCGCGCTTGGATTTGTGGCAACAGGGCAGCAAGGTCTAGCGGGCGGCCTTGTTCGGCCATCTGCTGTGCGGTGGCGGCCAACAGATCATGAACGGTAGAGGTGCCATCCCCTGTGACCGTGAGCGCTTGCTTGCCGTAACAGGCCATCAGCGCGCCGTTGTAGATCACCACGCGGTATTCTGGCAGCTTGACCGCTTGCTCCACCAGAATCAACTCAAGGCGGCGGGTTGCGAGGATGGCAAGCGCGGCGTCAACGTCGTGCATTGTTGTGCATTGATAGACATCCACCCCGCGATGCCCATCATTCGGCTTGATGAAGCACGGGAAGCCTAGCGTGTTGGCGATGTAATCGGGAACATCCTCAAACGACGGCGGCGCGGGTAGGTTGTAATTGTGGTAGTAGCTGTGCAGTTCGGCCTTGTGATGGGGCGTCAAGAAGGCTTTACCGTGCGGCGTGCGGTAGCCGAGTTCGGCCATAAAGTGCTTGGCAAAGTCTTTATCGGTGGCAATGCGAGCGGCGCCGTTGCCGTTGACATCGACAGACGCGCCATGTAAGTAACGTACTGCGCCGCTGTGATAGTGTATACGGGCGACAAAGCCGTGTAGCGGCTCTACTGAAATGGCCGCGACGTTGGGCAACGCGCCGCGCTCATACAGCCGAATCAATAATTTGACCATGTGCGTGTAGTGTGGCAAAACAGGGATCACGGCGTTTGCCCCGCTGGAATAATCGTTTCCCCCGGTGCAAGCTGATACACCGTGCGCGCTTCCCCTACCAGATACACCGACCCCGTAACACACACAAGGCCGCCTTCCCCCGCCAGCCGTTCAGCACGTTGCAACGCTTCGCTGATGGTAGCGGCTATCCCTAGCGCGTGTGGGTAGTGTAGCTGGTGCGCCAGCCCCGCCAATGCCTCTGGGGAAACGGTTGCAGTGTCGGTGGATTGCGTCAACACCAGCCCGTCGGTGATCGGCAACAAGACCGTCAGCATCGTTTCGATGTCCTTCGTGGACTTCGCCCCAAAGACCAAGATCAGCGGGCGGGCGGGGAAGCGCCCTAACAACGTCTGCTTGAGGTACTCCACAGAGGCGGCGTTATGGGCGGCGTCCAGTACCACAGTGGGGCAACCCGTGCGCCGCAATACTTCCATGCGTCCCGGCCACTTGACCGCTGCAAACCCCGCAGCGATGGCTTCTGGCGTGATGGTAAAACCCTGCCGCGTCAATTGATCCAGCGCCGCTAACGTCACCACGCTGTTGATGACCTGATGCGCGCCAATCAGCGGCACAGTGTAGGATAGTTGCGCTTGGTCGTGCCATCCCGCTGTAAAGGATTCATAGGCGGCGTTGCGTGGCGTAGTAGCGCTAAACGCCCAATCACGCCCGACCAACGTCAAAGGCGCGTGCTGCTGTTTTGCAGCGGCTTCTAAGACGGCCAACGCTGTTGGCGGTTGAGGGGCGCTGACCACTGGCACACGCGGCTTGATGATCCCCGCCTTTTCGCTGGCGATTTCCTCAATCGTGTTGCCGAGCAAGTTCATATGATCCATGCTGAGGCTGGTAATCACCGACAGCACCGGATGCACGGCGTTGGTGGCGTCATGTAGCCCGCCAATGCCAACTTCGATTACGGCTACGTCTACCTGCGCCTGTGCGAAGTAAGCAAAGGCCAACGCTGTGACGGCCTCAAAGAAGGTCGGCTTATGGACGGCCTCTAGCGCGGGACGTACCTGTTCAACGATTTGCGGGAACACATCCGTAGGGATCAAGGCTTGATTGATCTTGTAACGTTCGCGCAGGTCTTGCAGGTGTGGTGAGGTATACAGCCCGGTCTTGTAGCCAGCGGCCTGTAGTACCGAAGCGCATAGCGCGCTGACCGATCCCTTGCCCTTTGTTCCAGTAATATGAACGATGGGATAGCGTTCATGCGGGTTATCTAGCAAGCCTAACAGTTGGCGGATGCGCGCTAAGGCGACCTCTGGCGCGCTGTCTTTGCCGTAGCCGCCGGTGCTGTTGCGGATGTAACCATAGATATAGTCGCGGGCGGCGGGAAAATCCATCATCACAGGTAGGGTTCCAATCGGGGCAAGGCGCTAAAATGGGTCGTGGCGTCGCGGTGCAGGCGGCTTCCAAGTGAACAGGTCATCTTCAGCGGCAATCGCCATATCAGTGAAGGAAAACGTTACATCGCCCATACGTGCGCCGCTGTTGCGGATCAAGGCGGCATGGTCGCCTTTGGCGGTGAACAGGTGTGCCGCGCTTGCCATCAGGTTTGCCCAATTGCGGACGGTGAACTTCATCGGGTTACCGAACAGATCAGGCTTACCACGCTCATCTTGCAACGCCTCAAATCCAGCGGCGGCCAACGCTACCGCGCCGCGCCCCTTGCGACCCAACAGCACCACCTCCGCGCTGATGAGCGCCCCAAGCTGCACCCCGTAGGCGTCACTCAGTCCTCGCCGCACGGTGTCTGCCACGTTGACCGTCCCGACAGGCGGCAAGATCACGAACCTGCCCTGTTGTTGAATACCCGCGTCGGCAAAAACCGTGCCGTTAATGGTCGTCAACACGGGGTCACGCTGGATGATTTGATCGCTGGTTTGCAAGATCAATTCCGTCAGCGCGGCAGACCGCCCTAAATACGGGGCAAAGGCAATCGCTTCTTGGGAAGGCACAACCACATTAAGGGTCTGTTCGCGCCCTTGACTGAATGCTACCCACTGGGCAGGCAAGGCAAGAATATCGCCGTCACGCGGCGAAATGCCCTCATCGTTGAGGATGAATTGTAAGGTAGGGATTAAGCCAGCAGGGTGACGCGCTGGCGGAACAGGAAAGCTGATGAGTTCGAGCATGGGCGGGATTCTACATCATAAGGTCGTTGATCTGGGATAAATTGTAATCGTAGGGGCGCAATAGTTTGCGCCCCTACACAGGGTTAACCCATTACTTTCCGCGCTGGTTGCCGCGCAAAATGCCCCCAATGAACAGCCCAACGGCAAACATCCCCGCCAGCAGCGGCCATGTTGGGTTAGCGGGCGCTGGCGCTGGCGCGGGTTGTG
Source organism: Phototrophicaceae bacterium (assembly GCA_049318725.1). GTDB lineage: Bacteria > Chloroflexota > Anaerolineae > Aggregatilineales > Phototrophicaceae > CAIRDJ01. The sequence continues at coordinate 35,139 of JBMOFU010000002.1, read as the reverse complement.
GCTTCGGCTTGTTCTGGATGGCGTTGGCGGCCTGTTCTAGCTCGTCGGCCAGTTGATCGGCGTTGCGTAACAACACCGAATTGTCTGCCCCAAGCCCTTCACGCCGTAGCTCGGTGGCGGCTTGGCGCAAGGTTTCAATGCTGCTTTGGCGCACAGTGACGGCGCGGTCACGCAGTTGATTGGCCTTTTCTTGCAATTCAGGCGGGAGCGCGTCTTCGGCCACGCTGGCTACGTCATCGGTGGGCGGTGGGACGGGCAACTCGTCAATGGCAAGCGCCTTCCAGCGGCGGCCTTCTTCGATCAACATCTTGGGGATACCGTCAATCACGGGGTATTTGTTGCCGCTATCATCGCTCACCAGCCAATAGCCGTCGCGCACGACGCGCAACTTGCCGGGGTCTGCGCCTTTGTCGGTAAAGTGAACGGCCTCTGGGCAACGTAAGATGTCTAGCAGGGTGGCATCAAATTGTGGGGATGCAGTCATGGGTGCTTTCCTAACGGTTTTCATTCACAAAGATAGGCCAATCATAACTGATTGCGCCGAACTTCAACAGGGAACGCGGCGAGGTTTGCTTTGAGATATTTACCCTGCTTGCGAGTGACGGATTTTAACGCCACCAAGACGAACGACACTGGCAGGGTAATCGCATCAAAATTCAACGGCTCATAAAAGGCCACAAGAGGCCGTAGTAAATTTACACCTGACAAACAATGGTGTTATCAACGTGGGCGCTGCGCGCAGCGCCCTTACACACAGCATCGTATGCAATTTTAGATAGTCATGACGGTGTTTGCTGTAATCGCCTTAAGCACAGTACGGGGTGCAAAATTCCCATAACCCCATTATACTACAGAGCGTCGCTACCACATCCACTGGGGGCAAAGGATTTGACCAACGCATCCGCGAATACCGATGGCAATGCTCGCCGACGCAACCGTATTTTGCTTTGGGCAGTGATTTTAGGCACGTTGCCGTTTTACTGTGTCGGCGGGGTGTTATACCTGCTTGCCCCCGCAGATCGTGCGCCCTTGCCAACCGCCATCCCTAGCGCCACGCGCGAATTTACCGACCCACGCTTTACAGCAACGTTGCGCCCCACTGATCTGGTTGCAGCAAGCATTACGCCTGTTTCGACATTGGTTGCCACGCCACAGGGCGGGTTGCTCACCCAGCCGACGATTGCCAGCCCTGCCACACGCACCCAAACCCCATTGCCTAGCCCAACCCTAGCTGTACCCACAGCAACGCCAATCCCAACAGACATCCCGCTACCCACGCAAACCCCGCTCCCGGTAGCCAGCGACACCCCTATCCCATTCAACAACTAAGAGTTGTGACCGTATGACGACGCAATACACCACACCGATCCCACCGCCGCCGCAAGACCCACCCCCCACGCCACCCCATAACCGGACGTTGCGCTATGTGTTAATTGGGGTGATTGTAGTCACCATCCCGTTTTACCTGTTAGGGGCAGTATTGCTCGTCACCAATGCCCTCAACCCGCGTGATGCCGCGCCTGCGGCGGGAGAAAGCCAAACCCCGCGCCCTTCCCCCATCGGCGGGGAACTGACCGCCACCGCGACCCTGCGCCCAAGCCAAACGATACAGGCCAGTGCAACCTCTGCGGGGCGGCTGAACCCGACGCCGTTCCAATTTGTGCCGCCGCGTGCCACTAACACGCTTGTCCCGACGTTGATTATCGCTACCAGCACCAACGCCCCAAGCCTAACGCCGCTCCCGACAAATACCCCGTTACCCGCCAGCACCGCAGTGCCAACCCTTGCACCTGCCACCAATACCCCTGTTCCCATTCCAACCGATACCCCAATCCCGCCACCGAGCGAAACGCCGATCCCGCTCCCAACCGAAACGCCGATCCCGCTACCGAGCGATACACCGATCCCGCCACCGAGTGACACCCCAATCCCAGTAGATAGCGGCGGGGGAGCCACCACAACCGATGGAGCAAGCACGACACCATGAATTATGAATTAAAAAGTCACCTGAAGACATTGGTGGAATCCCACGCCCCCAGCGGCTATGAATCCCCCATTCAAGCGGTTGTCCGTGAGGCATGGACGCCATTTGTCAGCGACTTCCAGCAAGATGGGCTAGGGAGTTTGATCGGCATTAAGCGGGCAACCCACCCGCCCGTTACGCCGCGTCGGATCATGTTGGCCGCGCACGTTGATGAAATTGGCATGATCGTGCGCGATGTGATAGATGGGTTCATCTTGTTTAACGGCTTACACGGGGTAGATAACCGCGTCATGCCTGCCCAATCTGTGCGGGTACACGGGCGCGAGTCGTTGCGCGGGATTGTTGCCACCAAGCCGCCCCACCTGCTCACTGAGGCTGAAAAACGGAAGTATCCCGACTGGGATCACCTGATGATTGATGTGGGGTTACCTGCCGCCCGCGTTGCCGAGCTAGTGCGGGTGGGAGACATCATCACGGTAGATGTGCCGATGGTGGAGCTATTGGGGCGCAAACTTGCGGCCAAAGCCTTTGATAACCGCGCTTCAGTGGCGGCAGTGACCCATGCGCTTTTTCTATTGCAGTCCATGACCCACACTTGGGACGTTTACGCAGCCGCCACGACCCAAGAAGAAGTTGGGTTACGTGGCGCGGCGACCGCTGCCCACCATATCGCGCCGGATATTGCCATTGCGCTGGATGTGACCTTTGGCACACAACCGGGCAACAACGGCAGTGATACCTACGAATTAGGCAGTGGCGCGACGTTGAGCATGGGGCCGAACTTCCACCCCAAGTTATTTGCGGCTATCAAGCAAAGCGCCCAAGCGCTTGAAATGACGATCAGTGAAGAAGTCCTCACCGGAAACAGCGGTACCGATGCGTGGGCGATTCAAGTGGCACAAGTGGGCATCCCCACCGCCTTAATCGGCATTCCGCTACGGAATATGCACTCGCCCGTTGAAACGCTTGACCTGCGGGACATCGAACGCGCTGGGCGCTTGCTGGCACACTTCATCGCTACCCTAGACGCTGACTTTTTGGCGACGCTGGATTGGCAACGCCCTACCCCACAAGAGGCTACCGTATGAGCTACTTACAGGCGCTTTCTGATGCAGCCGGGATCAGCGGACAAGAGGACGCCATCCGTGCGCTAATCTTGCCCGCCATTGAACCCCACACGCAAGAGATCAAGCTCGACGCGCTAGGCAATATCTTGGCGCTCCAGCGCGGGACGGATGGCGCGAACCGCCCGCGTGTGATGTTGGCCGCCCACATGGATGAAGTCGGCTTCATGGTCACGGGCTACGATAGCAGCGGCCTGCTGCAATTTAAGGCCGTTGGCGGGATAGATGCCAGCATCCTGCCCGGTTTACGGGTGCGGGTGGGTAAGCAAGCGCTCTATGGCGCAGTGATGTGGGTGCCGATCCATAAGGGACACAGCCAAGATGTCGTCGCAATAGACGCGCTACGGATTGACATCGGCGCGGCCAATAAGGGTGAGGCGGAGGGGAAAGCGCCGCTTGGCACGATGATCGTGTTTGACAGCACCTACGGGATGCTTGGGGAACTGTGGCACGGCAAGGCACTTGATGATCGTGCAGGCTGTTCGCTGTTGATTGACCTGCTACAGGCAGGGCCATATCCCGTAGATGTCTTGGCTGCGTTTACCGTACAAGAAGAAGTGGGGCTGCGTGGCGCGACGGTTGCGGCGCGTGCGCTCCAGCCAGATGTCGCCTTTGTATTAGAAACAACAACGGCGCACGACCTGCCAGACCCAGTTGCAAACCCTGCCGAGCGCTTTATGAGCGTCAACCCCACCGCACGGGTTGGGGATGGGCCAGTCTTAACGGTGATGGACAGCCGCTTAATTGTTAACCCAGTGCTGCTCAAGTGGATTCGGCAAACTGCCGACCAGCACGGCATCCCCTATCAGATCAAGAGCCGCACAGGGGGCGGGACGGACGGCGGGATGATCCATATGCAAAACGCGGGCATCCCCACTGCCGTGATCTCTTTGCCTGCGCGCTACTTGCACAGCCCAAGCGCGTTGCTTCACCCCCAAGATTATGGGCATCAGTTGAAGCTGTTACAGGCCATGTTGCACAGCATAACCGCACAGGCCTACGAACACAGATAAGCGCATGTTTAAAATTGGCAATCGTCTTGCAGACGTGGCAGGCCATGAACCCTGTAGGGGCGAGACCTGTCTCGCCCGTAAAACGACACGCCACTATAGATTTGGTTAAAAAGCAATTACACAGGAGCGAACACCGATGCACTCTTTAGCAGATACCGACGCGATTTACTTTTACGCCACCCGTCCAGATGGTACACGGCTCATTCTGACCGGCGTTTACTATCAAGCAGACACAAAAGACCCTGCGCCTTTTGCCCTGCTGTTGCATGGGTTGCCCGGCAGCGAGAAAAACCATGACCTTGCCCATGCCCTGCGTGCCAGTGGTTGGCATGTGTTGGTGCTGAATTTTGCTGGCTCTTGGGGGAGCCGCGGCAATTATGCCCTGTTGATGCAACAGGACGACGTAGAAGAAACGATTGACTATATTCTGGGCGAGCGTAGCCCGCGCCCGATTGACCCGCAAAAGATTGCAGTGGTGGGCTACAGTTTGGGCAGCCGTGCCGCGATTATGCAGGCCGCGCAAGATGAACGTATTGGGGCATTGGTGGTGATAAGCGGCGTGGCCGATTATTCGCTCGTCCACGTCGAAGAAGAAAACTTCTACGCGGTGTTGCCGTTTGTCAATGGCATCAAGGCCAAAAAATTGGCAGAAGACTTCAACAGCTTAGGGGTGGGCATTCAACCCCGCGACGCCATCAAGAAGGTTACCCCGCGCCCTGTGTTAGTGGTACAAGGCACTGAAGACGAAGTGATGGATCCGCAAAACGCCACGATGTTTATCGGTGAAAATATTAAGCGCATCATGATCGAAAATGCCAACCATGAATTTGCGTCCTACCGCCCAGAGTTGGTCGCGCATGTGCATGATTGGTTGCAAGCGTGGGTTAAAACCCGTTAATCGCTATGCCTGCCGATGTGACAGCAGTTCAATTTACGGTACACGGGGGCGGTCATACGCTCGTCGGCCTCTATGATATTGCCGGGACGCCTGCCCCTGCGCCTTTCGCGCTGTTGTTACACGGCATCCCCGGCAGCGAGAAAAATCACGACCTAGCCCACGCGCTACGGGCGCGGGGTTGGAACGTGTTGGTGTTGCACTTTTCTGGCACATGGGGCAGTGGCGGCCTATACGATATTGCCAGCCACCCCCGCGACGCCAGCGCCGCCATAGATTTTGCCCTTAGTCCAAACGCGCCAGCGCAGATAGACGCCCGCAACATTGTGGTGATTGGCTATAGCTTTGGTAGCCGTGCCGCGCTGTTCACGGCCTATCAAGACCCGCGTGTGACAGCCGTCATTTCGATCGGTGGCTTTGCGGACTTCAGCGAAGTGATGTTTGACCGTAGCTTCTATGAAAGTGTCTCGCCGTTCTTGAACGGAACAACTCCGGATAGCCTAATCGCCCAGTTGAACACGCTAGGGGGAGGGTTGCAACCCTATGAAGTCGTGGAACAATTGACCGTCCCAACCCTGATTGTTCACGGCGACGCAGACGAAGTGGTACCCTTTTACAATGCGCTGGCACTGGCTGGCAAACGGGCTGACGTAGCCGTTGTTGAGGGGGCAAACCATGTGTTTGGCGATCACCGCCCCCAACTGATTGCAGCAGTGACAGAATTCATGGCAGAGATCACGCCTTAAGACCTTATAAATTTTGCATATCACCCCATAAAGGATAGTCCATGAAAGACCTACTCCAACAACTGCTCCAAGTGTGGGGCCCGTCGGGCTACGAGCATCATGTGCGCGCCTTGATTGCCGATACTGTGCGCGAGTTTGTAGATGAATTACGGGTAGACCCACTGGGTAACTTGATCTGCCGCGTGGGCAGCGGCGGAAAACGGGTGATGGTGGCCGCCCACATGGACGAAATCGGGGTGATGGCATCCTATCAAGAACCCAACAGCGGATTTTTACACTTTGAAAGTGTGGGTGGCCTCATTCAAAGCAGCCTATTCGGGAGCCGTGTGCAGTTTGAGGACGGCACGATTGGCGTGATTGGCGTGCATGACCAATGGGGAGACGGGCGCACCAAGACGCCTGACGTGAGCAATTTCTTCATTGACATCAGCGACGGCGGCGAAAATCGCTTTGCGGTCGGCCAGCCGGGGCGTTTTTACGCGCCGATGGGCTTTCGTGGGGAATTAGCCTACGGGCGGGCGATGGATGATCGGGTCGGTTGCTTGGTGGCAATTGAGGCGCTCCGCAAGTTGAACAAGCAGGTCGCCAACGAAGTGTATGTGGTGTTCACTGTGCAAGAAGAAGTTGGGGTGCGTGGCGCAAAAGCAGCTACGGCGGGTGTGATGCCAGAAATCGGCATTGCGTTAGACGTTACCGCCACTGGCGATACCCCACGCGGCCTCAAGATGACGGTAGAACTGGGCAAAGGGACGGCCATCAAGGTCAAGGACTTAGGCTTGATTGTGCCGCCACAAGTGATTGCGTGGATGGAACAGACCGCCCAAGCCAACTCCATCCCCTATCAGCTTGAGGTATTGCCGATGGGGCAAACCGACGCCGCCGCGATTCACACCTCACTGGCAGGCATCCCTAGCGGCTGTATTTCGATCCCATGCCGCTATGTGCATACCGACGTTGAAACCGTAGACCTGCGCGATGTGCAGGCCAGCATCAACTTGTTGGTGGCGCTGCTGGCAAACCCAATTACGCTTTGACGTAAGCCTAAATTTGACAAATCACGGACGCCACCTGTGGCGTCCCTACACCACCGTTATGACCTGTAGGGACGTGACCTATCACGTCCGCACGACGGACGCCGAAAAATCGAACCCGTGAGCGGTGATTGTGTTCAGTGGGTACACATGAGGCATGAACCATCATGCCCCTACAGGTGGATTTGCAATTCCGTAGGGGGCGCAATAATTTGCGCCCCCTACCCTAAAATCTCGCGTTTTTGGAGAACGCGATTGCCTTGTTTTATTCGTTCGTGTTGCGGGTTGTGGGTTCGGCGGAATCTGGGCTGATGCTGGTTTCGGGGGCATCTACGCTCATGCTGGATTCAGCGTCTTGTGCAGAAGCAGCCTGCTCTGCCAACGCCACTTCAGCCACTTCATGCGCGGCTTCATCGGCCACGACCTGAGTAGCTTTTTCAGCTTCGGCGCGGGCGGTTTGCTCGGCGGTCATTTGAGCTTCGAGGCTTTGGGCGGCCTTTTCTGCGGCTTCGCGGGCGGCATGTTCAGCAGCAGCCTGTTCTGCGGCCACCTGTGCGGCCTTTTCTGCGGCTTCGCGGGCGGTCTTTTCTGCGGCCATCTGTAACGCAGCCTCACGCGCAGTTTTTTCTGCGGCTTCACGGGCGGCCTTCTCTGATGCGGCCTTCGCCTCAACCTCTTGCATTAAGCGTTGTGCATTTTCCTTAGCAGCCTTTTCTGCTGCCATTTGGGAAGTCGCCTCTTGCGCGGCGCGTTGTGCGTCGGCAATGGTGGTACGCTCTGCAAGCACTTCGTCATCCCCACGCATCTTGATCTTCACCAGCGGCGCACGGCGCAGTTCCACACCCATCTGCTTGACGACAACCTGATTAATCGTGCGGCTGATTTCCCGCTCTTTGTTGGGAATATTCATCTTGTCGGTGTCAATGACAACCTGAAGTTGAATATCCGCTTGGCCGCCGATGGCTTTGGTTTCACCCTCACAGCTTTCAACGTTTTCAAGCTGGCGGATGGCGCGCAATACAGACTCATGGACGGATTCGGTGTCAATCATCGTCGCGCTTTGGCCGTTTTTGACGAGCAAACCAGCCCCGCGCACGCGAGTTCCACCAAATAACTGGGCAAAGATCGCCACAATCAAAAGCAAGTCTACGATGACAACCACCACAATCCGCACAAGAATATCTTGACCCGCCACGAACGTTATGACAGGTTGAAGGCGGTCTTCAGAGATAAAGGCCACCACAGTAAATAGAGCCAGCAAGATAATCTCTGATAGCACCAATGTAAAATTACGCAGTAACTTCAAAGTAGGTCTCCCTTGGCATGAGGTCATAAACAGCAAGTGTGGCGATGATACCTGATAAGCGCTCAACACGGAATGAGAAAAAGTTCATAACTTCGTTTTTTAACCTTACCCCGTGTAACGCACAATCATCAAGGTGAGGTCATCAAATGGGGGTGCGCCAGCGGTGAACTCATCTACACGCTGAATGATGTAGTCGGCGAGCATATCAATCGGCAGGTGATAGGCTTCACGGATGGCAAGGCGCAAACGATCTTCCCCAAAGAAATCTTGGTGGACGGTTTCCGCTTCGGTGAGGCCATCGGTGTAGTAGACGATCAAATCTCCGGGTTCGAGTTGCAGGTAAGCGGCTTCCAGCGGGTTATCTGGGAACCAGCCAATCGCTCGGCCACCGCGTGCCATAAAATCAAGCGTTTGCGTGGCATAGTGGAACACCAACGGGGGGTTATGCCCGGCGTTGACATGGGTGCTGTAGCCGTTTGGCTCAAACACCGAATGGAAGACCGTCACAAACATGCCGCTGCCGGCATCGGCCAAAATCAAGTCGTTGGTGCGCGAAAGCGTCTCAACGGGCGAGTTGCCGCTGTAGGCATGGCTTCGGATCATCGTGCGCGACACGGCCATGAACATCGCCGCCGGAGCGCCTTTATCAGACACATCCGCGATGACCACGCCCAATTGACCGTTCGGTAGCGGGAACAAGTCGTAAAAGTCCCCGGCGACCTCCCGTGCAGCGCGCCAACGGGCGGCCATCTCATAGCCCGGCACGACGGGCATCGTGGTGGGCAACAAGCCTTGTTGGATGTCCCGCGCCATTTGCAATTCGCGCTCCATGCGGCCTTTTTCCACCGCCACGCGGTAAAGGCGCGCATTCTCAATAGAAGTTCCCGCAAAACCGCAGACGGCATTCAACAGCCCTAAATCCGCGTTGGTGAACGTGCCGCTTTTCATGGCGGTGTCTACGTACACCGCGCCGATTAAACGACTTTGGATGACCATCGGGGCGCACAAGATCGCCCGTAGCCCGCGCATGATAATGCTTTGGCCGGGTTGGAAGCGGGTGTCAAACTGGGCATTGTTGGTCAAAATCGGTTGGCGGGTACGAACCACTTCGCTGACGATGGTCGTGCTGTACCCTTCTTCAGCAATCGTATTGTTGTCTAGCCCGCGCGCAACAATCACACGCAAATTGCCAGAGCCTTCTTCATCAATCATGACAAAGCCGCGCTGTGCTTTGGTGATCTGCATGACGGAATCCATAAAATTGTTCAACACGGTGTTGAACTCTAGGCTGGAGTTCATGTTCATGCTAAATTCGTACAATGTGCGGAGGTGTTCTACCCCTAAAGTAGCGACATCTTGTTGCGGCGGGTTTGACATGCGAACACCCTTCTATACGTTATTGGCTGTGATCCCAGTTAAGCTACGGTTTGATTATAGCCGCGCAGACCGATTTTCCCAACTGAAAATTCTGTTGGCGCAACGGTTGCCACAGTTCGCCGCTGCGATTTTGGAGCGTGTGCAGGTCGGGGCGTTCGTAATAGTGCTGGCGAATGGTGGGGTTAGCCCCACAACTAGGGCAATCGCATTCTCCAAAAATGTGCAATTTTAGGCTAAGGGTGCAATATATTGCGCCCCTACGGAATCGTGAATACGCCTGTAGGGGCATGAACTATCATGCTTCTACAAGTACGCACATCGTTCAATAATACCTTGATATTTAGAACGCGATTGCCCTGTTTTTGGGGTTCAACCCCGCGTTTTGCGCGGGATTTTCTGCTACAATGGCGGGCGAATTATTCCCGACTGACAAGCGAGATCACAACCCACACCATGACTGACCAAGATACCCGCCACCCGTTGTTGGCTGACCTGACATGGCAACCGCACCGCCTTGAGCAAGATCGCGTTGAAAAGCTGGCCGCCCTGTTGGATCAAGGCGTAACGCCCTACCCGCCTAGAATCCAGCGCACGCACACCAGCGCCGAAGCTCTTGCTGCTTACGATGCCCACATTGCCAACGGCGGCACGGATGACGACGCGCCCACAGTGACGGTGGTTGGCAGAATCCGCCGCGCCAACGTCACTGGCAAGATTGCCTTTGCCCACATTGAAGACGGTGAAGGCCGCATTCAACTCTTTTTGCGCGTCAATGACTTGGGCGAAGCGGCCTTTGCGCTGCTCAAAGACAAACTGATCGAGATAGATGACTTTGTACAGGCCACTGGCACACTCATGCGTACCAAAGCCGGCGAAATCAGCGTGCGCGTGGCGGCAGTGGTGTTGTTGAGCAAGTCACTTTCTCCGTTGCCGCTGGTCAAAGAGAAGCACAACGAAGACGGCACCGTAGAAGAATACGGCGAGTTTACCAACGTAGAAGCCCGCTACCGCCAACGCTACGCCGACCTTGCCGTGAACAAAGCCGTGCGCGATGTCTTCCGCAAGCGCTCACAGACCTTTAGCGCCGTCCGCCGCTTTATGGACAACGAAGGCTTCTTAGAGGTCGAAACGCCCATCCTCCAGCCGATTTATGGCGGTGCAGCGGCACGCCCGTTCATCACCCATCACAACGCCATTGACCAAGACCTGTACTTGCGGATCAGCTTTGAGTTGTACCTCAAGCGCTTGTTGGTCGGCGGCTATGAGGCCGTCTACGAAATTGGGCGGGACTTCCGCAACGAAGGGGTGAGCTTTAAGCATAACCCCGAATTCACCCAAATTGAGTTCTACAAAGCCTACATTGACTACAGCGGCGTGATGGACATCGTAGAGCGGATGGTCGCTTATGCCGCTGAACAGGTCACGGGCAGCACCACCATTAGCTATCAGGGGGAAACGATCTCGCTGGCTCCCCCGTGGAAGCGCATCACCCTGCGCGACGCCATCCGTGACGGCAGCGGCATAGATTACATGGACACCCTCACGTCAGAGGCGCTCGAAGCCGCAATCATCGCCAAAGGCGATAAGGTCAAGCCCGGCCAAGCATGGGGGCAACTGATTGACCACCTCTTGAGTACCTATGTGGAGCCGTTCCTGCGCCAGCCGACCTTCCTCACCAACTATCCGCGTGATATTTCTCCGTTTGCCAAGCGTGTGGTGGGCGATGACTTTCATGTAGAGCGCTTCGAGATGTTCATGGTTGGCATGGAACTGGGCAACGCCTTTACGGAACTCAACGATCCGCTTGACCAAGAGGCGCGCTTCTTGGATATGGCGAAGATGTACAAAGCGGGCAGCGATGAAGAAACCCCGCTGGATGAGGACTACCTGCGCGCCATGCGCTACGGGATGCCCCCCAACGGCGGCTTTGGGATGGGGCTAGACCGGCTGGTGATGTTGCTCACCGACCAGCGCACGATCCGCGAAGTGTTGTTGTTCCCGCACTTGCGCGAAGAATAAGAAAAACAGGGATGAGTAATTACAGTAAAGGCAGTAATGAGTGACGAGTAACTACTCAGAGCGTGTTTTGAAATTGTAATGGTATGCAATATTGGGTTGTGTGCTGTTCAATTCAGAGTCGGCGGGCAGTTTACGGGCGACACAGGTGTCGCCCCTACAGGCACGCTGGATTGTAGGGGCGAGGTCTGCCTCATCCGTAAGACGGTTTATAACGCTATATTCCCGATCTCAAACACGCTCTCATCACTGCCTTTACTCGTCACTGTAGTTACTGCCCTTACTGCTTTTACTGCCCTTACTCGTCACTGCTTTTACTGTAGTTATTCGTTATTTGTTACCAGCGCGATCAAGGGCGCAAGCCGCTTGCCCTGTGGATATACCATGAGCGCACCGAGCAAGTTCGCATTCGATTGAATCACCCCCGCCGTAGAACACATCGCCTTTGCCCGTTGATATTCCTCAATGGCGGCAGTGAGCGGTTCGTCGCGCAACAGCCCCAAGCCCGCTAAGGCCAAGGCACGGGCATAACGGGCGGTATACAGCCGTGAGGTGTACTTAAGCAAATTCTCTGCGGACTCTTTAGCCTTTTCAAACGCATTGCTGGCATCTTGTGGGCGGCCAAGCTGTGCCAGTGCAATCCCGTGCAGGGCGGCCACGACATGACGGTTGGCTGGCACGTCATATTGCAGCGCGGTGCGTGCAGTAGCTTCGGCCTCTTGCGGACTTCCCGCCAGCAAGAGCGCCATTGCCAGATAGCCGCCTTTATAGCTGCGCTCATTGATGGAGTTTGTAACTTCAGTGATGGCAAGCGCCTCGCGCAAGTTCTTGATCGCCAGTTCGTAATCCCCCTGTGCGGCACGGATCACGCCAGAATCGCCAATGTTGACGCCAATACGGTGCAACTGCCCGCCAATTTCCCCAAAAATACGGAAGCCTTCCTCAATGTAGGTCAACGCTTGGTCATACGCACCGACCAAGTAAGACACCCACCCCAACCCACTGAGCAAATCCCCCTCGCCAAAGCGATCCCCCACTTGGCGGAAGTTCGTCAAAGCGTCTTCCCAAAAGCCAATGGCATCCTCAAATTGGCCTGTATCATAGTGCGCCCAACCCAAGCTACTCAACGCGCTGGCAATGTGTTGGAGGTTGCTGGCTTCCTGTGCCAAACGCAAACCCAGTTCAAACAATTCAATGGCTTGGGTTAAGCGTCCCACCCGTCGCAGGGCTTCCCCATAGCGTAATACGGTTTGAATGTTCGTTTCTGGAGCGCTGACCTGCCCCATGAGGTGTGCGTATAAATCGGCAAGTTCGGGGTAATTGCCCCAAATCGCCATATAGTCACGGTCTAGCCGTAACAACAATTGGGCAGCCGTATCATATTCTTTTGCGCTTACCCAGTGGTTGAAGGCCGCCAGCGGATTCGCTAAATCCACGAGGCTGGTGGCGGGGGCTTCCCAGTCAAAATCTTCATCGTAGAGCGTGGCCGCGTAACGGTGGAGTGCCGCCTTATCATAGCCATCACTGGCTTGTAACGGAATACGTTGATAACAGTAGTCGCGGTCTATCGGGTGCATCGAAACGGTGCGGTCGTCGGTGTTATAGCCCAAAAAGTAAGCGCGCACGAGGCGGTTGACAATTGGTTTGAGCGGCTGGTCGAGGTAAGCACGCGCAAACGCCTCTAGTAAGCGCAATGGCACACGGCGCTCGAACACCGATACCAGCTCCATCACGCGCACGGCATCTGGACTCAAATTCTGGATAGCGCCTTGCACGAACATTTCGCCCAATTCAGCGGTCAAAAACGGTTCATCAGCTAACAGGTCATCGGGCGTCATCAATGGGGACTCTAACAGGATGCCCGCAATCGCCTCTAGCGCACGCGGCAAGCCATGTGTGCGCCGTACCAATTCCCCCAGTATGCTGTCGGACGATTCGCGTAAGCCTGCCACGCCGTCAAGATCGCTAGAGCGCAAAAAGCGCATCCCATCTTCACGGTTTAGCCCATCTTCTAGCGGCACAATCCGTTCCCAAACCTTCATCGTGCGCGGCAAATTGAGCGGGTAACGGCTCGTGACCAATATCCGCAACGTACTCCCCTGTTCCAGCGCAACACGGAAGAACGTTTCCATATCTTGATCTTTAAGGTCGTTGGTAATCGGGTCTTGTAGATGCTCTAGGTTATCCAGCAACAAAATGTATTTGCCGCCGCTTAAACGGTCTAGCAAATGGGTGATTTTATAAAGCGTCGCCTGCGGGTCGGGTTGACTGGGTGGAAGATCGCCCAAGAGGGTTTGGAAGTCACTCAAGATGCGCCCAAAGGTGATGCCGGTGCTGGTGGCGCTCAAAAACACCATGCCGTCAAAGTTATTGGTCTGCTGAAGTTCGCTCAACACGGTACAGGCCAGCGCCGTTTTACCCACGCCTGCCCGCCCATAAATACTCACAAGGCGGGTATTTTCTAAGAGCAACTCGCGCAAGAGCGCCCGTTGCGCTACACGCCCCACGTAGCGCGATTCGACGTGTTGCGGCAAAGGATTAATGAAGCGGTTGCGATCTTGCAGCGGATCAAGCAGTACCACATCTTCCGTGGGCAAACTTGTCACCGTTGACGCAACTTCCGTCATCAGGTCAGCATTGAAGCGGTACCCGATCCCCGGCTCGGTGAGAATGAACTCTGGGTTGGTGGCGTCGTGTTCCAGCTTACGCCGCAGTCGGCTGACGTAGGTATGTACATAATCGCTTTCAGTGGAGTATTCATTGCCCCACACGCGCTGCAACAGGCTACGGTGGCTTAACACTTGGTTGGGATGATTCATCAACTCACGCAGTAACGCCCATTCCGTTGGCGTAAGGCGCAACAGTTGCCCTTCCCGATACAGCCGATAGTTGTTGAGGTCAATTTCAAGCGAACCCATACGAATCACATCTGAGGCCATGTCTAACGCATCCCGTCACCAAGCGCTAACGCTAAATCACCGTCTATTGTGCCGCATCCGACTGCGCCTGAACACAACAAATTACAACGCATCGAATAAGTATGTTGAATGATAATGTCCCTACATCAGCACTGTAGGGACATTATCAAGCCTTTATGTTGAATGGGTATCGGCTAGGGGCTTTCTCGGTTGCCCTAGATGTCGAGGTTGCGGACGCTCTTGGCGTGCGATTGGATAAACTTGCGGCGCGGCGGTACCGCCGTCCCCATCAGCATATCAAACACACGGTCAGCTTCGGCAGCGTCGTCAATCGTCACTTGCAACAGGGTACGCACGCCGGGATCCATTGTGGTTTCCCACAGTTGGCTGGCGTTCATCTCGCCCAAGCCCTTGTAGCGTTGTACCTTCACCCGCTCTGGATTCTTGTACTTCTGCACCGCCTGCGCGAGGATGTCTTGTTCGGTCATCCCCGAAATGTTATAGAGGTATTCAACCTCTTTGCCGTTCGCTAGGCGGAAGATCGGCGGTTGAGCAATGTACAAGTTGCCATTGGTCAGCAGCGGCAACATATGGCGGAAGAAAAAGGTCAACAACAGCGTGCGGATGTGACTACCGTCTACGTCGGCGTCGGTCATGATGATAACCCGCCCGTAACGCAGTTTGCTGATGTCGAAGTCATCGCCAATGCCCGTCCCAAGCGCGGTAATCAGCGCCTTGACTTCATTGTTGTCCAGAATTTTGTGCAAGCGCGCCCGCTCTGTGTTGAGGATTTTCCCGCGTAGCGGCAAAATCGCTTGGAAGTGACGGTCACGCCCTTGTTTTGCCGTGCCGCCTGCCGAGTCTCCCTCAACGATGTAGACTTCAGAGTCTGCGTCGTGCTTGGAACAGTCTGCCAGCTTACCGGGCAAACTGGTGCTTTCTAGCAGGCTTGGCCCACTGCGGACGAGATCACGCGCTTTGCGGGCGGCTTCACGCGCCCGTTGGCTAATCATGCACTTGTCTACAATTTTGCGCGCTTCACGCGGGTTCATTTCTAGGAACTCGTTGAAGACTTCCGTAACAACCTGAGAAACCGCCCCCTGAAGCTCGTTATTGAGCAACTTGCCTTTAGTCTGGTTATCAAACATCGGGTTAGGATGCTTGACGTTGACGATGGCCGTCAAGCCCTCAAGTGTATCCGTTCCGGTGAAGTTAGTATCCTTCTCTTTCAGGAACCCTTGCTTACGCGCATAGCGGTTAATCACGCCTGTGATCGCGCTACGTAGCCCAGTGAGGTGTGTCCCGCCATCGGGTGTGGCGATGGTATTGGCAAAGGCCAATTCGTTAATGGACGAAGCATCGGTGTACTGAAAGGCGATTTCGATCCCGATATTGTAGGATTCTTTGGCCTTATCTTCAGGAATATGCTCAAAGTCGCGTTCCATATGGACAACTTCGTGGATCGGCTCACGGTTGCGATTCACATACTGGACAAACGAGCGTAGGCCACCTTCAAAGTAAAAGGTGATTTCGTGCGGGAAGGGCGTTACACGCTCGTCACGCAGCGTCAGGGTAATCTTGCGCGTGACAAAGGCCATCTCGCGGAAGCGGTTCGCCAGCGTGGTAAAGTTGAACTCGTTGTGATCCATAATCGTAAAGTCCGGCTGGAAGGATACCTTCGTTCCCGTTCGGACTTCTGGCTGAAGCGTCCCTAGCGCAGTCACCGGGCTAGTGACCATCCCGCGTGAGTAGGTCTGTTGCCACAGCGTCCCTTCGCGTTTGACCTGCACAATCACACGCTCAGAGAGCGCGTTCACTGCCGAAACGCCGACCCCATGCAACCCACCACTCACCTTATAAGCGCCTTTACCGAACTTACCCCCTGCGCCGATTTCGGTCATTACCACTTCTAGCGCGTCGCGCCCAGTCTTTTGGTGTAACCCCACTGGGATGCCACGCCCGTTATCCTCAACCGAAACCCATTGATTAGGCAACAATGTTACTAATATGTGGTCACAATACCCTGCCAACGCCTCATCTACCGAGTTATCCACCACTTCATAGACGAGGTGATGCAACGCGCCTGCATCTGTGCCACCCACATACATCCCCGGACGAACCCGAACATGCTCTAGTGGGTCGAGTTTTTGGATACTGGAAGCATCATAAAGGTCTTGAACCGGCACGCTGGGCTGATCCACCATAGGTTTTTCCTCTTGTACAGAAGCCATGAGCAATACAAATTAGGGCAAAAAACTGCCCCTGTAGAGGAGCAGTTGAATAATATCCCTTTTCAATGATTATAGTACAATTCTGACGGCAGGACAATGGATACAGGAATAAACGTTCTGTGTTTAACACAAAACACTGTTGACAGCCTGCCCAATGCTGTTTATCCTATCTGGTAAACGCCTTAGTTGCCCCCGTAGCTCAGGGGATAGAGCAGCCGCCTTCTAAGCGGTTGGTCGGGAGTTCAAATCTCTCCGGGGGTATTGTTATGGTGGGGAACCTATCTGGTTCCCCTATCGCTTTTGTCACTAAGACATAATGTCGTGGTAAAGCTCTGCGGTGGCCGGCTCGAGGGCTACCCCGCTCGTTTCAAGGTCATAGAAGTGTGACGCTACTTCACTGCGCCGACCCATATTGGCAAACAAGCGCAACACTTCGCGGTGGATATCTTGGCGACGGTTATCCTCTTGGACGGCGCGCAAATACAAGGCTAATGCGTGTTCACGGCGTTCTTCGGTCAAGCGTACCGCCGCCATTGAGGTCAACGCCTCAATAAAGCCCGCCCGATAATCTACACGGCGGTTGACAACCCACCCATCAAAATGCCCCTGCAAGAATGGGCCACGATACATATCAATGGCCGCAGTCCACGCCCGCATACGGCTTTTCAGGTCAAGGGCTTCATTACGGCCAATCACCAGTTGATTCACATAGTCGGTGATGTCAAAGTGAACCTCAAAGTCTGGGCTGATTTGATAGTAGCCGCCCTCGTGTACTAAAACATCTAAATCCAGCGCCTTGTGTAGGCGGCGCTTGGTCACATGGAACACATTCACAGCTTGATCGCTGTCCAGTTCCGGCCAAAACGCCTGACAAATTTCAGAGCGCGTTACCACAGGGCGGTCTAGCGCAAAGAAGAACAACAGGCGCGGCAAATGGCCTTCCCATGTTTCAATCACTGTATCGTTTAACAACACATAGCCCGGCCCCAGCGCAAACACATCAAGGCGGTTCTTGTTGCCTTGTACCTTCTCGTAAAAGTCTTGCGTCAAGACCTTATCATCTTCCAAAATTACCGCGCTATTGCAGGCGATCAAAGATACCCACGGCAAACGTGGCAGGGTACGGCTATTGAGTACCATCTGACAATTGTCTGGCAGGTGATGGGCAAGCCGTTCCACAAAATACTGGATGTCATCGGCAACATCGCTGCGGTCATATTCATCAAGAATGAACAAAAATGGCAGGTTAGAGACTTCGCTCAAGTCACGGGCAAATGTCGTGACAATGCGGTCATAGTCAGTAGGGCGGGCAAACACTTCAGGGAGCATCAAATTGGTATGGCGGCCAAACAGCGGGTATTGATGCGCCACATCATGGGTTAAGCGGTACAAAAAAGAGGGTAAATCTTGGTCGTCTTGCCCTAACGCATAATACACCGTTGGGAGGTCGGTCTGTTGCAGCAACTTAGCAACCAACACGGAACGAAATTGACTGCGGGGGTGTAACAAGATCACCCGTGCATTGGCAGTACGTTCCCGAAACACTTGATAAGCGGTTTCTATCAAATTCTGTAAGCTCATATTCATCCCTTTACGGCGTAATGCGCTATACTTATTGGCAGGTTGAGTTCAAGCGCTTTACAAAACATCAACCTAAAGTCACCCTATGGTTGCCCATCTGATAGCATCTATAATACTGTAGTCTATGATAAACGACAAACAAAAGTCAATGCCTAACCTATTACAACAAAAAAAACCCGGGCGGCCATTAGGGGTTGTCGTGGCGGTTTTCTTCGGTTTATTGGTCTTTACCATCATCCCACTCATCCAAGTTGGGTTTACCTTACGGCTCCGCAATACAATCCGTGACTCTGCCACAATCAATATCGGCGGCAGCGAAATCTTCTTGGGGGGGGCGCTAGGGTTTGCCAATGTAACCGACCTTGAACTGATCGCACGGGTTGTGCCGGCGGCGTTGTACTTGGTCGTGGCTGTCTTTAGCTGGCGGGGGCGGCCTAGCCGAATCCGCACGATTTTCAACATCTCATCCATCAGCCTTGCTGCATGGTACATCGGGCTAGATATTTTCAAGCGTGTACAAAGCCAGTCCTTCATCGCCGCCACAGAGGGATTTAGCGCGCCTTCCCCTGCCAGCACCTTGCAAAATGGCTGGTATATCTTGATGGTGTTGATTTTATGCTACATGCTCTGGTACATGAATCGTGGCCCAGCACGGGCGTTTTATCGCGGTTATTACCTGCCTGCGCCGAACACCATAGATTCTGACCCACAAGCCCCCTAAAATGCAGCGTGAACCATTTAGCGTACCCAATCTTTTTTAGGGGGAATTTATGCGGCGTTGGCTGGCAATTGTTGTTTCTATTGGGCTAATCGGGCTGTTCTTTATTACTGCATTGGTGGTGTTTGCGTTTCTCATCACTGGGGAAAATCCGCTTAGGCTGGCAAGGCAAACCTACTATCAAATCACGCTTTCATTGCGCGCCGATGAGCTTAACCGCCCCGCAGGAACCAATAACCAGAGTATGCGGTTTGTGGTCGCCCCCGGCAGCACAACCGCCTCTATTGGCACAGCGCTACAGGCTAACCAACTCATCAATGACGCCGATTTGTTTGTTAACTATGTGGTGGGCAGCGCGCTGGACGGTCAACTGGAGGCCGGCACCTATTTTTTGAGCGATACCCTGACGATTCCAGAAATCACCCAACGCCTAACCGATTCCAACAGCAGCCAAATTAGGTTTCGCATCCTTGAAGGTTGGCGCAGCGAAGAAATTGCCGAAGCCATTGACCAAAGCGGACTATTCAACTTTACGGGCAATGACTTCCTCACCGTGACGCGCAACAGCAATGATGTTCCAGCGTCATTTGCGGTGTATGCCGAGCTACCGCAGGGCGCTACCCTAGAGGGATTCCTCTATCCAGATACCTACCTGCTTCCGCCAGACATCCGCCCAGAGGCATTGCGAGACTTACTGTTAGAAACCTTCCGCCAGCGCGTCACGGAACAGATGGCAAATGATCTACTCAATCAGGGGTGGTCACTTTATGAGGCGGTCACGTTGGCCTCAATAGTCGAGCGTGAAGCGGTTCATGCCGAAGAACACGCCATGATCGCCAGCGTGTACCGCAACCGCCTCGATCAAGGGATCAAACTAGACGCCGACCCGACCATTCAATATGCGCTTGGCAACACACGCGGGCGCTGGTGGGGGAACATCACCCGTGATGACTACACGGGCGTGATCTCCCCATATAACACCTATCTGAATTTTGGTTTACCGCCTAGCCCAATTGCCAACGTCAGTATTTCTACCCTAGAGGCCGTCATCTACCCCGAAGCGAGCGATTATATTTACTTCCGTGCGGCCTGCGACAGCAGCGGCTATCATGAGTTCGCCATCACGTATGAGGAGCATCTGCAAAATGGCTGTACGGGTTAGGATATGCTTTTGTGCGTTGGCGCTCATTGCGCTGGTCGGATGTGCAACATCTGCCGCGCCGAATCAGATTATCGTCTTGCTGGCGCCGTTTGAGGGACGCTACCGTGAAGTCGGCTATCAGGCGCTGTATGCGGTGCGGTTGGCGCTTGCCGATGCAAACCGAACCGACCTCACGTTGTTGGCGTTAGACGATGGCGGCACTGCCCAAAACATCCAAGATCGGGTGATGGCGATCAATCAAGATTCGGCGGTGCAGGCCGTCTTGTTGCTGGGGCAATTGGCCGAACAAACTAACGTTTCAGGGCAGTTTCGCCCTGAACTGCAAGTGATCTCTCTTGGTGATTGGCAATCGCCCACCGCGACGCGCTGCGGCGACCTGTGTACATTGCAAACCGTCATCGTACGCGAACCATTCGCAGATAATCTCATCATTGAAATTGTCTCGCCACCCGTCGAAGCCGCCTTCCGTGAGCGCTATAGGGGTTCTGGCTTATTTGTGCCAGAACCCTTGCCGATTGCCCAATATACGTATGCGATCACCTCTCGTGTACTCCATGGTGAAACCCCACCTGTGCAGGCAGACACCCCACGTTACCGCTATCGCCTACA
This sequence comes from Phototrophicaceae bacterium, assembly GCA_049318725.1. GTDB lineage: Bacteria > Chloroflexota > Anaerolineae > Aggregatilineales > Phototrophicaceae > CAIRDJ01. The sequence continues at coordinate 14,428 of JBMOFU010000002.1, read as the reverse complement.
AGGTGGGGAACTGATTCCGTTAGCGCCCAACTGACCCATTGCGGATCACGTCGTAGAACAACGGCAATTTAGCCGTCGGGCTATCGCTGTAGTCAAGGGCAAGCCGCAGGTCATCGGCCACACTTGCGGCTTGCTCATCAGAGTTGGCGTATAGCGTCACCACTGGGGTGGATGGGGTGACAGCATCCCCTACTTTGACGTGCAACTTTAGCCCGACCGCGTGGTTGATGGCATCCTCTTTGCGTTCACGCCCGGCACCCAAGCGCATCGCCGCCATGCCGATTAGGTCTGCCGACAATTGAGAGACATACCCCGCACGTTCTGCAAGCAGTACATGGGTCACTGCCGCCTGTGGCAACAAGCTCGGATCATCAATCTGTTGAACGTCGCCGCCCTGTGCGGCAACCATCGCACGGAATTTACCGAACGCTTCTCCATTGTGTAATTGGGCGTTCAGTTGCTCATAGACTGCCGCCTCATCCGTCCATTGCTTGCCGCGCCCGGCCAAGATCAACATATACTTGGCAACCTCAAGACAGTGCAACCGGAAGTCCTCTGGGCCTTGCCCGTGGAGTGTCTCAATCGCCTCTTGGAGTTCCAGCGCATTGCCAACGGCTTCCCCCAAGGGCTGATTCATGTCGCTAATCATCGCCACCACATCGCGGCCACTGTCTGCGCCAATCTCGACCATCATCTGTGCCAGTTGGCGGGCGCTTTCAAGGTCACGCATGAACGCGCCTGCGCCCATCTTCACATCCAGCACAATCCCCTTTGCACCCGCAGCGATCTTCTTGCTCATAATGCTGCTGGCGATCAATGGCAAGCTCGAAACGGTCGCGGTCACATCCCGTAGAGCGTAGAGCTTACCATCTGCGGGAGCCAAGACGCCCGTTTGCCCGGCCAACACCAAGCCGAGTGTTTTCGCCTGTGCGCGGAACTGCTCTGGCGTCAAATTGACGTTGTATCCGCGAATGGATTCCATTTTGTCTAGCGTGCCGCCGGTGAACCCAAGCCCACGCCCACTCATTTTTGCCACAGCAACCCCCATCGAGGCCACCAGCGGCAAAACGACCAACGAGGTTTTATCCCCCACCCCACCCGACGAATGTTTATCTACGGCGTAATCGGTAATGTCAGACAGGTCTAATTGATCGCCAGATTCCACCAGCGCCATGGTCAGGTCTACCGTTTCTTGGCGGGTCATCCCGCGCAGGTAGACGGCCATCAAAAAGGCGGCAGCTTGATAGTCTGGAATGACGCCTTGTGTATACTCTTGAATAAACCATTGAATCGCTTGACGGCTGAGGGCTTGGCCGTCACGTTTGGCACTGATAATATCTATCGCTCGCATGGATGATGCTTCCTTTCTTAGAGGGGGTATATAAATAAACGTTTTGCAGCTTGCGCCTAGTGTAATCTGAGCGCACCCATCAACAACAGGTCGCTTGGATGATCCCTTTCTTAAAAATCGGGTGAATATTCCAACAATACGCCATTGTGAGCCGTGCAATTTTCGTCTACAGTCGTTAGGCGAAAATCGGTCACAAGAACAGGAAAACGCATGAACGATACTACAGTGTCCCTAGAGCCAAATAAGCTCAAAAACGACGGCAACAATACCCGTGTTCTAATCATTGTGGGCGTGGTGATTGCGGCCATCGCCGTCGTTGCCACCGTTATTTTCTTAAACAATCAAGCTACAGCCGTGACGACTGGCAAGTTTGACTATGCCAACTTGCCTACCAGCCGCACGGCGGATGGCGCATTTGTCGTGGGTGACCCGAACGCGCCCATCACCATTGTAGAGTTTGCAGACTTCCTTTGCCCGCACTGCCAAGAGTACGATGAAATCATCGAACAAGTGATGGAAAATCACGTTTTAACCGGGCAAGCAAAGTTTGAGTACCGTTACTTCCTTACCGTAGACAGCAGCGGAAGCACCGCCCGCCTTGTGGAATGTGCCGCAGGGGAAGACCCGGTAAAGTTCTGGCAAGCGCATGATTTGATGTATTCGCTCACCATTCGCGGCTGGAACCAAGAGTCCCCACGCGAGTTTTCTGACCAGCTTGGGCTAAACTACGGTGAACTGTTAAATTGCGTCCGTACGGCTGACCAATTTGAAACGGACATCCGTCTCGGCCAACTGTCAGAGGTCAACGGCACCCCTGCCATTCGTGTGCGCTATGGCAATAGCGATGGGGTTCCCCAACCGATTTCTGAAGCCTACGTGCGCGGTGGCGTCACCTATCAAGTGATTGCCGCTGCAATTCTGTCTGTACAAGCTGCACAATAAACCTTACGGGTGGGGGCGCAAAGGCCACATGGCGCCCCATGCCCCATCATGACTGTTTGATGATGCTTTCCCACTCTGCAATGGGGTGTTGTGGCGCATTGCCGACAAATTCCCCTTCCCCGTCAATCAGTTGTACCAACGCCTGATACTCTGGGATTTCGGCGCGGTCAGGGTAGTACCATTCCCCAACCTCCCGCACTTCGAGCTTGCCGTTAAGCCGCCGCATGGAAATCACAAACGGCAACCGCTCAAAGATGCGGCGTACTGCCCCTTCCCCTGCGCCAAGTACGGCGCGGCGCGCCAACATCCCTAGCGCGGCACGCATTCGTTTTTCATCCGGCGCCCCACGGAACGACCAAATCAAGCGCGGCGGAGCGTCACTTTCCAACAGCGGGGCAATGCTCTCTGGCTCGTCTGCACGCACTTCATCTAAGACCAACACGCTTACCCCTGCCTCTATCTGGGCGTGAATCTGGTCGCCAAAGGTCTTGGGCGGGTTTTCGCCGTCGAACATCCACTCGGCAACCACAGATTGCATCCCCGCTGGCAAAGGCATTTCTCCCGTGCGTTGAACGGCGACAGCCTGTTCAGGGTTGGGGAGTTCGGCTAAAAGCGCTGCCAGCGTCATCGTTTTGCCGCTTTCGGGTTGCCCCGCTACCACTAACCCATATTCCGAACGGATAAGCGCCCGCAGTAACTGTAACGTTGGGGCATCTAGTGTGCCGTGCTGCAAGAGACCCTCCAACGTGGGCGGCTGTAAGGGATGCAAACGTATATCAAGGTTAAGCGCCACAGTAGCGGGCGGCGCAGCAACACTCACCGAGATAAAGCGCCCGTTATCGGCGCGGCAGCCGATTTCTACCAGCGGCATTTCTTCGCGCAATTGCGCTTTTGCCCGCAAAAATAGGCGTCCGGCAATATCTTTCAGGTGGCTTTCATTTTCAAAGATTGGGGAAAGCGCTTCGAGTTCCCCGTGACCCCGCCGCACCGAAATTTTATCCGCGCCCTCAATGGTGATCGTCGTCAATTCAAGGTCATCAATCAGTGCCTCTAGCGGCCCAAAGGCAAAGACCTCTGCATACACGGCGCGGATAAGTTGTGCGCGGGAATCTGTCGTTAGGGCGACAGATTGCATATTGACCACATAATCCACCACAGGCAATAACAGCTTTAAGCGTTCCGTTCGGGTATCTGTGAGCCGCAGACGGGTGTTATCGGGCGAGTGTTCTGCGTAACACTGATCTACGACACGCTCCACTAAGGCCGCAAACGACACTTGCCGCCGCCCCTCATCAGCCGATAGGAATTTTGGAAGGGTACGCCGCCGCTTTTCAGCAGAATCATCCAGCGGGGCGTCGTGGGGCATGTTCAACGGATTCAAATCATCGAATAGCGGCATAACGGCATCCGTCCTTAATCGAGTTGGCTCAAATCAACGGGCATCAGGTCTGGGTTATTGCACGGTTGACGGCCTAGCTTGGCAATCGGTTGCCACTGGTCGCCCAATTTGACTTGTACCACATCCATCGTGAAGTCTGTGTTGGTACCAAGACTGCTCTCGTTGGAAAATAAACTCGACCCCACGCCATAGCTCCCCACGGGAACGCCCGCCTGCTCAAAGCGCTCGATCTTGTCACGGTTAAAGCCGCCCGACACAATAATAGAAACATTGCGGCAATAGGCTTGGGCAGCCTCTTGCAGGGTGGCTGGCACATCCCACGCCTGCCAAGCGCCATCTAGGGCGCGGCGCACCGTCCAGACCAAATCTTCATTAACGCCCGTTTTACCGTTGGGCTGTAGCGACACATCTACCATCGTGCCGCCTGTGTCCAGCCGAACCCCGCTCAACGTCCAGCGCGCTTGGCCTTCGCGGTCATCGGCTTGTAGCGCCTGCACGTAGCGCGGCCAATACGCGGCCATCGTCGCCAAAGACGCCTGTACCGTATCATTATTAAAGTCGGCTAGTACTGTGCGCGGCACACTGACCGGGATGTATTCGGCAAAGGCGACCATCGTCGCCACTGTATCGGCTAAGAACGAGGCGATTAACGAATGCGGCAACGTGCCGCCCCCACGCGCACCCCACCATGCGCCTTGCGCGTCAGTGCTGACGTATGGCTTCAGGTCGCGGCCAGTGTCTGCATTATGGCGTTGCACCGCCACCCAATAGGCGTAGCCGTCAATAGACTGTACGCTTGGCATATCAAAGCGTGCGGGGAAGAACAACAACGGCTTGCCATTGGTCACAGCCAGCAAATCACAGACGTTAGTGGCGATGCGGCTGGCACGGGAAAGCACGCCCAAGAGCGTCGTTTCCAACACTGTGAAATCTCGGTAACGCCCGCGCACGACAATCACCGGCTGGATGTTCATCGGGTCGCCTTCATAGTGGGTGAATACCCCATCTGGCACGGCCTCTACCGTGAGGTTTTGCCAAGTGGGGACGAACTGTTCCCCATCAAAGTAGCCTGTACCGCGCTTGAGCATCGCTAAGGCAGCATCCACCCCCGCGACAACCGTATAGGGCTTACGGCGGTTAAAAATTTGCGCCTCGACCTCTAAATCACCAATGGCTAATTCTGATGGGTCAAGCGGCAACTCACGCGGGCTTTGGCCGCCAAAATCTTTATAGGTTTTCGCGTCTTGGGCAATCCCGCCCAAAATATGCTGGATGTTCACAAAGTATTTATCGGCGTAGTAGCCGCGCCGTATGGCGTCCATATCGAACCCAAAATCTACGCCCGTTAATCGTTTCTGGTCAAAGACAGTCACAATGCTCACCTTTCATAAAAACAAACCTCTCAAAACCACCAACATATGTTATACTCGCCCGCCGTAGATTCCGCCCAACCCCCATAGAATTTAAGTACAGGACTATTGTATTATGGAAATCATCGTTAGCGGCTCCATTGCGTATGACTACCTCATGCGCTTTCCCGGTCGCTTTGTAGATCACCTCATCCCCGAACAACTTCACCAAATCAGCGTCAGCTTTTTGGTGGATGAGATGACCAAACATTGGGGTGGTGTTGCCGCCAATATCGCCTTTAGTATGGCAATGCTGGGGCTAAAACCCAAGCTATTCGGCACGGCGGGCAAGGACTTTGACGATTACCGTCATCACCTTACCGCTGTTGGCGTAGATTGCAGCACCGTTCGCCAGAATAATGCGCTGTTCACCGCATCGTTTTTCGCCAATACCGACCTACAAAACAACCAAATCGCTTCTTTCTACACCGGAGCGATGGCAGACGCACGGCACTACCGTATTGCTGATGTCTATCAGGGTCTGCCCGATCTGGTCATTATCTCGCCAAACGACCCAGAAGCGATGTTGCAACTCAGCGACGAATGCCGCGAGCGCAAAATCCGCTTTGTGGCCGACCCTTCTCAGCAAGTGCCACGCTTAAACGGCGAGGAATTGCGCCGCTGCATCGCAGGCGCACACTTACTGATCGTCAACGCCTATGAAGCAGAGATTATCTACAGCAAAACGGGTATGACCCTAGATAGCCTGCGCCAAATCGTTCACACCCTCATCATCACGCACGGCAAAGCCGGCGCGACGATCTATGAACCCGGCCAACCCCCAGTGGAGGTGGGCGTCTTCCCCACCGACAAGATTATTGACCCCACTGGCGTCGGTGATGCCTTCCGTGCGGGGGTGATTCGCGGCATTGTCAGCAATTGGCCGATGACGCTTTCTTGCCAAGTGGGGGCATTGTGTGCTGCTTATGTGTTGGAACAAGTTGGCACACAAAACCACACCTATACCGTAGAAGCGTTCGTCCAACGCTTCCGCACCGTCTTTGACGATAATGGACTACTGGATAGCCTACTAGGGTAAAAAATTCTCGCTGGCGACAAGCCTAGAGGCTTGTGTTAGAATGCTGTCGTTTTGTGTCATATCAATTTTACGATCTTAGGAGTTCCAATGGTCGCTGAGTATCACATCAAAGACCTTTCACAATCTACCGGTGGGCGCTTTCGCATTGAGTGGGCAGAGCAAGAAATGCCTGTGCTACGCAAAATTCGGGAACGCTTTGCCCAAGAAAAGCCCCTCAAGGGCGTTCGCATTGCGGCCTGTCTACACGTCACTACAGAAACCGCTAACCTGATGCACACGTTGCAAGTCGGCGGCGCAGAAGTCATCCTGTGTGCTTCTAACCCGCTTTCTACCCAAGATGATGTTGCGGCTTCGTTGGTTGCCGACTATGAAATCCCGGTTTACGCCATCAAGGGTGAAGACGACACCACCTATTACAACCACATCAAGGCTGCCCTAGACTTCAAACCCCACGTTACTATGGACGACGGCGCTGACCTTGTTAGCACCATCCATAAGACCCGCACGGAACTGCTTGCAGACATCATCGGCGGGACGGAAGAAACCACCACCGGCGTGATCCGCTTGCGGGCAATGGCAAAAGATGGCGCGCTCAAGTTCCCGGTCATCGCCGTCAACGACAGCGACACCAAGCACTTGTTCGACAACCGCTACGGCACAGGCCAATCTACCGTAGACGGCATCATCCGTGCCACCAACGTGCTGTTGGCAGGCAAGCACATCGTTGTTGCGGGCTATGGTTGGTGCAGCCGTGGGATTGCCAGCCGTGCGCGTGGGCTTGGCGCAAACGTCATCGTGACCGAAATTGACCCGATGAAGGCGCTGGAAGCTGTGATGGATGGCTTCTTGGTCATGCCGATGCTTGAAGCCGCCGCCATTGGCGACATTTTCGTCACCGCCACTGGTGACACTAAGGTCGTAGATGTCGCTCACTTCGAGCGTATGAAGCCCGGCGCAATGGTTGCCAACAGCGGCCACTTCAACGTTGAGATCAACCTTGAAGGCCTACGTGAACGCAGCAGCGGCGAGCCAAAGTTGGTGCGTCCGTTCGTGCAAGAATACCGCTTTGACGGCAACAAGCCGATTTACGTCTTGGGCGAAGGCCGCCTCATTAACCTTGCTGCTGCCGAAGGCCACCCCGCCAGCGTAATGGATATGAGCTTTGCCAACCAAGCACTGGGCGCCGAATACATGGTGTTGAACGCGGCCAACCTTTCGCCAAACGTTTATACCATCCCCGTTGAAGTGGACAAAGAGATTGCCCGCCTGAAGCTAGAGGCGATGGGCGTCAAGATTGATACCCTCACCGCTGAACAAGATGCCTATCTGAACCAGTGGGAAGAAGGCACTTAAAGTCCGTTTCCTGAACAGGGCAGCAATAAGCACGCTGCTGCCCTGTTTGGCAATACCCCGTAACGTCGCACGCTCCCTGTATTCATGGTAGAAAGGTTGCCAATGTTGAAAATAAAATCACTCTGGATCACAAGCCTCCTCATTGCCCTCTTGGGCTGGACAGTTGCCACAGGCGCCCAAGCACGGGCAGAAGTGCGCTTTGTCCATGCCTTTCCAGATGCAGGGGCAGTAGACCTATACATCAATGGCACGATTGCCGCTGAAGGGGTATCGCTTGGCGTTGCGTCGGAATATATCGAAGTCCCCGCCGGAGCGCTCGAAATCACAGCCTTAGAGGCAGGCGGAACCACAGAGTTGTTCGCCCAAACCGTCACCGTAGACGGCGCAACGCCCGTCACCTTGATCGTCAGTGACGCCAGCGGCTTTGTCGCCTACCTTGACAACGTAGACCCGCTCAGCGTCGGTCAAGCACGGCTAACCGCTGTCCATGCCATTGAGGGCGCGCCTGCGGTAGACATCTTGCTCGTGGATGGCCGCAAGGTCTTTAGCGCGGTTGAATATCAAGTGCCATATGGCACGTTCAACTTGCCCGTGTTCAATTACCCGTTGACGATTGTCCCTGCGGGCGGCGAACTCACAGATGCCCTCTTGGAAGCGCCCTTCAATGCGCCACTTGCCACTGGGACGAGCTACACGATTGTCATCTACGGCACGCTGGAAGCGGCGCAAACGTTGATTCTATCGCGTGCGGTCAACCCCAATGCGGGGGATGGCTTCCTCCAATTGACCCATAATGTGGAGGGCGCAGATGCCGTAGACATCTACGCCAACAACTTGTTGATTGCGCCCGGCATCGCCTTTGAGCAAAGCACCGAACAGTTCCCGTTGCCTGCGGGCGATTACACCGTGCAGATTGCAGCGGCCAACACCATCACCCCCATCGCAGAGGCCAGCATTAGCGTTGCAACCGGTAGCCTCACTGAAGCCACTGTAGACCTTGACGGGGATACTGTGATTATCAACACCAGCGCGTCGGCTTCGGCTGTGGTCGAAGTTGCCCCCACTGCGGCACCAACCGCCGCACCTGCCGAACAGATTGTCGTAGCGACGCCTGCGGCGGCGCAACAGGTCGTTGTAGCCACCCCTGTGGCAGCACAACAAGTGGTCGTTGCACCCGTCGGTAGCCCCATTGGTACGGTCAACCTAAACCCCGGTGCAAACCTGCAATTGCGCCAATACCCAGACGCTGAAGCGCTTTCACTTGGCCTAGCCCCTTCGGGCAGCGCGTTGGCCGTCAATGGGCGTGAAGGCGCTCCGATACAGATCGAAGGGCTGTTCAGCCAAGAACTGCAAGACCAAATTGAGGCCTTCGTAGACCCTGCTGAAGGGCTAGACGTAGACAGTGACCTTGATCCTGCTCAAACGTGGATCAATGTGTCTTATACCGCGCCCGATGGCGGCACCATCACGGCTTGGGTATTGGCGCAATTCCTCAACGTTGTTGCACCGGATGGCGAAGCACAACGCTTGGCCGACTTGCCGTTGGTAGAGGCCAACGCCTTTGGTGAAGCCGCTGGAACTGTTGTTACCCCGCCACCTATCCCTGACGATACGCTCTTGGCCTTTGTGTTCAACCTCAACCCGGGGGCGAACCTGCAAATTCGGCGTACCCCCGATGTCTTTGGCGAATCGCTTGCTTTGGTTCCCAACGGCACCGTCTTTGAGATGCTCGGCTTCCAAATCTTTGAAGGGGAAGCCCCAGACATCGAAACGGCTTCTAACGCAGAGTGGGCTTATGTGCGTTATACCACTGCCGAAGGCGGCACCATCATCGGTTGGGTGTCTACCCAGTATATTGACTTCCAGTGGCGTGGGCGCCCCATTGACCTTGAAGAAATGGAAGCGCGTACCCTGTTGCTCTTTGAAGACCCTAACACGCTTGGGGAACTCAGTAGCGGGGTAGCAGCCCCAGCACGCCCCACCGCTGATCCGTTGGCTGGCCTCACTGTAGCCACCATCCAGCTAGACCCGGGGGCAAACCTGCAATTCCGCCGCACACCAGACGCCTTCAGCGAGTCCTTGGGCTTGATCCCTAGCGGCTCACAAGTCCCGGTCATTGCGCGCAATACCGCCGGGGACTGGCTCTTGATTGAATTTGAAGGTCAAGAGGGTTGGATTGCCTCCTCATTTGTGCGGATCACCCTCAATGGCGAAACGGTTGAGCTAGACGAACTTTTGGTGGAAGACGCCAGCTAAGTCTTTAACCAGCCTCTAAACCCAAGAAAAACCCTGCCCATCCGCAGGGTTTTTCGTTTAGCATAAAGGCATCACAACCAACAACCAGAAAGACAGGTGGTAAATGCCTACGTTGCGCTGGATATTCGCCCTCACGCTCATTGTACTGGTAGGCTGTGCGCCAGTAGCCACCCCCATCCCAACGGCGACCTTTACCCCGTCCCCCAGTATGACGCCAAATCCCACAGCAACGGCACTCCCAACCTACGCACCGCTCCCGTCTGTGGCTCCAATCTTGCAAGCCACCCCTATCGCTGCTGCAAACGCCATCGTGCGCGCCGTGAATGGCTCCATGCGCGAAACGAGCTTTGACTTTTACCTGAACAATGACCGTGCCATTGCCTTTAGTTTACGTTACGGTCGGGCAGGCGGGCAGGTCGAAGTCCCGGCAGGCGACTATCAGGTTCAAGTGCGGACGGCAGGCAGCCGCACCGAAGCAACGCCAGTCTTTACCTTTGACCTCACGCTCACGACGGGTGAGGCCGCCCTCTTGTTGCTGACCGACAGCCCAAACGGTGGGAGCGCCCTGCAAATCTACCCCGAAGATATAAGCCCCCTACCCGGCGATGTCGCCCGCCTACAAGCCATTAATGGGCTTGCCACGACGATCAACATCACTTACGGAGCAAATACACAGGCACAAGCCCCGCTATTTTCATCACTGGGTAGCGCCGAAGCCGCCACAGTGGAAGGGTTAGCCGTCGGTGCGTTAAACTACCAAATCATAGGGAATGAAACGCGCTACACACTGGACTTGCGCGCCCGATATAACCACATCCTGATTTTGCTCGGTGACCCCACTAACCCAAACATCATCAGCGTTGAAGAACAAGTGGTCGGGCGCAGCACGGTGCAATTCATCAACGCCTCACCAGACTATGACCTGCTTGACGTTTATGTGAATGACCGCTCGGTGATCCAAGTGAGCTACAGCGCCATCAGCGCCGATAGGTTGAATTTGCCTGCACAGGACGTAAGCATTGCGGTGTACAACAGTGGCGATGATCCCGAAAACGTCACTCCACTCTTACAAGCAGTTCAGCGTTTAGTTGCTGACGAACTCACCTATTTTGTGGTGTCTGGGCAAGGGGATCAACTACAAATAACCGCCCACACCCTTAACCTTGCTCCCACGCGCCCAGATGAAGCCCGCATCACCTTTATGAACGCCAACACCGGCGCCCCTACCCTGTTTGAAGCCCGCCAAACGGACTACCCCCTCAGCGTTCCTTACGGCAATTCGGCGTCTCAGTCCTACCCGGCGGGTGTGCTAGACTTTGAATTTTTTGATACCCTCCCCAGTGACGACAGCGCGCATACTCCGCTAGAATCGCTGGCATTCCGTTCTTATGAAAGCGGTTACAGCTACTTTGTGGTCTTGACTGGCGTATTCGACCTGCCGGTGATTGTCAGCCAAAATGTCGGTACAGAGGGGGATTCGCGCTTAGTAGCCCCATTGCCAACCCCGCAGGCGGTGCTAAACACTGAAATGCTGTTGATCCATGCCGCTGATGTGCCGCTGCAAACCTTGCTCGATGGCCTGATTGTCAACGGCTATCAAACCCCCAACAGCGCCATTGGCCGTTTCACGCTCACGCCGGGCAATCACACTATTGCCTTCACCAATGGCGACACGCTTGCCCCGCTCGGCCAATTTGAACGGTTCACAGAGGCAAGCAGCCAATATACGTCGGTTTTCTTCAAAGGCACTGGGGAAGGCAATTACATCCTGCAAACATTCCCGGCAATGGAAGTCATAGAACAGCCGAATCAGCCGTTGGCAAGTTTGCGCTTGTTGAATGTCAGCCTATCCCCAGACGCGCTGAACCTTGCTTATGCTCCCGTTCTGTTTAATGAAAATGAACGCGCAAGCAACCAAATCGAAGCGCGGCTTGCAGAGGACGGCACACGGCTTTCATTCCCCATCCCTGCCGACGCGGAACCTGTCGGCCAAGCGTACGTCCCCAACGGGCTGGCGGGCGAAGCCAACAGCATCTTCCCCGGCGACTATGACCTTTACCTGTTCGACAACAATCGCCAAATCGTAGGGGCAATCTATGCCATCGCCCTCGACGAAGGCATAGCCCATGAAATCGTCGCCATCCCAGACCCAGAAGGGCTGTTCCCATACACCCTGATCGTCATTCCCTACCGCTAAGGGGCTAGGGTGCTGGTCTTTTACGCGCACTTTGCCCAAGATCACAGACTAGCACCTACGCCAAGATGATTTATAATGCTTCCCCGTTATCGGTTTTGCAGAAATACTGGACAACAGCGTGCGGATTCTCATCACGGGCATAAGCGGGTTTGTGGGCAGGCATTTGGCAACTCAGTTGCATGAACGCTACCCCCAAGCAGAAATTCACGGCACAACCCGACAAACCCCCTTCCCAGATTTACCTTTTGCCACCTGTCACGCGCTGGATTTGCGCGATGAAACCAGCGTGACCGCCCTTGTTACGGCAATCCAGCCTGACCAAATCTATCACTTGGCAGCACAGGCTTTTGTTCCCCGCTCGTTTAGCGACCCGTGGGAAACGATAGAAATCAACGTGCGCGCCCAGTTGAACCTCTTTTTAGCGTGCATCGCGCTTTCACTCAGCCCGCGCATTCTGGTGGTCAGTTCGGCAGAAATCTACGGCATTGTGGACGAAACCCACATCCCTATGCGCGAAGACCTGCCCCCACGCCCCACTAGCCCTTACAGTGTGAGCAAAGTCACGCAGGATATGCTGGCACTGCAATATTACCTGAGCCACAACCTGCAAGTGATGCGCGCACGCCCCTTTAATCACTTTGGGCCGGGGCAAAATGAGCGCTTTGTCGCCCCTGCTTTTGCGCTGCAAATTGCCCAAATTGAGGCGAACCTCAACCCGCCGATCATTCAAGTGGGCGATCTTTCTGCCAAGCGCGACTTCACCGACGTGCGCGACATTGTGAACGCTTACCGCCTGATTATGGAAAGCGGTACGCCCGGCGCAGTCTACAATGTGGCCTCTGGTGTGGCACACAGCATCGCCCACCTGTTGCAGACCTTGATCGGCCTTGCCAACAAACAGATCGAAGTCCAAGTGGACGAGTCTCGCTTACGTCCTGTACACATCCCCATCTTGTTGGGCGACGCGCAATTCCTGCGCAATTCTACGGGTTGGGCGCCACAGTATAGTTTTGAAGCGTCTTTACAGGATGTCTTAGAGGACTGCCGCCAACGTGTTCAATCAGGCAACTTGCCTCAATCTCTTTAGCCAATCACCTTTTGACAACACTTCATGGAAAGGAGATACGCCAGCTTAGACCCGCTGGCGTAAAACACACCGATGACCAAACGCGCACTCATTACCGGCATTACCGGGCAAGATGGTTCCTACTTGGCCGAATTACTGCTGAGTATGGACTATGAAGTCTATGGGCTAGTACGCCGCAGCAGCACCGTCAACTACGAACGCATCCGTCACATTCAAGAGCAACTTCAACTCATCTCTGGCGATGTTCTCGATTCAGCCAGCTTGGTTAAAGCGCTGAAGATCGCCAAGCCGCATGAGGTGTACAACCTTGCTGCACAGAGCTTCGTCCAAACCTCATGGGATCAAGCGGTCTTCACGGGCGACGTGACTGCACTCGGCGTTACCCGCATACTGGATGCGATTTTGCAGGTTGACCCAGAAATCCGTTTTTATCAGGCGTCCAGCAGTGAAATGTTCGGCAAGGTGCAAGAGAAAGTACAAAAAGAAACAACGCCATTCTATCCGCGCAGTCCCTACGGCGTGGCGAAGGTCTACGGCCACTGGATCACCGTCAACTACCGTGAGAGCTACAACTTGCACGCCACCAGCGGGATTCTGTTCAATCACGAATCGCCGCGACGTGGGCTAGAGTTCGTCACGCGCAAGGTGACGTACAATGCCGCCAAGATCAAACTGGGGTTGGCAAGCAAACTCGCGCTCGGCAACCTAGACGCCCAACGCGATTGGGGCTTTGCTGGCGATTACGTCCGCGCCATGTGGTTGATGCTCCAACAAGACACCGCTGAAGATTTTGTCATCTCTACTGGGCAAACGCACACCGTTGAAAAGCTCGTACGAATCGCCTTCGATTGTGTCGGCCTCAACTGGCAAGATTACGTCTTTCAAGACCCTAAGTTCATGCGCCCGGCAGAAGTTGAGCTGTTGATTGGTGACCCCAGCAAAGCCGGACAAAAGCTCGGTTGGGAGCCACAAGTGGGGTTTGAACAACTGATCGAAATGATGGTAGAAGCAGACCTCAAGCTACTCAAGGAACAACACGGTCTGTGATGCTAGTTGATACGCACTGCCACCTGAACTTTGACAGCTACGACCCCGACCGCCAAGCCGTGATCGCACAAGCGGCAGCCGTTGGGGTAACCCGCATTATCAACCCGGGGGTAGACCTTGAAACCAGCCAAGCGGGGATCGCGCTGGCGGCGCAGTATCAAGGTGTATTCGCGGCTGTCGGCATCCACCCCAACAGCACCGCTAATTTTCAGTTGGGGGAAATTGCCGCTCTGCGGGAACTGGCACAGGCGCACCCGCAGGCGGTTGTCGCCATTGGCGAAATTGGCCTAGACTACTACCGTGACCGTGCGCCCAAAGATCAGCAGTTCAAGGCATTTGAGGCACAAC
>JBMOFU010000001.1:0-50874 GCA_049318725.1 Phototrophicaceae bacterium | reverse complement strand
TAACCGATGCCTTGCTCCAAAGGGAATACTAACTCACGTTACGCACACCACAGCGTATGTTGTAGATTTTCGTTGAAAACCGTCTCACGGACGAGGCCTGCCTCGTCCCTACAAGGTCATTGATTGTAGGGGCGACACCTGTGTCGCTCGTGAATCGGTGTGTAACAGCCATTGGCTAACGGGCTGCGTAAGGTGAGATACTAAATCAAATCGCGCAAGATTCGGTTACTAATGAGGCGGCCTGCCGCTGTGAGTCGTAAGCAATCCTGTGTAACTTCCAAGTGGCCTGTCTGGCTATATTGCTGGATAGGCGCTTGGCGCAGGGTGAGCAAATCTTCACCAAAGCGTTGCTTAAAACGCTTCAGCGAAACCCCTTCTTCAACCAAGCGCATCCCCATCATAATGGTTTCAGACTGAGCGTCTTCTGGTGCCACTGTATGGAACTCCTCCACTGCTGGCGAAAGCGGGAAGGTTGTCGGTGTTGCAGTGCCGCTCAAAAGGCTATGAATATAGCGTTGCGGGGAACGTTGCACCGCATAGCGCGTTTCGTTGGCGTAACCATGCGCGCCCGGCCCAAACCCCAAATACGGCAAGTTGTACCAATACTGTTTGTTATGGCGGCTTTCGCGCTGTGGCTTGCTCCAGTTGCTAATTTCATAGTGGACAAAGCCAGCGCTTGCCAGTTGCGCTTCGGCCAACTCGTACATCTCGGCGGCCAAGTCTTCATCTGGGGAACTGACTTTGCCCTGTTCCACCCAATAGGTCATGGCCGTTCCCGGCTCGAGTTCCAGACCGTATAGTGAAAGATGTTCTGGTGCCAGCGCTAAAATGCCTGCAAGGTTACTTTGCCAATCCGCTAAGGTTTGATTGGGCAACCCGAAGATCAGGTCAAGATTCAAATTCTCGAAACCGACTTGCCGCGCAAGGGTCACCGCCTCAACAATCGTATGCGGGTAGTGGAGCCGACCAAAGAGCGCTAAATCATCAGCTTTGAAGGATTGCACCCCTATACTCAAGCGGTTAATGCCAGCCGCCTTTAATCCGCGCAGTTGATTGGGTATCAGCAAATCATTCGGGTTTGCCTCCGTTGAAATTTCGGCCTCTGGCAATACCTCAAAGACATCGGCAATAGCGGCCAATATCTGTTGAAAATGTGCAGGCGTCATTAGGGTTGGCGTCCCCCCGCCAAAGTAGATCGTATGAACCTGCGCGGGGTGTAATTGCCGTTGCCCCACCCAGCTAATTTCTTGGCAGAGGGCATCAACAAACTGAGGGATCATAGTTTCGTGTTGCGTATAGACGTTAAACGCACAATAACTGCACCGAACCGTGCAAAATGGAATGTGAATGTAGAGCGACAAAGGTGAAACTTTATCAACTGTTTTAAGCATAAAATTGCAGTATCCGTTCGTATTCAATATAATAGCCATTATGGTAGTCATCATTCATGAGAGCCTCAAGAGCAACCCTTATATGCCAGAGACAATGCAACTCCACGGAAATCCAGGCGACCAGCAACCTAGCGGTGTTCTAAGTGCCAACACGGTTCTGTTACGCCGTTACAAAGTGATGGGCGTCCTCGGCGGTGGCGGTATGGGAACCGTCTATCAAGCCCGTGACCTTAACTTCCCAGATGTTCGGCGGCTTGCCGCCGTTAAAGAAATGCACACCCCTTCTGGTGACCGTGCATTGCGTGACCAAATGCTTGCCACGTTTCGTCGTGAAGCTAACATCCTTGCCACATTGAATCATCCAGCAATCCCGAAGATTTACGACTTCTTCGACCAAAATGACCGTGTGTATTTGGTTATGGAACACATCAACGGGCGTGACCTAGAAGCGCTACTTTCACAAACCAAGACCTTGCCGATTGAAAAGGTCATTGAGTGGTCTATTGACCTGTGTGAGGTGTTAAGCTACCTGCACAATCACCAACCAGACTCGATCATTTTCCGTGACATGAAGCCCTCCAATATCATGATTGATAATTTGGGTAAAGTCCGCTTGATTGACTTTGGCATTGCAAAAACCTTTGTGGGTGCCAATAAGCAAACGATC
This sequence comes from Phototrophicaceae bacterium, assembly GCA_049318725.1. Lineage (GTDB taxonomy): Bacteria > Chloroflexota > Anaerolineae > Aggregatilineales > Phototrophicaceae > CAIRDJ01. The sequence continues at coordinate 48,816 of JBMOFU010000001.1, read as the reverse complement.
ATCGGCACTGAAGGCTATTCTGGGCCAGAACAGTATAAAGGGAATGCTTCCCCCAGAAGTGACCAGTATAGCCTTGGGGCAACGCTCCATCACATCCTTACGCGCAAAGACCCACGCCTAGAGCCACCGTTTAGCTTTCCAGAGCGCCCTATTCGCAACTTCAATGCGGATGTCCCTGCTTGGTTTGTCGAAGTGGTGGATAAAGCCTTAGCCTTCAATGCAGAAGACCGCTTTGAAAGCTGTGAGGCAATGGCCGAAGCCATTCGTCAACGGCAACGCCGCCAATATGCCGCTGTTGCTGCGCCAGAAATCGCCCCAGCTGCCGCCACTGGAACATCGTTCATTGAGGCCGGCGGTGAAATCGAACCGAAATGGGTGTTCAAAACTGAGGATGAAATCCGGAGTAGCCCGCTTGTGTACGAGGGCAAGGTGTATATCGGCTCTTATGATACCAATATGTGGTGTCTTAACCTAGAAAATGGGCAACAAGTCTGGAAGTTTTCTACGTTGGCCGGGATTGCCTCATCCCCAGTGGTGGATACCACTTCAAAGTTAATCTTGTTTGGCTCTGAAGATAGCACTTTCAATGCTGTTAATCCACTCACTGGACGAGTTATATGGTCGTTTGCCACAAAGGACAAAATCCGCAGTTCGCCGGTTGTTGCCAATAATTACATATTTTTTGGCAGTGATGATGGCCGCCTCTATACATTGAGTGCTAGCAACGGTCGTAAACTGTGGGATTTTGACGCGGGCAGCCCAGTTCGTAATCGGGTGTTAGTCACCGATGAGATACTAATCTTTGGCAATGGTCAAGGCGAAATCTTGGGGGTGACACTTGCAGGGGAGCGCAAATGGGTATACCGCACCAAGCGCGACATCAAATCTTCTGCCTGCTTTGACGAGCGCGAAGGGATTTGCTACATTGGTAGTGATGACGGTTTTCTGTATGCGATAGACATCACCAGCGGCTATAATTCTTGGCGCTTTAGAACCAATGGCCCAATTATCTCCAGCCCAGTGATATGGAACGACTTCATCATTTTTGGCTCGGTGGACGGTAATGTTTACTCGGTAGATACTTACGGCCAAAAGGAAAAGTGGCGCTTCCCGATGGGAAAGCCGGTACTGAGTTCACCGATCATTTACGAGAATAACGTGTACATTGGCGGGACTGACCATTATCTTTATTGCCTAGATGCCAAAACGGGCAAAGAAAAGTGGAAGTTCAAAGCACATGGCGAGATTCTTTCTACCCCAACTATTGCAAGCGTGGGGAATACCCCGTTAGTGATTTTTGGTTCGTTAGACTATCACATTTATGCTGTACCCATTTTGGAATAATTTTCGCCGCCCAATGAACGAGGGATGGAGCCAAACACTATGGATATGTTCCGCCGACTACTCGGACAATCTGGAGATAACACCGAACGCCCCAAGAGTACGACTGGGGTCACTTCAATACCTGCATCACCGCCAGCGAATGTGCCGCCCAACCCGTCAGGAGCCAGTGCTGGGTCAGATACGATACCCGTAGCTGACCCTTCTACGACAGCGGTTATAGATGGCGCAACACAACGGCTCCCGCTAGAAACGGTCATCGCCTCACGCAATGCCCATCTGATTTTCGGGCAGTCTACCGATGTCGGGATGGTGCGCGCCAACAACCAAGATTCACTCATGACCTTTTACTTTTCTAATCGCAGCGTAGAAAACCGCCCAGACTTGGGGTTGTTCATTGTGGCCGACGGTATGGGCGGCCATCATGACGGCGAAAAAGCCTCTGCGATGGTCACCCGAAAAGTGTCTGAACAAGTGATGAATCGCATCTTTTTGCCGATGATTGGCAACTCTCTCGATGAGATTAACCAACATCCGCCGTTGGCAGAATCGCTAATTGAGGCGATTCAAGATGCCAACGGATCTGTGTTAAAAGACATTCCCGATGCAGGAACAACCATCACAGCGGTGGCGTTAGTCGGTGATCTGGCCTATTTTGCCCATGTCGGTGACAGCCGTGCCTATCTAATCACCCGCGATGGCATTGAGCAAATTACTCGCGACCACTCACTTGTGCAACGGCTGATTGAACTTGACCAAATCACGCCAGAAGAAGCCGCAGAACACCCACAACATAATGTGCTATACCGTGCCATTGGTCAAAGTGAAAACCTAGAGGTAGACGCCGTTACCCGCAGGATGCCCAACAACTCTTACCTGTTGCTATGTAGCGACGGGCTTTGGGGGCTAGTAGATAATAAAACAATGGCACAAATCGTCCGAGAAAGTGCAAACCCGCAAGATGCCTGTGATAAACTCGTTGCCAAAGCCAATATGCTTGGCGGCAAAGACAACATCACAGCGGTATTGCTGTATATGCCCAGTTAAATGCGTCAAGCAGCATCGAGGCTATTTCATGATGTTACATGTGCCTGACCCATATGGAATCTTAGGGGTTCCCAGAAACGCTCCGCCAAGTGATATTCAGGTGACTTATCAAGGCCTGATAGATCGGCTTACCCCCGCGCATCAGTCGGGTAACTTGGCGGCATTGCGTCAAATTGAGCAGGCGCGTGACGCCTACCAGTTATTGACAGACCGCAAGCGGCGTCATGCTTTTGACCTGACCCTTAAAGAGCAGGGTGGCCCCCCCACCGCGCTTGGCCTAAGGGTCACGGCCAGCCGCCGAACCATTGAAATTCTTGATGAACCGCAAGTGGTCTATCTGTTATTGCAGATCGAACCAGACGTAATAGCTTCACATTTTCCTGAACCTCAACCCGCCACCCTAAACGTTGCGCTGGTGCTAGATCACAGCAATTCCATGCAGGGCGCACGCCTTGACCGTGTGAAGCTGGCGGCCACTGAAATCATCGAGCAATTGGGCGAAAACGATTTTCTTTCGGTAGTTGGTTTTAATGACCGCCCAGAGATTATTATTCCCGCCACTACAGTTCGTAACAAACGCCAATTGATTTCGCGCGCACGCATGATGCGTGCCTCTGGGGGTACCGAAATCTACAAAGGCTTGCAGGCCGGCTACGACGAGGTTTTGAAGAATCTCGATGATAACCATGTGAATCATCTGATCTTATTGACCGACGGCAATACATATGGTGACCAAGAAGAGTGCCACAAGTTGGCAAAAGAAGCCGCCGAGCGCGGGGTTGGCATTAGTGTACTTGGGCTAGGCAGTGAGTGGAACGACGATTTCTTAGATGAAATCGCTGCAATGACTGGTGGCACCTCAATGTTTATCAAGTCTGCCCGTGATGTAGGGGGCTTCATGAACAATCAGGTCAAGCATCTATCCAACCTTTTTGCAGAGCGCATCCAACTCTCACTCGCCAGCGCGGAACATGTCGCCCTAGAGATGGTCTTTAAGTTAACCCCAAGCCCCCAATCACTCCCAGAAGATGAACCCGTGATTGCACTAGGGGGAATGCAGGCAGAACGCCCCATCAGCGTATTGGCACAATTTCTGTTGCCCGCGAATTTGCAACCTGGCTTTTACCCCCTTGTGCGCTCAGTGATCACGGGGGATGTACTTGCCACCAACCGCAAACATGCTACTGTGAGCGAATTTAGCATTGAAGTGGTAAAACAAGCCAGTACCGAAGCGCCACCGACGATTATCATTGATGCGCTGGGTAAGTTGGCACTTTATCGCCTGCAAGAACGGGCAAGCGAGTCTGTCAAAGCAGGCGACATTAAAAAGGCAACCCGCCAATTAGAAAACCTTGCCACCCGCCTGATTGATATGGGTGAACCTGAACTCGCCCAAGAAGCGCAGCAAGAGGCTGTACGGCTTTCACAAACGAAAATGCTCTCTGAAGAAAGTCGAAAAAATATTAAATACAGTACCCGTCACCTTTTAAGTTCTGAGGCGGAGGGTCTCTTGTAATGATAGCGTGTAAAAATTGTAAATACTCTAATCGTGAGGGGTATTTCTTTTGCGAAGATTGTGGTTTTCCGCTAGAGATTGGCGCCCGCAACCACGCATATACACGCATGTTAGAGAAAAACACTAGCAACCTTGTGACCACAAAGCAAAGGTGGGGAACGGCGCGGCTTATCCCGGGTGTAGAAATCTTACTCCATGTCGTTGACGGCCACGCCCCATTGCGCCTAAACTTTGACGCCATGTGTTTAGTGGGGAGGGATGATAGTTCTAACACTTCCCCTCCCACTATAGACTTAATGCCGTTTGGGGCGATTGAGAAGGGGGTTTCTCGCATTCACGCCACCATTGAGCGGAGCGAGGATACCCTTACAATTACCGATTTAGGCAGTAGTAACGGAACCTACCTCAATGGGCAACGCTTGATCGCCAATCAACCGCGCGTGTTAAGGGACGGTGACGAGATTAAATTCGGCAAGTTAGTCACACACATTTACTTCGGTGCGTGATGTACTCTATTGTTTTTGTTGCAAATTCTCCTTTACATTGGTCAAATGAGGTATTTCCTAATGATTACCCTTGTGCTGCACATCTCTAACTCTGAACCGATCAAAGTAGACGTAGATGAAATGCCAAAAGCAAGCGACACAGCCATCATAGGCAAGAACCCGCGTGAACGTAGCGATAAAGAGCTAATCTGGATTGATGACGGCGTAACAACCGTGATCTTCCCGTGGTGGCGCATTAACTACATACAGGTTTTGCCAGAAGCCGGCGCCCAACAAGAATTCCCGAACCTGTTCCGCGAGTAAACGCAACAAACGAAAGAACAAAGCAATGGCACAACAAAACTTACCCCGTTTGCATAATCGTGAACATGGCAAACGCATTTTAGTTGTAGATGATGAACCGCGTGTGATTGGGTTCATTCGCATGAACCTAGAGCTAGAGGGGCATCAAATTTTAGAGGCGCACAATGGCCTAGAAGCCCTAGAGATCATCCGCACCAAGCTACCCGACCTCGTGTTGCTGGATGTGATGATGCCGCAAATGGACGGCTTTGAGACACTACGGATGCTCCGTGACTTTTCTGACACGCCCGTGATTATGCTTACTGCAAAAGACGAAGAAAACGATAAGGTCTATGGGCTGGAGCTAGGCGCAGATGATTATGTGACCAAGCCTTTTGGCCCCAGAGAGCTTTCAAGCCGTATCAAGGCGGTGCTACGGCGGATTGATAAGCCGTCTAGCTCCCCAGAAGAAGCCGTACTACGGATTGATGAGAACTTGAGCATTGATTTCAATCAGCGCGAAGTGATCGTTAAGGGGGAGCGGGTGAAGTTACGTCCCACAGAATATCGCTTGCTCTATCACTTGATTGAAAACGCAGGCTGGACTGTTCCGCATGAGCAGTTGTTGGCAAAGGTGTGGGGCTATGAGTACCGCGACGAAGCCCACTACGTGCGGTTATATGTCAATTACCTGCGAAACAAGATTGAGGAAGACCCCACAAACCCCAAGTATATCCTTACAGAACGCGGGGTGGGGTATCGGTTTATTGACTACCGATAGACCTTCGGCTGGGCAGGGGAATACTTCTCCTACCCAGCTTTCACGCCTAATTGACTGCGTGTTCTTCAAGCAATACAGCGATTTCCGTGTTGAAAATCACGGTAAGTTCGGCTTTTTCTTCTTCGGTCAGTTGTGCGCGTTGAAGTGAACGCAGCGTAACCGTTTGAACATCCTCTAGGGTCATTAGCCCAAGCGCAACGGCTGCCGTAAAATCCTCACTGAGGGTAGCCCCAAATAGTGTAGGCATATGAGTGGTGAACGTGAGCGGCACCCCCGCTGCAATCATCTGCGCTAATGGGTAATTTGCCATCTGTGACACCCATCCGCGCCGTTCTGCCCGTTTTAGCCCAATACTCAACTCAATATTGGCCGCCACCAAAGGGGCTAGACCTAAACCGCCAGCGGCATGAACAGCGCCCCATGCGTCCACAATAGCGGTCGGATTCAATAGTTTGATGGCCTCAGTGAGGTCATCCTTTTCATTGAGGTAAACCGTTCGAGAAAGCCCCTTCTTTTCTGCGTTGCTGAAAGCGCGCTCAAAGGCGTCTAATGGGGCGTTACCGTCATGGCCTGCGACGGCAATCCCGACAACGCCCCCTTTACGGGCGGTCGTGCTGGCCGCCCAACGGCCAATTTCGTCAGCGCGGCGGGGATCATTGCGCGCCGTTAACAGCACCCAGCGCATTTTTACACCCCACGCCCGCTCTGCGCGGTCACGGCCATCGTTGATGGAGGCGATAAATTGGTCAAACGTAAAATCGCCTGTCACAAACGCCAGCGGATTGATGGCAATCTCGGCATAGCGAATGTTATCTTTGTTCATCCACACCCCGATGTCGTACACTGCCCGCACAAGGTCATCTTCGTGTTCAATCCAGCTGCGGAGCATCTCAGTGAGGTCGTCAAGTTTCTTAAAGTCTGGGTTTTGATAAGTTTCTAGCCACTTATCAAAGCGTTTAATCTTCTCTTTTACTTCATTTTGGTCAACCATAATCATGATGGTTTCACGCGGAACCGTTCCCTCAAATTGCAGGTGCAGGTCAACTTTAGGCATGGCCTTAATTAACGTCTCAATAGACATGGTATTTTTGTCTCCTTATAGTAAAGCCACAATCCCACCGCAAACCCCATTACGAGATAGCAGAGGTGGGTGTTGCAACTTCATACTGAATTGCACTTTGGACGAAAGCCGTAAATAGCGGGTGGGGCGCGTTCGGACGGCTCAAGAATTCTGGGTGGAATTGGCTACCCACCATGAAGGGGTGATCGTTCACTTCAGCAATCTCAACCAGATCATTGGCGGGGTTAATGCCACTAAAGGTCATGCCATTTGCTAAAAAGCGTTCACGATACTTGTTGTTAAACTCAAAGCGGTGACGGTGACGCTCTTGTACAATCCCCTGACCATAGGCAGCCTCAGCCTTTGTTCCCGGCTGAATGGCACACTCATACAGCCCTAAGCGCATAGTACCGCCTAAATCGGTGATGTTGCGTTGTTCGGCCATTAAATCAATCACAGGGTCGGGGGTGTTGGTATCAAACTCAGAGCTATTGGCTTCTTCAAGTAACAGGACGTTACGGGCAAACTCAATGCACATCGCCTGCATCCCTAAACACAGCCCCAAATACGGGATTTTGCGTTCACGGGCAAAGCGTGCAGCGAATATCTTCCCCTCAACCCCACGATAGCCAAAGCCGCCCGGCACGACGATGCCATTGACGGTTTCGAGAATGTCAAACCCTCGCCCTTTTTCCAAGTCACCAGAGTTCACCCATTCAAGCTCTAGCGCGCGACCGCTTGCACTTGCGGCGTGGAGCAGCGCCTCTTTGACGCTCATGTAGGCGTCATGCAGTTCAACGTACTTGCCCACAATCGCAATCCGTAGCGGGGCTTTTGCCTCACGCATTCGGTCAATCATGTCACGCCACTCGGTTAAATCTGGCGGTGGGGTTTCTAACCGAAAGTACTTGACGATGTAATCTGCAAGGCCAGCATCTTCAAGTTGAAGCGGCACAGAATAGAGAAGGTCACTCGTGACCAACGGAATCACGGCTTCTTGGTCAACATCACAGAATAAAGCCAACTTCTTGATGGTGTCTTGACTGACCGGATAATCCGTTCGGGCGATAATCACATGCGGTTGGATGCCAATCCCGCGCAGTTCGCGTACACTGTGCTGGGTCGGCTTGGTCTTTAGCTCTTGAGTCGCGCCAATGTAGGGCAAAAACGTGATGTGAATGTAAAGCGCGTCGTTGCGCCCAACACTCGTCCGCATTTGACGGATGGCTTCCAAAAAGGGTTGGCCTTCAATGTCCCCAACGGTGCCGCCGACTTCAACAATGACGATATTGGCGTCGTTTTCTTTTGCGACTAAGCCAATCCGCCGCTTGATCTCGTTGGTGATGTGCGGGATGACCTGAATCGTCCCACCCAGAAAGTCTCCACGGCGTTCTTTTTCAATGACATAGCTGTACACTTGCCCGGCAGTGACATTACAAGAGCGATTCAGATTCTCATCAATAAAGCGCTCATAATGGCCCAGGTCAAGGTCAGTTTCGCCGCCATCTGCGGTGACAAAAACCTCACCATGCTGATACGGACTCATCGTTCCGGGGTCAACGTTAAGATAGGGGTCAAGTTTTTGGATGGCGACCTTCAGCCCGCGTGCCTTGAGGATGCGCCCCAATGCTGCGGCTGTCACCCCTTTGCCAACCGAACTCACTACCCCACCTGTGCAGAATATATACTTAGGCATAGACCATCCATTAGGCTCGTTTCAAGAGCAACCCTAAAACACAAAAAGCGGGGAACTAAGTGCCTTCCCCGCTGAAAAATGAAAATGGAAGCCCGTTGCGGTCTTACCCCTGCAACGGTAGGTCACTCACACCAATTGCGAAAGGTTATCCGCAGCGCGGCGCATATCCAAGAAGATCAAACCGAGTTTGGCACCGTCACGAACAAGCGCCGTCAACACCGCTTCATCCCCAACAGACATCAGGATGACGTAACCATTCGTCCCGCGCACATACACTTGGTCAAGTGACCCCCGCCCTAGCTCTGACGAGATGCGCTCGCCCAGTGAAAGCATCGCCGCAGACATCGCCGAAACGCGGTCTTCTTCAACGCCAGAAGGCAACGCCGAGGCCATAATCAAACCGTCTACACTGACTACTGCGGAAGCCTCAATTTCAGGCGTCGTCCCCTGTAGTTCACGCAGACGGTCATACATTAATTCGGTGCGCGATTTCGCCATCAGTTGTTGCTCCTTTTTGCCCCGTAGCCCAAGATTGGCTTCCGAAGGAAGATAAAGTCTCTGGAAATTAGGGAATAAACACAGAAGATCCCTGCGCTGAGAGATACACTTGCCGCTAATTATAGCGCCGCTCTAATAAAGAGCAAGCATCCACTAGGAGGAAAAAACCCCTCACCTCTTTTGTTGTAGCGTTTGACAAGCGTTCTATAACAATGTTAGAATTTTTATCATCTTAATGAGAAAAATCAGCCGTCACCATGCAAAAAACCCGTCAGCAAATTCTTGATTTCCTCAATCAGCACGGCAAAGCCACTGTGCAAGAGATCACCGAAGCCCTTAATGAGGTGCGTGGTGAGGCAATCACCCCAGTGACGGTGCGCCACCATCTGAATTGGTTACAGAGCGGGTCTTTGATCCGTACGGTAGAGATGCTTCATCAAACCCGCCCCGGACGGCCACAATACGTCTATGAGCTTACCGCAGACGCCCAACAGCACTTTGCCAACAATTACGAAACAGTGTTAGAGGCGTTGCTTCATCAGGTGCGACAGCAAATGTCGCCTAACGCCGTCAACGTGATTGTAGAGGGCATGGCAAATCATATGGCGGGAGTCGCATCTATACCCAACGTCCCCATACGACAACGGCTTGACTTTGTGGTGCAATACCTCAGTGAGCAGGGCTACAAAGCCCACTGGGAACCCATCCCAAGCGGCTATATTTTGCATACGAGCAACTGCCCGTATCATCAAGTCGCCCAGCAAGATGATATGCTCTGCCAAATGGATATGCGCTTGGTAAGCGCGTTGATTGGCCGTGTGCCACGCCGACTGACCCGCATTTCTGCCGGGGATAACACCTGCTCATATGAAATCCCCTTGATCGAGACTGAGCAACTTCCTTAATTTTGCTGATGTTCATCATGAAAATTGACCTGCACAAGCGGGTTGTGTTACACTATGACCGAATGTAAACATACAGTGTTGTGAGGGAAATAAGCAACATGAGTCTCATTGACCTGCAAATTCAGACCAATGTGGTTGAAGTGACCGCTTCTGCGGCAGATACCATTCAAAATCTGTTGGTGCAACGCCAAATTCCGAACCACGCCTTGCGCGTGTTTGTTTCTGGTGGCGGTTGTTCAGGGATGCAATACGGGATGGCGTTTGAGGCTGCCCCGCGTGAATCTGACTGTGTGATTGAAGTCCGTGATGGCGTTCGCCTGCTGATTGACAGCACTAGCATGATGTACCTAGAAGGCGCGACGATTGACTTTGTAGACAGCCTGATGGGTGGCGGCTTCCGCATTGACAACCCAAATGCAGTCTCATCCTGTGGTTGCGGCCATTCCTTCAAAACGAAGGATGACGGTAGCACCAGCGAAGCCGGTTGCAGCACCTGTAGTCACTAACTCGATAAACGCCCGCTTGTGAATTTTGTCGCTTGCACAGGTTGGGCGTCTATCGGTACAATCTCTTAAACGCAAAAGAGATTCGCACGCTAGTGAAGGGAAAATACGCCAGAGATGTCTAATTTACTGCTTCGTCGCCTGTTTGTTTGGGCAGTTTCTATTGTTCTTGGCTTGATTGTGGTGGTCAGCACCGTCATTTTTGTCTTCCCGATTTTGATCCCTGCTGAGGCAGGCAAGGGATTAGAAGACTTTGGTGTGTTGTTGACGGTCTTGGCAACCATCCCGGCCAGTTTAATCTTTGTGGCTTGGCTAGATTACTTCCTAGACACCAAGATTCACCCCGAATAGCATATCCTCAACCGCCTATCGTTATGTAGATAGGCGGTTTTGCATTATCCCGCACTGTTCAACAGATACACCAACCCACTCACGCCTAAATCTCCATTAACCCGCAAGCGTGTGAGTTCCAGCCCGTTATCGGTGGTATGCGTTACCCCGTGTTGCGTGGTCACGGCACGCTGAATCGGCATCGTGTCTAAGATTTGCAAGGTGAAGTCATCATAGCGTCCAGCGGGATAGGCGAACATCGCTGCTGGCACGTTCAATTGCCCCTGTAGTGTTTGTAAGCTACCCAAGACTTCCCACACCAAAAAGTCATAATCGCGGTTACGCAAATCCAAATGTGTCTTGGTGTGCGGTTCAATAGACATTCCCGCTGCGGCCATCTCTTGCAACTGCCCCCATGTGACATATCGCGGATTGCCACTTTCCACAGGGTCTGTGATGATGAAAAACGTCCCGGTCATGCCATAATCACGCAAACGCGGGAAGACAAAATCATAGTGTTCACGATAGCCATCATCAAACGTGAGGATGACGGGTTTAGCGGGCAAGGGCGCACCGTTGACCAGCGCACGATCAAGATCATACAACGACACTGTGGTGTAGCCTTCTGCGCGTAAGTAGTCAAGGTGCGCTTGAAATGTGCTAGGGCGGATCGTCAAATCCACACGATAAGCGTCGGCATCCGCAGGGAGTTCGCTGACATAGTGGTACATCAAAATCGGAACGCGAATCCGCCGTAGGGTATAATCTGGCGTTTCTTGCGCGGCAACAGACGCCGCTGCAAGCCATCCTAAGAGCATAAAAGTCAACCAATACCGCATAAGTTCACCTCACTCACACTTAAGGATACTCTCTTTAACTATCATGATATGCCTGATAGCTTTTGAAAGGGACATCATGTTAGAGTACCCCTCATGGACACCAATAAACACACCTCTCGAATCACTGGCTTTTATAAGCGGTCGTTGGCCGAACGAGCTGCCATTGTCGCCCAATGGGCAAACCTCAGCGTCACTGAGCAGACGAACCTCGTTGGGATCACTGGGTTAAATGCCCAACAAGCCGATCATATGGTTGAAAATGCCATTGGCGTTTATGGGCTTCCGTTGGCGGTGGCAACCAACTTTCTCATCAACCAAAAAGATTATCTAATCCCAATGGTCATTGAGGAACCCTCCGTTGTCGCTGCTGTGAGCAGTGCAGCAAAATTATTCCGTGATGGTGGCGGGTTCGTCAGCAGTAGTGATGAGCCGATCATGATTGGTCAGATTCAAGTGCTAGACCTGCCAGATTTATACGCTGCTGCTGGGGCAATCAATGCTCAGAAGCAAGAACTTTTGCAACAGGCCAATACGCTTGGCGGGAGCATTGTCAAGTATGGCGGCGGTGCGCGTGACTTGCAAGTACGCCCCTTCCCTGATACTGCCATCGGCCCCATGCTGGTGATTCACATTCTGTACGATACCCGTGATGCGATGGGCGCAAACGCCATCAATACCGTTGTAGAGCAACTGACCCCACGCATTGAAGAAATCATTGGGGGGCGGGTCAACCTGCGTATTTTGAGCAACCTCACCGACCAGCGCAAAGCCCGCGCAGAGGGGATGATCCCCGCCGAGCAACTTGCCACAGAAACGCTTGATGGCGTGACGGTTGGCCGACTGATTGTTGAGGCGGGCGTCTTTGCTGAAGTTGACCCTTACCGTGCCACGACGCACAACAAGGGTATCATGAACGGGATTGATCCGGTGGTGATTGCGACTGGCAATGACTGGCGGGCGGTGGAATCTGGCGCGCACGCCTATGCCGCACGCAACGGGCGTTACACCAGTTTGACCCGCTGGTGGCAAGATGACGATGGGAATTTACACGGCTCCATTGAATTGCCGATGGCGTTGGGGATCGTGGGCGGTACGACGCGGGTTCATCCAGTGGCCCCGTTAGCGCTCAAGATTCTCAATGTCGCCTCTGCCCGCGAGTTGGCCGAAGTGGTCGTATCGGTGGGGCTGGCGCAAAATTTGGCGGCCATCCGTGCGCTTGCTACAACAGGGATTCAACACGGCCACATGCGCCTTCATGCCAAGCAGTTGGCCGTTGCCGCCGGTGCAAATGGCGCCATGATTGATAAGGTTGTGCAACACATGGTCAGTGAAGGGAACATCCGCCTAGAACGGGCGAAACAGTTGGTTCAACAGTTCACAACAGGGACATAACACCATTATGATGCAAAATACAAACGGACACGTCAGCAGTGATTTGTTACGCCCAGACCGCGCCGTCGGGATCGTCGGCTATGGCGCATACATCCCCCGTTATCGCTTGCCGGGCAAAGAAGTTGCCCGCGTTTGGACAAATGGCCTTGGGGGAAGCCCGATTAAAGAGAAGGCCGTCGCTGGCCTTGACGAAGACGTGATTACGATGTCTGTTGAAGCAGCACGTAATGCCTTAGCACGCGGCCAAATTGACCCCCTCAAGATTCGTGCTGTATGGGTAGGTAGCGAAAGCCATCCCTACGCCGTAAAGCCTTCTAGCACGATTGTCGCTGAAAGCATTGGAACTTCCCCTAGCATTCAGGCTGCCGACTGGGAATTTGCCTGTAAAGCCGGGACGGAAGCCGTACAAGCCTCTATTGGGATGGTCGGTAGTGGCATGGGGGCTTATACCCTTAGCATCGGCATGGATACCGCACAGGGGCGACCGGGCGATGCGCTCGAATATACAGCGGCGTCGGGTGGCGCGGCCTTCCTCATTGGGCGTGCCGAAGAATCCATTGCCGTGTATCAGGGGAGCTACAGTTACGTGACCGATACGCCAGACTTTTGGCGACGCGCCGATGTCCCCTATCCGAGCCACGGTGACCGCTTCACGGGGGAACCTGCCTACTTTAACCACACGCTAAACTCTGCTTCGCGCATGTTGGCAATGATGGGGACGCAGGCTTCAGATTACACCTATGTTGTCTTCCATCAGCCAAACCTCAAGTTCCCGACCCGCGCAATGGAAAGTTTAGGCTTCAAACCAGAGCAATATCAAACCGGCTTGCTGGTGGGTGAAATCGGCAATGTCTATTCTGGCTCGTGTATGCTTGGCTTAACTGCAATTCTGGACATTGCTAAACCGGGGGATCGCATCCTTATGGTAAGCTACGGGAGCGGTGCCGGTTCTGATAGTTTTGACCTTGTGGTGACAGACCGTATTTTGCAGACGCGCGGGCTTGCGCCTACCACTCGTGACTATATCAGCCGCCGTACCGAAATTGACTATGCAACGTATACCCGTTATCGGGGCAAACTCAAGGACTAAACGCAAATACTATGCGAGATGTAGCTATCGTGGGGGTTGGACAAACCCCCGTTAATGAATATTGGGATCGGGGTCTGCGTAGCCTTTCTGGGGAGGCTATTGGCTTGGCAATGGCCGATGCCAACATGGAAAGCGTGGATGCACTTTATGTGGGCAACGGCTATGGTGCAAGTGTCAGCAGTCAAGCGCATATTGGCGCGCTGATCGCAGACTTTGCCGGGCTTGCTGGCATAGAGGCTTTTAGTTTTGAGGCAGGCGACGCCTCTGGCGCGGCAGCGCTACGAAGCGGTTATTTGGCCGTTGCCTCTGGCCTTGTAGACAGTGTATTGGTGCTAGGGGTTGAAAAACTCACGGATACAGTTGCCGCTGAACGAGTACGCGCACGCAACGTGAGTATTGACGCTGACTATGAAACGATACACGGCGCATCTATCACGGCACTTGCGGCCATGCTCATGCGCCGCTATATGCACGAATATGGCCTAGACCTTAGTGCGTTTGAAGGCTTTAGCCTGAACGCCCATCATAACGGGAGCCTCAACCCCAATGCAATGTATCGGAATCGCTTAAAGGCTGGCGCCTTTGCTAAAGCCCCAATGATCTCTGATCCAGTGAGCCTATTTGATAGCGCCCCAGATGCGGATGGCGCTGCTGCTGTGATTTTAACCTCAACGGAACGCGCACTAGATCGGGTTGCGAAACCCATCCAAATTGTAGGCAGTGCAGCTGCCACAGACATCTTTGCCCTACACGACCGTAAAGACCCGTTATTTTTAGCGGCAGTTGCGCTTTCTACGCAAAAGGCATTTCAACAAGCCGACCTAACGCCAGATGCGGTAGACCTTTTCGAGTTGCACGACGCCTATACCATCCTTGCTGCCCTCAGCTTAGAAGCCGCCGGATATGCTGAACGCGGCACTGGCTGGCAATTGGCTACAAACGGGGGTGAAGCAATTGCTTTAACGGGTAAGCTTCCCTTGAGTACATGGGGCGGGCTTAAAAGTCGGGGCAACCCCGCTGGAGCTACTGGGGTTTATCAGGCGGTTGAGGCCACATTGCAACTGCGCGGTGAAGCAGGCGCCAATCAGGTAGCAAACGCTCAAGTTGCTCTCATCCAAAACTTAGGCGGGTTAGCATCAACGGCAATCACCCACCTACTACAGGTGATCTGATAGGCTTTGAAAGCTCTCAACACCTGCCATGAGAGGTTTTGAGAGCTAATGGGGCGTATAGTTTTCTTCAGATGACGCAAACAAATACACATAGGAGTGTACCAACATGCAGATTTCTCGTCACTGGCGCCTAAACCCACAACGGTATCGTCTGCAAGGTGTGCGCTTGGAAGATGGCTCCGTGAGCCTACAAACCCGCCCCACAAGCGTGAACCAAATTACGCTAGACAATGAGGTCACCACCTCTGTTGAACAAGCAGCGGCGGTCACTGCCGTTCGTCAATCGTAAAGCACCCGCAAAAGCAACTATGACCTACAAAACAGAAACCTCCCAAGATCGTGAAGTTGTCCAGTTTTCGGGCAAGGGAGAAATCTACAGTTTCACGATCTTGCAAGAACCCCCTGCTGGCTACGAATGGCAAGCGCCTTATGTATTGGCGCTGATTAAGCTGGATGAAGGCCCAATCATCACCGCGCAGCTTACTGATTTAGATGAACCGCCACAAATTGGCGATGCAGTAGAAATGGTTACCCGCAAACTGACCACTGAAGGCGACACGGGCATGATTATTTACGGGTACAAGTTCCGTAAAGTCATGCCGATTCACTAAAGCGCAGTTTGTAGGTAGTGTTATAACTTGAGAAGAAACAAAAACGGCCACTTTGAAAGTGGCCGTTTTTGTTATGTTCTGCGCGGGTTAAAGACTAACGAGCAGCAGCAGCTTGTTCTTTCTTAAATTCATAAGTGAGCGAGACTTCAGTATCTGTATCAAAGATATGAACGTTGTCCACGTTAATCATGATGCTCATACGCCCACCCACACGCGCCTTCGTACGTGGGTCAAGCCGTGCGATGAAGGTTTTGCCACCTTCTTCAAAGTACACGATCATCTCGTTACCCATCTGCTCCACCACATCTACGTTAGCTTCAATGCCAACGGGGGTAATGCTGGCCGGTTGGTAGTCACGGTCATGGATGTCTTCTGGACGTACGCCAAAGACGACACTGCGCCCTAAGTAGCTCTTATACAGGTGATCGTGAATTTTTGGCAACGGAATTTGGAAGATGCCCGTGTCAACGGCAATCCCGCTGTCGGTTTGCACCAAAGTGGCATCAAAGAAATTCATAGAGGGGCTACCAATAAAACCAGCAACAAATACATTGCAGGGGTTGTGATACAAGTTAAACGGGGTATCAAGTTGTTGCAAGTCCCCGGCGTTCAACACGCAAATACGGGTACCCATCGTCATCGCTTCCACTTGGTCGTGGGTCACGTAAACGAAGGTGGTTTCAAGACGTTGATGCAACTTGCTGATGAATGAACGGGCTTCTACGCGGAGCTTGGCATCCAAGTTAGAAAGCGGTTCGTCCATCAAGAACACGCTGGGTTCGCGTACAATGGCGCGGCCTACAGCCACACGTTGACGCTGACCGCCTGAAAGTTCACGCGGGCGGCGCTTCAAGAGGTTTTCAATCCCCAAACTCTTGGCAGCTTCGTGTACACGCTCATCAATAACCGTTTTCGGGGTTTTACGAAGACGCAAACCAAAGGCCATATTGTCGTATACCGTCATATGAGGGTATAAGGCGTAGCTTTGGAACACCATCGCAACGTCGCGGTCTTTGGGGGCGACATTATTGACCACGCGATCACCAATCATGATCCGCCCATCAGAAATTTCTTCAAGCCCTGCCAGCATACGTAGGCTAGTTGACTTACCACAACCAGAGGGGCCAACTAAGACAAGGAATTCCTTATCTTCTACATGAAAATTAAGGTCTTTGATAACAACATTGTTGCTGCTATACGCTTTGCGTACATGGTCAAAAGTTACGCTTGCCACGCTGAAGTTCCTCCAAAACGTTTTTTTGGTTATCACAATTCGTCATTGGGCAGATTGCACAAGGTATTTGCAATTAAACAATCTGCTCTACGTGAGAGATTATAGACGGTTCAATGAAAAATTGCCAAAAACTCTCTCATCTTTCTATACATTTTGTTTGAAGTGTCTCTGCCAACCGCCAAGGGTCACTTGAGTTTAGACGGTTATAGCGCATACAATAGTTACCCGGTTCTGAATGCCCCTCCCACAAAAGATAGCCCACTGATGTTTCTACAATCAATGTTGTCGGGGTTTGTTCAATCACTGCGGGACTAGAAAACGCAAGGCCGCGCTCATCACGTTCCATAATCATCCAGACACGCAGGTCGTTGTCAGGATAATCTCCCGGTAAGGCAATCGAAAACTCCCCGCGTGCGGCCAATACAACAAACGAAAATGGGATCAGCAAAATCACGACCCAAAGCCCGATCCCAAGCCAGAATAACACCCGCCGAACTAGAATTTCTTGAGGGGTATAAATTCGTTGGGGGGCATCTGCTGTTTCAGAAGGAAGTGGTTTCGGGTTCAGCATGTCATCACTCCGTAAAATGAATGGCTAACTGGTCTTGAGCATCATAGCTCAGGTGAAATGAAAACGGCGGGGTATCTTCTTGCGCGGCCAAGATACGCGGCAAAATGTGGGGCAAATCCTCAACAAGGTCTAATGACAATAGCTGATCGCGGGCAACCCAGTGTAGCGTCCCCTCATGTTCATCGTCGGTGAATTCACGGCTGTGGCTGTAGGCCGTATAGATGTACAACACAATGCCTGTAGATTCGCCAGCGTCAATGTGGCTGACGCCTCGCAAGCGTAGGCCATAGACCGTTAAGCCAGTTTCTTCAAGAACCTCTCGGATTGCGCCTGCACTGGGGTCTTCAAAGCGTTCTAAATGCCCGCCCACCCCATTATAGCGGTTGGGAAAAATGCGGCGGTGAGGGGCGCGTTTGAGCATCAAAACCTCATCCCCGTGAAAAACAAAGCAAAGCGTTCTGGGGATGACCAGCCACCGCCCTTCTGTTGCATTTGCCCCTTGTTCTTTTGCGCCCATTGTCAGCATCCTATCCCACTGCTACCCTACTTGGCTATCGCTTACATCAGCGGAGACGCCCCATGCAGCATGTTCCTATCCCAGTTCCAGATTTGCGAATCATCGCCGCAACTGCCCCCTTGCCCCATGAGGAACACGACAGCCAACGCGCCGAGCCGCTGATCGAAACGCTCCAGCGTGCTGAGTATATCACGAACCCGCCGATTGTTGCCCACACAGAAGACGACCTCTACATCATCCTAGACGGCGCAAACCGTTGTTATTCCATCACCCAATTGGGTATTCCGCACCTTCTGGTTCAAGTGGCCTCGTATATCAACGGGCAGGTTGAACTTGCCACATGGAACCATGTTATCAGCGGCTGGAGCAGCGACGCTTTCATTCGTCAACTTCGGCAATTGGCAATGCTTGAAATCCATCAGGGGGAAGCTAAACACGATCAACCCGCGCTTGCACACATCATTACCGCCGATCAACAGCGATATGCAATTTATGCTCCTGCCCCAACGATACAAGCGCAAAATGCGGTCTTACGTGCAGTGGTACAAGTCTATCAGCGGCAAGCACGGCTGAACCGAACCCCGTTCAGTGACCCGGTTGAAGTTTGGGATTCCTACCCCACAGCCAATGCGTTGGTGATTTTTCCCGGCTATCACCCACAGGATATTGTCGAAGCGGCACGCCAACAGGCCTTTTTACCGCCGGGGATCAGCCGCCATATTGTACATGGCCGCGCTTTGCAGTTAAACTATCCTATGGCAGTATTGAAAGATACAACGATGAGCCTCACGGCCAAAAATGACCATCTACAAGCGTGGTTACAAGAAAAATTCCTGAATCGGCAAGTGCGTTACTACGCCGAATCCACCTATCAGTTTAACGAGTGAACCTAACCTACTATGGACATTACCTTTTTCAACGACCCTGAGCAAATTCCAAAGCCCGCAGAAGAAATTCGCATCGAATCGGTGAGCATTGTTCCGTTACAAGATGGCTTTCGTGTAAAAGTTGAATTGGATGTGACCCCCTTCTTGCAACGCCCCAACCTGCTCTTGGCGATTCACGACGAGCAAGACCGTGTAGTGAGCGAATTGAGCATTATCGAAACCATGCACACCCACATGGAATTTACGATGCACCTACGGGGCGTAGAATCGCCGTATGGGGTCTATACGCTCACAGCAGAGTTGTTTTATGAGACACGCAATCCACCGCAAGACGAATTTGTCGAAGGCTTTGTAGTTGCCGCGCCAGATGAAACGCCCGACACCCCATGAAACCGCCCTACCTTTGGCTCACCCGCGCCCAAGCACACTCCATCGTCGCGTTAGCCCGCCAAATGCCAGACCAAGAAGTGTGTGGGTTTATCGTTGGGCGCGGGCAACAAGCGCTTGAGGTGATCCCCATTGGCAATATCGCGCCAAATCCACAACAGCGCTTTATCATGGAGCCACAGCAACAGATTCAAGCCTTGATGCGGCTTCAACGAGAAAAGCTAGAAGTGCTGGCGATTTTTCACTCTCACCCCACCACAGAGCCGTTGCCGTCGCTGGTGGATGTTGCCGAGTTCGCCTATCCCGATGCGCTGTGCCTTATCGTTAGCCTACAGCACGCCCAAGCCCGTTTTGCAGCATGGGCAATTCAAGGGCTATCGGTAAATCCCGTTCCACTGTATCTACAAGACTCAATGCCAGAGCCAGAGGTCAACCGTAGCACGGCGCGCCGCACGGTTCCGCTGGTCGTTTGGTTAGCGGCAATCATCGCAGTGATGAGCCTGATTGGGGCTTCCATTGCGCTGTTACCGCCTGCGCCTGTTATCCCGTAAAGAGGAGTTTTCCCGTGCAGATTTCATCACTGATCGCCGCGATTGTTGGGGTTGTACTCGGCGGCCTAATCAACTGGCTGGCTGATGAACTACCGCATTATCGCGTGCCACAACGCCCCCAATATCCTGACGGCAACCCACGCCCACCGATTGCCTATTGGGGGATTACCGCCTTTATATTGGGTGGGCGTTCCCCCAAAGAAAACCCCTCAGCGCGCTTAAGCTGGCGTTACCCGCTTACCGAGATTGCAACCGGTATTCTGTTTTACATCGTGACCCAACACATGATTGAGCGGACTGACTACTTTACAGTCTGGCAAATGGGGTTTTGGTGGTTCTATACGGCTGCGCTCGTGTTGATCTTTGTGATTGACGTAGAACACCGCTTGATTTTATTCTCGGTGATGATTCCGTGCGGCGTGATTGCGGTTGTGGATGCACTCTTATACCCGTCGTTTGCGCCGATGCGACCTAACATCGTTGGGGCGTTGCTAGGGGGGGCGCTTGGCTTTGGGGTGTTCTTTCTGTTTTACCTCGGCGGATTTTTATACAACCGCATTTCTGCCGAGTTACGGGGCTACAGCTTTAACGAAGTCGCCTTTGGCTACGGGGATGTGATGTTAGTAACCTTCTCTGGCTTGATCTTGGGCTGGCAATCGCTGATTTTTGCCATGTTTATCACCGTGTTTTTAGGTGCTTTTGGCGCGTTGGTCTATATTATTGGGCGTAAGGTAGGGGGGCAATCTGCTGGGTTGACCACCCCACTACCGTATGGGCCTTATATCGTCATCGGCACGTTGTGGATGATGATTTACAGGCAAGCGCTGGTCAGCATATTTTATTGATCGGCTTCGATCAATCCGCCACCTAAGCACAAATCGCCCTGATACAGAATTGCGCCTTGTCCGGGGGTGATGTCTCGTAAAACCCCCTCAAAGGCGATGTGAATACGCCCATCGTCTAGCGGGGTGACGATCCCCGGCACAGGCTTGGCCTTATAGCGGATTTTCACCTGTGCCTCAAACGGTGCGCTTGGGGTTTCTCCGCTGACCCAATTCACCCGCTTGGCGGTTAGGGATGCTTGGCCTAACTCTGATTCTTCCCCAACAATCAGGGCGTTTTGTGCGGCGTCTTTGCCGATCACATATAGCGGGGTGGCGTGCGCCACGCCAATCCCACGCCGTTGACCAATCGTGTAATTGACCAGCCCTTCATGTTGCCCAAGCGACTCACCGCTTGCAAGCCGAATTTCCCCCGGCTGGATTAAGGACGGTGCATGATCCCGCAGAAAGCGCCGATAATCGCCATCGCCCAAGAAACACAGGTCTTGGCTGTCTTTCTTATCATGAACCGTTAGCCCGATGTCGTGGGCAATCTTGCGGATTTCAACTTTTTCATAGCCGCCCAACGGGAACAGGGCATGAGCCAGTTGTTCTTGCCCCATCACACTCAACACGTAGCTTTGATCTTTGAGTGGGTCAACGCCCATGCGTAGCTGATAGCGCCCGTTGTCAGCCTGTGTAATGCGTGCATAATGCCCTGTAGCAAGGTAATCGGCATCGAGTGCCAGCGCATTTTGCTGCAAGAACGAAAAGCGAATTTGCCGATTACACTCAATACACGGGTTTGGGGTCAATCCGTCGGCGTGTTGGTCAATGAAATACTGCACGACGGTGTTACGGAACGTCGCTTTCGTGTCGAGTACGTAAAACGGAATCCCCAAGCGCTTGGCAATCATCTGGGCATCGTTCATCTGCTCTGGGGTGCAGCAACGGTTATGTTGCTTGTCGTCAAAACTTTCTTCAGACCACAAGCGCATCATCATCCCAATAACTGTATAGCCTTGCTCTACCAGCAAGGCCGCCGCGACTGAACTATCTACGCCGCCGCTCATTGCCACAACAACGGTTATATCCTTGTGATTCTGCATGGGTAATGCCCCTAACGAAACGCTCCAATTTTACGAACTTTTTCTACAGATTGAGCAATGGCGTCTACGGCATAGTCAATATCGGCCTCTGTTGTTTGTTGCCCAACTGTCAAGCGCAGGCTCCCTAGCGCTAAATCACGCGAATAGCCTAATGCCAACAAAACACTAGACGGCTCTGAGTTGCCAACCTTACATGCAGAGGCACTACTTGCGGCAACGCCTTTCAAATCAAGGTGGATGATAAGCGTGTTGGCATCTACCCCAGTGAAGATAAAGCTGGCATGGCTTGGCAGGCGTTTTTCAGCGTGTCCGGTAGGGATCACATCTGGCACACGGGCGGTAATCCCGTCAATCAGTTGGTCACGCAGTTGGCGGTAGTGGCTTATGCGTGCGTCATACTCGTCATAGGCCAATTCAAGCGCCTTCGCCATCCCAACAATAAACGGCGTATTGTGCGTACCCGCCCGCCGCCCGTTTTCGTGACTGCCCCCTGTTTGGCTAGACAGCAGTTCTACCCCATTGCGGATGTAAAGCGCCCCGACCCCTTTTGGCCCATAGAACTTGTGAGCAGAAAGGCTCAACATATCTACGCCGAGTGCCTGCACATCTAATGGGAGCTGTCCGGCGGCCTGTACTGCGTCTGTGTGGAAGATTGCGCCGTGCGCGTGGGCAACGGCTGCAAGCTCGGCAATCGGTTCAACACTGCCCACTTCATTGTTTGCGTACATCACGCTGACAAGGCTCGTTTGCTCGGTGATGATCGTCTCAAGGTCATTGGGGTTGACCATGCCACACGAATCTACAGGCAATAATGAGGCAGTGAATCCTTGCGTTTCGGCCAATTGCTGTAGGGTCTTGACGACCGCGCTATGCTCAATCGGCGTCGTAATGAGGTGATTGCCCTTGCTGCTGTGTTTTGCCCCCCACGCAGCCCCTCGCACGGCAAGGTTATCCCCTTCAGAGCCACCGCTGGTGAAAACTACTTCATTGGGGGTGCAATTCAATACCCGTGCAACCCGCGCCCGTGCATCTTCGATGGCAGATTCAGCATCGCGCCCAAACTGATGTGCAGAGGACGCATTGCCGTAAACCTGTGTAAAGTAGGGCATCATCGCCTCTACCACACGCGGATCTGTGGGGGTAGTGGCGGCGTGGTCAAGGTAGATCATGGGATTTTGCATCAGGATACCCTTTCAACAGTATATGCACGGTATTGTTCTATTCTAGCGGAAGGGGGCGCGCTTGTCTGTGATGTTTTCAACAAGATTTAACCTGAACTTGGAATAACCCCACCATACCCTGCTATAATCAGCGGCGTGGGATGTAATGCCCGGCGATTTCGCCTAACCAATCAGGAGAGTTTGGGTATGACAATCATTGATAACATTATCGCTCGTGAAATCTTGGATTCGCGCGGGAATCCAACGGTGGAAGTAGAGGTTTTCCTCGCCGACGGAGCGATGGGGCGCGCAGCAGTGCCAAGTGGCGCGTCTACTGGGGAACACGAAGCGATTGAACTCCGCGACGGTGACAAAAAGCGGTATGGTGGCAAGGGAACGCTCAAAGCAGTACAGGCCGTTAACGGCCCCATTGCCGATGCACTACGCGGCCAACATGCCCTCAATCAAGTGGCTATTGACCATATGATGCTGAACCTTGACGGAACCCACAACAAGAGCGAACTTGGCGCAAATGCCATTTTAGGGGTTTCGATGGCTGTCGCCAAAGCCGCTGCTGCCAGCGTTGGCCTGCCACTTTACGCTTACATTGGTGGGGTTCATGCCCACGTTTTGCCGGTACCGATGATGAACATCATGAACGGCGGCAAGCACGCCTCTAACAGTACAGACTTCCAAGAGTTTATGGTGATGCCTGTGGGCGCGCCAACCTTTGCTGAAGGGTTACGTTGGGGCGTTGAAATCTACCAAACCTTGAAGAAGGTGCTTCATGACAAAGGCTACAGCACAGGGGTGGGCGATGAAGGTGGTTTTGCGCCTTCTGGTTTAGGCTCTAACGTTGCGGCACTTGACCTCATCATGGAAGCCATTGAAAAGAGCGGCTACAAGGCTGGTGAAGAAATTTTCATCGCGCTTGACCCGGCAGCCTCAGAAATCTACAAAGATGGTAAATACCATCTTACGATCGAAGGTAAGACGCTCAGTGGCGAAGAAATGGTGGATTTCTGGGTCAATTGGATGAACCAATATCCCATCATCTCGCTTGAAGATGGCCTCGCAGAAAATGACTGGGAACACTGGACATTGCTCATGGAGCGTGTTGGCGATCGCGTGCAAATCGTCGGTGACGACCTGTTGGTGACCAACGTAGACCGCGTTGCCGAAGGCATCCGCCGCAAGGCCGCCAATTCGCTATTGTTCAAGGTTAACCAAATTGGCTCTTTGACCGAAGCGATTGCCGCCGCTGAACTTTCTCAGCGTCACGGCTGGACGGTTGTCACCAGCCACCGTAGTGGTGAAACCGAAGATACAACCATTGCCGACCTTGCAGTTGCCCTTAATGCAGGCCAAATCAAGACTGGCGCACCTGCCCGCAGTGACCGTGTTGCCAAGTACAACCAATTGCTACGGATCGAAGAACAACTGGGTAGCTCAGCCAAATATGCTGGCCGTTCTGCCTTTAAGAACATCGGCATGGATTTACGCTAACTGAAATCCCCTATTCCCTGAAAGGATGCACTGTAGTATGTCTATCGCTAAACCATTGTACGGAATAGACGGGAAGATGACGAAGATTGTCGCCACGTTGGGGCCGTCTTCAAACAGTAAAGAGGTGATTCGCGGGATGATACGGGCAGGGATGAATATTGCCCGCATTAACTTCTCTCATGGTGACCAAGAAACACAAGGGAAAACGATTGACCTTGTGCGCGAAGTGGCCGCTGAAGAAGGCACCGTGATTGGGATTCTTGCAGACATCCAAGGGCCGAAGATTCGGCTTGGCAAAGTCGCGCAACCGATCCCCGTTAAGGCTGGCGATCACTTTGAGTTCACGCTCGATGAGGCAGACGGTTCCAATGGCATCATTCAACTGCCCCACCCTGAATTTGTTGTAGACATTCAGCCGGGGATGCCGTTGCTCTATGGTGACGGTGAAATGCAATTTGAAGTGGTTGAAAAGCGTGCGCGTAGCTTGATTGTTGAAGCTGCCGTAGACGGCCTGATTGAGTCCCGCAAGGGGATCATGGCCCCGACTGCCCGCTTAAGCCTTTCTGCCATTACTGAAAAAGACCGCCGTGATATTGAGTTCGTGCTGAAAAAGAACCCCGAATATATGGCCTTGTCTTTCGTGCGTTCTGCTGACGATATTCGCCAGTTGCGCTGGCTGATTGACCTGCTGACGGGTGAACAACGGGTCGGCATCATCGCCAAAATCGAAAAGTTCGACGCGCTGGATGTGCTGGAAGAAATCATTGATGTCTGCGACGGTATCATGGTCGCACGCGGGGACTTGGGGCTAGAAATCCCCCCGCAACACGTCCCGCGTGAACAAAAGCGCATGATTCGCCTATGTAATGAGCGCGCCAAGCCCGTGATTACCGCTACGCAGATGCTCAGTTCAATGGAAAGCTCGCCACGCCCCACCCGCGCTGAAGTCAGCGATGTCTATAACGCCATTGTAGACGGCACAGACGCGGTAATGTTGAGCAATGAAACGGCAAACGGTACCTATCCGATTGAATCTGTGCAGATGATGAGCGACATCGCATTGACAGCAGAAGCGCGCATTTCGCCAGAGCGCCCAGAAGTGAACCGCGTTCGGCGCGAAAAAGAAGCCATCACCGATGCAATTGCGGCTTCTGTGTATGAAATTGCCAAGCAATTGAAACCACGCGCCATCGTGACTTCGACAATTTCTGGCTACACCGCCCGCAATGTTTCAGCAGAGCGTGCGCGTGTCCCCATCATTTGCGTGACCCCCAACGAAAATACCTATCGTCGCATGTCGTTGGTGTGGGGCGTCACCCCGATCATGATCCCGCAATTCAACACCATTGATGAAATGCTGGATTTGGTCGTTAAAGCCTGTAAGAAGGCCGGTTACGTCAAGCCAGAAGATGTGCTGGTAGTCATCGCAGGTATTCCCTTTGGGATTGGCGGACAAACCAACTTCCTCAAGGTTCATGTCGTTCCGATGGATGTCTAGTTAGTATTCGTTTTCAGTAAATTCTACAGTGGGCGCATTCGCTGCCGAGCTTAATCGTGCGGGTGCGTCCATCCCCTCTTGCGGTTGTGTATCGCCACCCCGCCGAACTTTACGAGAAACGTGCGCGCGCGAATCTTGCCCGCCTATGGTTTGTACACTGGCACAGTAAGGGCATAAATCCCAACTGAGATGTAACATCTGCCCGCAGTTGATGCACGGCTTCTTAAGCCGTGTATGGCAATGGGGGCAGGCTTGCCAATTTTCTTGAATCCGCTGACTACAGCCGGGGCAGGTGGGCTTTTCTTCGATTTCTTGGAGTAAGGCTTCTTCTTCTAAAGAGCGTTCATAGGCTTCAGCCAACGTTTCACGCGGCCTAAGCAACAGGTAAATCAACAGTCCCGGCAGGCTTAAGAGCAAAACGACTAGCGCCATGAAAACGTGTAACCACGCCTCTCGTGAGCGCGCTTGCATATCTCGGTACGCCCATATGACCATTGCAATCCACGCCGCAACGACAATCACCCCAGCATAGATTCCCCCCCACAGCAGCACATCATTTAAGGTCATTGTATGGGCATCCTTCGCTCAAATTACGATTGTAGGTAGCAGTATAGCAGTGGGGAAAGAGCGTCGCAATCGTTCGCCGTCTTCGCTACAATCCCTTGTAAATTCGCATTCGCTAACATGGACGATAAGCCTAGTATGAGCAACCCACCTGTGATGATGGCAGACTTACCGGAGTCCGAGCGCCCGCGTGAACGATTGATAGAACAAGGTGCCAATAGCCTATCCAACAGTGAACTATTGGCGATCTTGTTGCGTACTGGTACCGCATCAGAAAATGTATTACGGCTTGCCGAGCGTTTGCTGGTGGAATTTGGCGGGTTGCACGGTTTAGCAAAGGCCAAACCCCATGAGTTGCTCAAGTTTAAGGGGTTAGGGATGGCAAAAGTTGCCCAAATTTGCGCTGCCCTAGAAATAGGCATTCGGCTAAAAAGCGGCTTACCCCAAGAACGGCTCAAGATTCAGTCTGCGGAAGACGCCATGCAACTGGTGATTGACATGCGTCACCTGCAACAAGAAACGGTAAAGCTCATTCTGCTTGATCTGAACGGCCATGTACACTCCATCCCCACGCTTTATGTCGGGACGCAAAACGCCTCTGTATTACGGATTCCTGAAATCTTGCGGGAAGTCATCGGGCGCGGTGCAGCGGCCTACATTATGGTGCATAATCACCCC
This sequence comes from Phototrophicaceae bacterium, assembly GCA_049318725.1. GTDB lineage: Bacteria > Chloroflexota > Anaerolineae > Aggregatilineales > Phototrophicaceae > CAIRDJ01. The sequence goes on along the minus strand of JBMOFU010000001.1, from coordinate 21,764 downwards.
TATGGCGCGGCGTCCCCCTCCCCAGAAGATGTGCATCTCACACGCGACCTTATCGCTGCCAGCACGCTCTTAGATGTAGATTTTGTTGACCACCTGATTATTGGTGAGCGCGATTGGGTATCTTTGCGTGAGATGCGGCTTGCGTTTAATTCCCCTCAATCGTTTGGATGAGGTCAAACGTCTCATGGTTTAGCGCCCGCAAAGACACCTCATCAACGAATAACCGATACTCATGTCCAGAGGCATAAAATCGCAAGTTTAAGATCGAAGCTGGGGTACGGTCTGGGAGTAAGCGAAACAAGTTGCCACTTTCATAAGTGTACCATTCTTGATTATTGATCCGTTCATGCGGTTCTTGGCAACTGACGCATGAGGCGGGGTAATCTCGACGAGCTTCTAAGGTGGTATAAAACCCATGAAACCACTGATTCGAGCGCCCTTCTGTATCAATATAGTCCATTAAAAGCATGAGCGGGCATTCGCTCCCCTTATCGCCACACAAATCAAGTGAGTGGCTTTCAATGTAAAACGTAGCGCGAATGTCCAAATAGTCATAGTTTTCTAGCAGCAATCCCGTCTGGGCAGAAGGGCCAAACGGTTGCACACAGCGCGTTTCTCCGTGCGAGCGGGCATTGCCCCCGCGCAACAACTCAATGACATTGCGGTTGTCTAAAATCATGCTGATGAATGTGCTGCGGGTAGACTCTGGACTACGGTCATCGCAATTCCAAGAATTCATCAGGGTTGTCGGCATATCCCCCTGTACCGGTAAAGCCGCTAGGTCATATTCGGAAACTAAGTTTTCATACCCAACCAATTGCAATAAATTCCGCGATTCTCGATCAAAGACGATCATCTGGCCGCGCCCCACAGATTGGCTCACGTCGTCTTCAAGATCAAGCATTGCGGCCTGCCCGCTGTCCGTGTTGAGTTGAATCGTTTGCTCATTAATCACAAGGTGGTGCCGCCCAGCATTGCGAATATCCACAAGCGTATTTTGCGGCAACTTAATTTGAACATTCACCCCATTGGGGCGGTTCAGCGTCTCTGGGATGAAAATATCGAAATCGCCTTGAATGGCCTCTAGGGTAATGGTATAGGGGCGTATAGACCACCCGAAACGCGGCTGTAACCCCCCGCGAACTACCAGTATAGAGTTGCCCTTTACTGTCACAACTGCCACAAGATTTTGTGTCTCATCATTCCGAAAGTTAAGCACCGCTTGTGATTGCGAATCGGTGATGACTTGATCGCCGCGGGCAATAACGCTTTGGTCTAGCTCAAAACTCTCTGACAGGTCATTGTGGACGATCCCGACGGCGCCTTTTGCAACCGCAATCACCCCGCCTAGTGGCACGGTTGACCGAAACACAAAATGATAGATGGAAAAGGTGCTGGAAGCACAGAAAACGAAGAACAAACCAAAGGACGCCCATAGTACAAGCCATGCCAGCTGGTGCATATTGGGTTTAAGATGTTGTTTTACGCCGTTGGGTTCGTGGGGATCAATGGCTAAGGACAATACTTCGCCCCCTATAGGCAAAATTATAGGTTCAGCTTAGGTTGCGCCAATAGTATAACATAGTTGAATCTTTTTCCTTGCGGTCATTTCTCTATGAGCCTTCCAATAGAATATCGTGTTGGCTGCTCGTCAGACTGGGTATGATAAGGTGAGATAGGCACGTCATTGATTAATGCAGACTGCACCGCTATACAAGAAGGAAGCCCATGAAAGTTATCGAATACAGTGATCCTGTTGTTTTTGATACGCTGAAACCGCATTGGAATTCGCTGGTTCAACAAAGCAGCTTTAACAGCCCCTTTGCTTTGTGGGAGTGGTATTCGGCGTGGTGGGCAGCCTATCATCCGGGGCAATTGTGGGTGATTACCTATTGGACGGATGAAGATGTACTGATCGGGATTGTGCCGTGTTTCATCGCGCAAGTGGGTACACAACGGATGTTGTACCTTGTCGGGCATATTGATGTCACCGACTACATGGACATCATTGTTCATCTTGATTATGCAGGTGCGGTTTATCAATCATTGGCGCAGCACCTTCAGCAAACTGCTGACCGCTTTGACGCAGTTGCCTTTGCCAACTTGCAACCGCATAGCCCAACCTATCAACACTTGGCGGCGATGCTTGAAACAGCAGGCTTTGAGGTAGGCTTCACCGTGAGTGAGGTTTCCCCACAGATCGTATTGCCCCAAAGCTATGATGCGTATGTCGAAACGATACTGGACAGCCGTGAGCGCAAAGAAGTGAAGCGTAAAATGCGCCATGCACAAGGCGGTGAATATGCCGTGACATGGTCATTTGTTGGGGTTGACGATGATTTACAAGCAGCGCTGGATTTGTTTTTAGCGTTGATGGCAAGTGCCGATGAAGATAAAGCGGCGTTCTTGACTAACCCGCAACATCTTGATTTTTTTAGGCGTTTAATGCCCAGTTTACATGCACTAGGCCTCTTGAAGTTGGCGTTTATCTACGTGGATGGCGTTGCCTGTGCCGCCTACTTGAATTTTGACTATGCCAATACACTATTTGTCTACAACTCTGGCATTGCGCGGCAAAAATATGGCGCGTTGAGTCCGGGGATTGTGTTGTTGCAATATCTTGTGCAATGGGCAATTGAGCGTGGCTACAGCGTCTTCGATTTCTTGCGCGGTAACGAAGACTATAAATACAAGATGGGTGCCAAAGATGTCATCCTTTACCAGTTGAATGCAACCTTACGGAAGTAGCAGAGGTCAGCGAATGATCCAGCGCATCGCAATTTTAAGTGTACACACTAGCCCGCTTGCCACTCCCGGCGGGAAAAAAGTTGGGGGAATGAATACCTATATTCGAGAGATTGCTCAGACGTTTGCAACGATGGGCATCCATGTGGATATTTTTACGCGGCGCGTTGTAGCAGACGCTCCAGCGATAGATACAGCGCTCGGTAACGGGGTGAATGTAATTCAGATTGCCGCCGGTGGTTTAGGGGACGTTGCGCCCGACGACCTATTCCCCCATTTGCAGGCGTTTACCGCAGGGGTAATCGCTTACAGCATTCGCAACAATGTGCAGTATGACTTGATCTTTAGCCACTATTGGCTTAGTGGCTGGGTTGCACAAAAGCTGAAAGAGTTTTGGGGAACCCCGTTTGTTCATATGTTTCACACGCTAGGGCGGATGAAAAACCGAATTCCGTCAATGGGGGCAGGCACGCCGCACACCCGCATTCATGTTGAAACGCAAATCGTCCAGTGGGCGAATGTCGTGCTTGCCAATACCCCGGCGGAACGTACCCAACTCATCTGGTTATATCATGCCGATCGGCGTAAGGTGTTTGTTTGCCCACCGGGGGTAAACTTAACGCGCTTTCATCCCATTGAGCAGCATGTGGCACGCCATGCGTTAAACTTGCCTGTTGATGAACGTTTAATGGTGTTTGTGGGTCGGATTGAACCCCTTAAGGCAGTGGACAGCATTCTCTATGCCCTTGCAGCGTTAGGTTATGATCCGCTATCGGTATCCACCCGCCCGAAATTGCTCATTATCGGGGGGAACCCGCAAGACCGCTTTGATGGGGATATGGTCAACTTGCGGCAACTATGTACGCAATTGGGGCTGAATGAGCAAGTAGAGTTCATCCCTGCACAAGCCCATGACCGATTGGCGCTTTACTATGCAGCAGCGGATGTTGTGCTAGTTCCGTCTGAATATGAGTCGTTTGGGATGGTTGCATTAGAGGCTATGGCTTCGGGGACACCCGTGATTGCTTCTGCGGTGGGCGGGCTTGCCTATCTTGTCAAAGATGGCTATACAGGTTTACTCGTGCCTGTGCGGGATTCAGTAACGCTTGCATCGGCCATTCAGCATATCTTAGTTGACGATGTGTTGCGCGGTAATATGGCAAAGGCATCTGTCTTAGAGGCACAGAAGTATAGCTGGCAAAAGATTGCTGAATCGCTCTTGGTGGCTTTTGAGGCGGCCAAGAGCGGTTCAACCTCTAGTGAACTAGCCACCATAGGCATTGGAGGTATCTGAAAGGGTTGTTTCGATGTAGGGGGCTTTGTCATCGATAATTTCTAGGGCAGTGTCTTCTGTAAGGATGGTTTGTCCTTTGTGATACAGCACGTTGTTAAACCCGTCGTAGCGGTAGCGGCGGTTTACCCAACCGTATAAGTTGTGGAAGAACAGTACATTGAATTGGATGGAGCTATCCTCTGGAATGAGGATTTCTTCAATGATCCAGACTGGGGCGTACTGTTGTAAATGCGGGATGGTTTTTTCGTCGCGCTTGAGGTGTATTTTTTGGTCAAACTCTTGAATTTGTGTCATATGGGTTTCTCCAGTGTATTGCCTTATAGTTCACCGCTATTCTAAACAGCAATAAGCGCTTCAACAAGCGAAACTGCGTTATGAATTCCCCATCATTGCCTTAACGCGGTCGGTAATCATGTCAATGGCAATCATGTTATGCCCACCTTCAGGGATGATGATGTCTGCATAGCGTTTGCTCGGCTCAACGAATTCTAGGTGCATAGGGCGTACCGTCTGTAGATATTGATTGATGACCGATTCTACCGTTCTCCCGCGCTCGGTAATATCGCGTTGTAGTCGTCGGATCAAGCGCACATCGGGGTCAGTGTCTACATAAATGCGGATATCGAACAGTTCGCGTAGGGTCGGGAGCGCTAAAATTAAAATGCCTTCGATAAGGATGACAGGCCTTGCCGTGATGTGTTCGGATTCTGGCAGACGTTCATCTAGCCGAAAGTCATAGATCGGCATTTGGATGTCTTGCTGTGCTTGTAGTTGCTTGATGTGTTCAATGAGCAGGTCGGTATCGAGCGAATCTGGGTGGTCGAAATTAATTTCCTTTCTTTGGTGTTTCGGTAGGTTTCTGAGGTCTTTGTAGTATGAGTCGTGAGCAAGGTAGGCGATTTTCTCTCTGCCGACTTGTTGTAAGATCGCGTTAGAAACGGTTGTTTTCCCTGAACCCGTCCCGCCAGCAATCCCGATGGTGATAGGTTGCGTATTCATGGTTCACTCTGTTCCTTTTGGCCGTTGACCCAAAAAAAAAGCCCGCAAAATGCGGGCATATTGATTTGAGCCACCAATGGGACTTGAACCCATAACCTCTCGCTTACGAAGCGAATGCTCTGCCATTGAGCTACGGTGGCGTTTTATACAGGTAAAACTATATCATGGCTTGGATGCTTTGACAAGTTCGACCTTATTGCTTACCCCTATTAGTGGCGGAAGTGTCTCGTGCCAGTAAAGATCATGGTGATGCCAGCGTCGTTGGCCGCTTGAATCACTTCATTGTCACGGATTGACCCGCCCGGTTGAATAACCGCTACAACGCCTGCTTTGATTGCGGCTTCAATCCCGTCTGCAAATGGGAAGAAAGCGTCGGATGCCATCACTGCCCCGTTTGTAGCATTCGCGGCCTTTTTGATAGCGATTTCAACCGCATCAACGCGGCTTGGCAGCCCACCGCCAACGCCGACTGTTTTGTTCGGTTGGGCTAGTACAATCGCGTTGGATTTTACATGCTGCACAACGTTCCACGCAAATTTGAGGGTATTGAGTTCTTCCATTGATGGTTGTTTGTTAGTGACTACGCGAAAAACGCTGTCTTCGGGATCCCCCATATCCACTTGTTGGATCAATAAGCCGCGATGTACGCTACGCACTTCAATTTCGCTGCCGTCGTAGGGTTGGGTGATCTTGACGAGGCGGCAGTTCTTGCGGCGGGCAATCAATAAAGCTTCGGCTTCTGGCGTAAAATCCGGTGCAGCGATCGCCTCTAGGAAGATAGACTCTAACGCTTCTACAAAGTTCACATCTACTGCGCGGTTGAGCGCAATGATCCCCCCAAACGCAGATACCGGATCAGAGGCCAATGCTGCACGATAGGCTTCGGCCAAATTCTCATCGGTAGCAACCCCAGTGGGGGTCAAGTGTTTGACAATCACCACAGTAGGCTCATTGAACGATGACACGGTGCGCCAAGCGGCGTCTAAATCAAGAATGTTATTGTACGAAAGCTCTTTGCCAGCCAATTGCTCGCCGCCTAACACCGACGTGCCAGACTTGCGGCTATAGTAGGCGGCTTGCTGATGCGGATTTTCTCCATAGCGCATGGCTTGCACTTTTTTGCCGCCAAAGGAAATTTGATCGGGCAAAGTCGTTTCTGCATCAGGTTTAGGGTCGCCCGCAAGGAAGGCGTGAATGGCAGTATCATAGTCACGGGTGTGGGCAAAGGCTTTGACAGCAAGCCGTTGACGCACGGCCAGTGGCACTTCCCCCTCTGCTTGAATCACCGCCAAAACTGCCGCGTAATCGAAAGGGTCGCAGACCGCAGTCACACGGAAGAAATTCTTGGCCGCAGCGCGCAACAACGTTACGCCACCAATGTCAATTTGTTCAATGGCATCTTGCATGGCGATATTCGGCTGGGCAACCGTTTCTTGAAAGGGATATAAGTTGCACACTACCATGCTGATTGGCCCGTAGCCGTTGGCTTCTAAGTCGCGGTAATCCTCATCACGATCTCGCGCTAAAATGCCTGCGTGAATTGCAGGATGTAACGTCTTGACGCGCCCACCGAGCATTTCGGCCACACCAGTCACTTGCTCCACAGGCGTTACAGGTACATTTGCATCCACCAATGCGCGTTCCGTCCCACCACTGGCAACAATATCCCACCCTAACGCAATAAGTGACCGACTAAACTCTACCAACCCCACCTTATCGTGGACGCTTATCAACGCACGCGGCATTGCCCTACTCCCATACACAGAAAAACTACAAAAACCCAGCGCCACATTATAGCGTGTTCTGCCAGAAGCACCACAGGCAAAGCGTAGGGTAGCCGTCACTTACCTCGAAAATGGCTTCATGCTACAGTAAGGTCACAAGAGAATGACTTTCTCGCAATGAGGAGAGCTATCAAGATGCACCGCAAACAGAACACCCTATTTTTTGTTGTATTGGCGTTGATGGCAACTGCCTTTGGCATCATTGCCCAAGAATCTGGTAACGGCACTACGGTCATCGGCGGCGATGATGCAGCCCTGCGCCGTTTTATCGAGCGTGAACTCGGCGGCTTGCCGGGCGCGCCGTATGTTGTGAATCAAACCATCACGGTTGGGGAACTTCCACAAACCTTGTTGATGAACGTACCAATTCCAGAAGGCGCAACCATCATCGGCAGTGTGAGCCAAAATGAACCCGAAGCCTACACCCGCCTAAGCTTTGATACCACGCTTACCAACGCAGAGTTGACCGCGTTCTATCAAACCGCCTTTGCAGATGCAGCCGTTTGGCGGGATGTCACCGACGATGCCGGGCAACCGACAGGATTCGGCGCCAGCGACATCCTCAATGCCAATTATTGCTATAACGGCAATGAGGGATTTGTAAACGTCAATGGCACAGCAAATCCTGCGGGGGGTAACACCTCAGTGATCGTCTTTATGCGTCAGCCGGGCGACGCCTATTTGTGTGGGGACGCGCAAGAAGTCCCACCCTATAGCGACCCTTATCGCTTACTCCCCAGCCTGAGCAACCCTGAAGGGGCAACCCTTTCTAGTATTGGGAATGGTAGCGGCGGCTTCCCGGGGGAACAAATTGCCAGCACATTGGCAACGGTCAGCACCACACTTTCTGCCGCTGAACTCACCGCATTCTACAATGCACAATTAGCAGTCACCGGCTGGGTACAGGTCAGCGCTGGCGGAGACACCAATATCGGCTACAGCACATGGTCATTTACAGACGATCAAGGCAATTCGTGGAATGGTACGTTGACTATTGTCGCTGTTCCCACCAGCGCAGGTAGTTTTTACGCAACCGTGCAAATCGCAGAAGTCTAGCCTGTCATACGTTTAGGGATTAGCGTCTTTTGGAGGCGGTTAAAATCGCCTCCATTTGATTGACAAAGCGGATCAACCCTTCGCAATAGCCCTGTAGAAAATCTTGTGTCACCAATTGAGCGATTTCTGTGTATCCCTGCCTCGAAAGCTCTAAAATCACTGGGCGGAAGTCACGCAGCGTGATAACCATTAAATCACGGTCATCGGTCATAATCCCCCACACCAACACCTTTTTATCATTGTCATCTTTGGCGCTGGCAAACCGCGTGATTGACGCCCCCTTCACCACTTGCCCGACATTGCTAAAGACTTCCTCCCCCTTGATGACATCATTGACAACGGCAACCTGACCGGGGATGCCATCGGCTAGGCGTTGAACCGGTCCCGGTAGTCCTGCAATCAGGCGGATGGCCGTAGCGCTCATCGTTTTACCTTCAAGCGCAATAGAGCGGTACAGGCTGATAATCTTGTTAAAGGCGCTCAATGCCCCAAGATAGTGTTCACGGGCGGCATAAAACGTTTCGATGTCGTTCTTGCTTCCAAAGAGGTGCGGGCGTTTGGCCTGTTCATACAGTTGCCAAAGGTTTTGATGCTCAGTATGAAAGTTTGTCAAAGGGTTCCGAAACGGACTAGGGAAAATTCGTTCTTTGGGGTTCACCCGCGAAGCATCAATAGGGATCAACAAAGAGGGGTTAATCTGCTTGCGTTCAGCCAACATTGCGTCTACTTGCTTTGCTAGGGCTGCCCCCTGTGCGCTACGACGAAAGACGTTCAACGCCCGAATTAAACGGTCGCTTGGCTCATAGTAGTGGTTAAACACACTACGGTATAACACCAATAGGTCGTTGATCGTCAAGTTCAGAGGGGTACGGGTTGAAATCACCCGCCGTACCGAGCGCAGCGGAGCAATGGGGAACTTATATTCGGCGCTCACGGATTGTAGTACAGGCGGGTATTTTGCCGCAGCGCGAAGAAATTCTGGGGATGTTTGCAGGGCAAGCGGCGCTAAAGGCATTGTGGAGGTAGCCACTGTTACAGGGGCGGCTTCGATAGCTTCAATAGCGACCACCGCGCTGTTGGTGAGGATTTCTGCCATTGCCATTGCCCAAGGACCGTCAAAGAAGATGTGTGAAAAGTCAAAAATCATGCTGCTTTCACTGCGGAAGATCGAAAGCGCATGATCGCCTACCCCACGGCGGCTTGTGACACGAATGTCACTGAGCGGATGTTGTGCGTTGACGGCATCCCAATTGAGGATGATGGGCGCAGCGCGCAGCTGATCTAGGTCAGTACGGCTGGCGGGTTCTAGCAATACCCGCACCTTAGCCTGTGCAGCACGGGGGATGGCAATTAAGGTCATATCTGCATCAGCCAGCGGGGGGTCTTGGCGCAATAAGAGGCTATTGGCAAGCTGTAAAGCAGACTCCCCCACATTGGCAGCCTCTACATCCAAGAGCGGCACGATATAGTAGTTGTTACGATAGACCACTGCCAAACGCAGGTCGGGGAGTTCAATGCGCTTGCGTTCGTCATTGTAATCGCCGGCTTCCAACCAACGATGAATCGTCATCTGGCTGATATACGCCTTCTGCAAACGACGGCGTTCCTCTTGAGCAGTAGGGTTGTCCCACTGGGCTTCAAATTGTTGCTGTTGCGCCTCAGAAACCGCGTCCAGTTGGGTGCGACAAAAGACATCAAACTCTGCTTTACGCACCTGAAGCAAGTGAAACAGCCCCGCTTTATAGGGGCGTTTGACTTCCCATTGACGTAACAACCCTGTGAGGCCAGTGGTTTCTTCTAAGATGCGTAAACGGGTGTTTTCTTCCCACAGTTGGCCGATCAACCCTTCATAGGCGCGCAGTACCCACGATAACGCCAAAAGCCACGCTGCCAATTGTTGCGCCTCATTGAACGTCGCGCTTTGCTGACTGATATAGCGCTGAAAACCCACAGTTTCATTTTGGTGGCGTGCCGGGTCTTCCCGCAGGCCAAATTCTACATAGAACTGCCAAGTTCCCTCTGGCAAAAATTCATCGGGTTTAGCCCCCGCCAATTGCAACAAAAGGTTATAGCCCGCCAAGACCGTCGCAGGGCCAGCAAATACCATGCGATACAAGAGGTTATCGCGCATGAGCGATACCCCCTTAAACAGCGCTTTGAGGTGAGAACGCCCTCGTTCATCGCCGATGAGGGTACGGTCTTTTGCGCTCACGATCCCGCTGAACACAAAATCTAAGATCATCCCTGCAGGGATGATCTTAGCAACTTCTTCGATGATCTGGTTACGTTCTGCAACAGAAATGAGCGAGATATTAGGGTCGCCGCTTTCGGCCATCGCCTCAATTTGACGGCGAATGGTTTCTGACGTGAGCCGTGTCGCACGCTCGGCAATCGCCCTATCGCGTTCGGTAACATCGTCCATGTAAATGACCTCTTTATAGCCCAGAGGTGCGTGCGTCCTGCTCCGTCCAGCCGAGGTCAACTTTGCGGGCAAGTGCTACCTCGCGTGCGGGGCGTTCTAACCACGCGAAGATCAACGCACACCCCCACAACGTCACAAAAAAACCAAGTCCAACCGTCAGCGCACGCAGAAAACCCCCCACAGCGGCGCTGGCGATGACCGTCAACGGCAAAGCCGTCATCACACTAGCGGCCAAATAATGAAAGAACCGCGCAACCGCGCCGCCGTAGATTGGGTCACGACGGGCGGACGTTCGTGCAGTGAACAAGCCTACCCCCAAGCCAAAGACAACTCCAGCCAATAGGATTACAGTTTCAGTTGGCATCCTCACCCCACTAGAACAACGAGTAAATAAAAGGTGCAGTAGTGGGGTTATTGCTCACGAGCAACAACAGGCCGAACACAACCAACACAACAATCATCGGGATGAGCCAATAGAGTTTGCGCTCCCAGAGGAATTGTAACAGTTCACCCAGTACCCCTAAGCGGCTGAAAAAAGCGTTCATCGGTTGAAATTTCTCCTACAGGTCACTCTTGCGGACAAGGAAAGCGCCTAGCGCCAAAATATCAATATCGCTGTTCTTAAAGGTATTCCACGCATCACGCGGGCTAGTCACAATCGGTTCCCCGCGCAGGTTAAACGAGGTATTGAGAAGGACAGGGACACCAGTGGCCTGCCCAAAACGTTCGATCACACCGTAGTAACGTGGGTTGGTTTCACGTTCGATGGTCTGCAAGCGCCCGGTGCCTTCATGGTTGACGGCCTCCAGTTGATCAGCCTTTTCTGGCTTGATCGGTGCGACCATAAGCATATAGCGCGGGGCTTCGTGCTTTTCCACGTTTGGATAATCAAAGTATTCCGGCGCACGGTCGCGTAAAATGACAGGCGCAAACGGGCGGAACGGCTCACGGTACTTGATTTTGGTATTCACGACCTCTTTCATGCCAGAATCACGCGGGTCTGCCAGAATACTGCGGTTGCCCAGCGCACGCGGCCCCCACTCAAAGCGCCCTTGAAAGAAGCCAATCACCCGCCTTTGGGTCAAATCATCGGCCAGAACATCAAGCATTTTATCGTCGTTGTCATCGTAACGATGATATTTGACATTGAGCGAATCTAAGAACGTCTTACATTCGGCGTCACTGTATCCCTGCCCCCAGTAGGCGTGCGGCATCACCCACTTACGCGGCTTCCCCAGTACCATATAGTGCGCCCACAGTGCCGCCCCTAAAGCGCCACCGTCATCCCCTGCGGCGGGCTGGATGTAGATTTCCTCAAACGGGGTTTCAGACAAAATCCGATAGTTGGCCTTCGTATTTAAGGCCACCCCACCCGCCATCACCAGATTTTTGTGTCCGGTTTTGCGGTGGAGGTAATTCGCCATCTCGATCAGCGTTTCTTCAGTCACCTGCTGAATGCTGGCGGCTACATCGGCATAGTGTTGGTTGCGCGCCATCAACTCTTTTTCGGCGGCGCGTTCTGGGTTGGTCTTCATAGTGAAGAAGTCTAGGGTCTCTGGGCGTGCTTCCCCAAACAATTCCACGAACTTGTCGCTATAGCTTCGGCTTGTTGAGCGGTGGAAGGCAAAGTAGTCTAAATCCAGCATGAAGCTGGCATCGCTGCCCCGCCGAAAGACTTTATTCACGCGGTCTACATACTTCGGCTCACCGTAGGGCGTCATCCCCATGACCTTGTATTCCCCGTTATTGACGCGGAAGCCAAGCCACGCGGTAAAGGTGGAATACAGCAATCCTAGCGAATGCGGGAAGCGTTGCTCTTGGAACAGGTCAATACAGTTTTCGCCGCTGGGTTCGCCTTCCCAATAGCTTGTGGCGCTGCCCAATGTGGTGGATGTCCACTCACCCACACCATCCACCGTCATCACTGCCGCTTCACGGAACGGACTGGCAAAGAACGCGCTGGCCGCGTGGCTCATGTGATGGTCACAGAATAACACACGCTCTGGCGGAATGCCGAGTTTTTCCATCAGGATGTTCTTGACCCACAACTTTTCGTTGAACCACGCCACCATTGCATCACGCCATACATTGGCCGAACGCGGGAAGGTGTTCAATGAAGTAAGCAGAATCCGCTCGAACTTGAGCAGCGGCTTTTCATAGAACACCACATAATCGAGGTCTTTGCCTGTTATACCCGCTTCACGCAGGCAGAAGGCAACCGCCTGTTCAGGGTAATGATTATCGTGTTTTTGGCGGGAAAACCGTTCTTCCATTGCAGCGGCGACCAACGCCCCATCACGCAACAAAGCGGCAGCGGAATCATGATAAAAACATGAAATGCCCAAGATGTGCATGAGTTTTTATCCTTGGCGCTTGGCGCGGTCTAATTCAGTAGAAATCGGTTCACGGTCTAACCACTGTGGATCACCGATGATTTTTCGCCGTAGCGGGTCTTTCCCGGCCAGCGCAATCAGCGCAAAGGGAATGAAGAAGGTGAAGTAAAACGACAGCGCAATGACCGAACCCACAACTTCACCGATAATCAGGCTAATGGTGGTGATCCGCTCACGCGCAAGTTGAAACGTCGCTTGCAAAATGAAACTCCCAGAAATAATGCGATATGCTGCAATCATAATGAATCTTGAGGGCATTACGCAATAGCAAAACCTTCCCCTGCCGTTCAGGGTGTTGACGCGCTTACGTAAAATCCCCTATACTGTTCATCAATCCAGTACAATAGTTAGCACAGACGAAGACCAGAACAGTACGTGAGTGCTTCAGGTGCCAGAGAGTACAGGCCATCGGCTGCGAGCCTGTTCACCCCCGCTCACCGAACGTCATCTGCGAGTTTGTTGGTAGAACATTGGCGCCCTGTTATAGGGGGTCAATTAGTAGAACCAACCGGGAACGCCCGTTAGCGCGTAGTCGAGCGCCAACCAATGGTTGGAAGCAAGGTGGTACCACGAGAGTGTGCAACTAAAACGCCCTCCCGTCCTTGTTCATGAGGATGGAAGGGCGTTTTTGATTTGTCCGAAGACCGTAGTAGAGAGGCGGCTCTTGAGCCACAGCAACGATACCAACTTATTCTACGATGTGATTGCGGAATACTACCCTTACTTCTATCGGGATTGGGAAACGCAACTGGAGCGCGAAGGCATCGGGCTACGGGCGCTGTTTCGCAATCAACAGATTCACCGCGTTTTAGATGCCTCTTGTGGGGTTGGCATTCAAGCCATCCCATTGGCGCAGTTGGGCTATGAAGTCGTCGCCGCCGACCCTAGCGCGGGGATGCTCCGCAAAGCACACGAGATTGCCGAGCGCTTTCAGGTCAGCGATAAAATCCAATTTGAGCGGATTGACTTCTTAAACTTGCCCGAATACGTTCACGGTACATTTGATGCAGTTATTTCTAAGGGCAATGCGCTACCCCACTTGTTGCTGGATGAAGAGATTGAGCAGACTCTCAAAATCTTCTACAACTATTTGCGTCCCGGCGGGCTACTCATCATCGGAATGCGCGATTTTGCGCCTTTTATGGAAGACCGCCCGCGCTTCATCCCCGGCTTTATTCACGACTTGGAAGAACACGGCGAACTCATCACTTTTGATGTGTGGGAATGGGAAGAAGGCCCGCCTGTTATCGCCAAGCAAAACCTGTATGTAGTGCAAAGTCAGGATGGCAAGCGCTACAAGACGCTCAAGCGCTGGGTGAAATACCGCCCGCTCTCTACCGATGAGGTCAAAGTGGTGCTGTTAGAAGTCGGCTTTAAGGACTTTGAAGACCGCGCCGACCGCACTGATCGTGTGATTATCTCTCGTAAACCTGAATAACGGAGGAACCCAAATGGAAAAAACGTTACCGCTGCCTCAAGAAATGCCAAAAAACTTCGACCCTCAGCAGGCCGAAGCGCAAATTTACGAATGGTGGGAAGCCAACGGTTACTTCAAGCCAGAAGTTGCCGCCGCTGATGCTGAAGCCTTCGTGATTAGTATGCCCCCACCCAACGTCACGGGCGCGCTACACATCGGCCATGCCTTGTTCACCGCCCTTGAAGACTTGATGATCCGTTACGAGCGGATGCGCGGCAAGGCGGCGCTGTGGGTTCCCGGCACCGACCATGCCGGCATCGCCACGCAGCTACAGGTCGAAAAATTGCTCCGCAGTGAGGGAACAAGCCGCCAAGCGGTTGGGCGTGACGAATTCCTGCGCCGCACTTGGGCGTGGAAGGAACAATACGGCGGGACGATCACCCGCCAGCTACGGCGCTTGGGCGCAAGCTGCGATTGGGATCGTGAACGCTTCACCATGGATGAGGGGCTATCCGATGCCGTGCAAAAGGTGTTCATTGACCTACATGAACAAGGCTTGATCTATCGCGGGCCTAAGCTGGTGAACTGGTCACCGGGGTTGCAAACGTCCGTTTCTGACCTTGAGGTAGAAAGCTCAGAAGAAATGGGCAAGCTGTACTACTTCAACTATCCCGTTGAAGGCGGCGAATTTATTCCAGTGGCAACCACCCGCCCAGAAACGATTCTTGGGGATACTGCCGTTTGCGTTCACCCTGACGACGAGCGCTATAAACACTTGATCGGTAAAAAAGCGTTTGTGCCGATGCTCAACCGAGAGATCATCGTCATTGCCGATGACTATGTAGATGTGTCGTTTGGTACAGGCGCGTTGAAGATCACCCCTGCCCATGACTTTAACGACTATGAGTTGGCACAACGCCACAACCTGCCGTTGCTCAACATCATGAACCCAGATGCCACGCTCAACGCCAATGCGGGCGCTTACGCTGGCCTAGACCGCTATGCCGCCCGTGAAAAGCTCTGGGCAGATATGAGCGAGGCCGGGCTAACGCTCAAAGTGACCGATCATCAATATGCTGTGCCGCGCAGTCAACGCGGCGGCGAAGTCGTGGAGCCGATGCTGAGTACGCAGTGGTTTGTGAAAATCCAACCGCTGGCAGACAAAGCCATGCAAGCCGTGCGCGATGGCAAGATCAAGTTCGTTCCAGAACGCTTTGAGAAGGTCTTCTTCCACTGGATGGAAAACATCCAAGACTGGAACATCAGCCGCCAGTTATGGTGGGGGCATCGCGTCCCTGCATGGTACGATCCACAAGGGAATATGGTTATCAGCGCCGAGATGCCCGCCGAAGGTGGCCCATGGACGCCTGATGAAGACGTGTTAGATACATGGTTCAGCAGCGGATTATGGCCGTTTAGCACGTTGGGCTGGCCGCAACAAACCGCCGACCTGAAACGCTACTACCCCACTGCTGTGATGGAAACAGGCTGGGATATTCTGTTCTTCTGGGTCGCCCGCATGATAATGCTTGGCCTGTGGTTCACCGATGAACCGCCGTTCCATACCGTTTATCTGCACGGCTTGATTCGGGACAAGCAAGGCCGCAAAATCAGCAAAACGTTGGGCAACGTGATTGACCCGCTAGAGATCATCGAACAATACGGCGCAGACCCGCTCCGTTACACGCTCATCACCAGCGGCACACCCGGCCAAGATGTCAACCTAGACCCCTCCCGCATTGAGGGTAACTTCAAGTTCATCAACAAAATCTGGAATATGGTGAGCTTCGTCAAGTTCAACCTCGAAAGCAACTATAGCGGGCAATTGCCTGCGGGCGCGCCGCCCGTAGATGAACTCGATTTGCCGTCACGCTGGATTTTGAGCCGCCTGAACAACGTGATCAGCAATGTGCAAAAGCTGTTCGACATCTACCAGTTTGGCGAAGCAGGCCGCCAGATTTACGAGTTCATCTGGCACGAATTTGCCGACTGGTACATTGAGTTTTCTAAGACCGCCATCTACGACGGGGATGCAAAATCCCGTGAGAACGCACTCCGCACGCTGGTGCATGTCCTAGACACCTCACTACGTTTGCTGCACCCGTTCATGCCCTTTTCCACAGAAGCCGCATGGAGCTATCTACCTGTTGAGGGTGAGGCATTAATCATCGCCAAGTGGCCGCAAGCCGAAGCCGCCTACATCAATGAGCAGGCCGAAAGCGACATGAACCTGCTGATTGATCTAGTGCGCGGCATCCGCAACACCCGCGATGAATACAATGTGGAGGCCAAGCGCAAACTCAAGGCGTTGGTGAGTCCCGGCACCCATAGCGACCTGTTACAGGCCAATTTGCCGATCTTTGCCCGCGTGCCGAATACCAACGTCACCGACATCACCCTTTTAGGGGAAGCCGACCCTGTACCAGACAAAGCCGCCTCAATCGTCTCGAATGATGTGATCTTCTACTTGCCGTTAGACGATTTGGTGGATGTCAGTGCAGAGTGTGCGCGCCTGCAAAAAGAACTTGAAAAGGTCATGCAAGGGGTGATACGCAGTGAGGGGATGTTAGCCAATGAGGGGTTTGTCGCCCGTGCGCCCGAAGCAGTGATCCAAAAAGAACGGGACGGCCTAGCTGACCTACAGGCGAAAGCTCAACAGATTACCGAGCGGATTCGCCAACTTTGCCAAAATAACGCCTAAGTGAGGCACTAGGGGCGGCGTTGCCACACCGCCCCTAACCTATAGACGAATTAGGTACCCCCGCCTTCACGGGCTTTTTGAGACATAAAGATCGTCCGACCTGCCTCTTGTGCTGCCCGCCGAACGTCTACATCAGCGTCATTCTGGAACAACTCTTGTAAGGGTTGTAGCGCATCTGGATCATCCAACTTACGAAGTTCTTCAACCGCATTCAACCGCACTGCCACGTTTTTGTCAGACAGGCGTGAGATGTGATAGCTCACTAGCTTTTTCACGATGATGATTTCCTCTGCTACACCGGATATTACAAAACACCGTTAAACCCTATTATAGCAAACCTAGTGGCTGTTTTTCTACATGCCGCCTTCACCTTTTCAATTGCATAGGACTATAATGATCGGGTTTGCTTGCCATTCAAGGAATAAAATGTACTATGGCTGAATTTGGGTTTTTGTTGGTGGTTATGCTTCTGGTGATGGGGGGATATTGGTCGTTCTTTGTATATCCGCGTCAACGAGAATTTAACCAACGCCAAAAATATGTTCGGTCACTCCATATGGGGGATGAAGTCATTACCTTTGGGGGGGTCGTTGGGCGGGTGGTGGGCATGGATGCCGAAACGGGGGTGGTCAATTTAGAAATTGCCGAAGGCGTCGTTATCAAGGTCATCGCTGCCTCTGTAGTTTCTGAGTATGATCCCAAACAATTGGCTGAAAATACCCAACGTGCGCTAAACGACGAACCTACCGAAAAACGTTAAGCCCAATCATAAAAAGGGGAAGATGAATTACATGCAACGCCAAACCGGATGGCTCATTGCAATCTTGGGGATTGCCATCTTTTGCACATGGATGGCACTACCTAGCACCAACGGCACTGCAATAGACTTTAACTTTGACGGCACTCCAGAAACAGTCATAAACCAGCCACTCGGTCTGGATTTAGTCGGCGGCCTGCGCGTGCTGCTCGCTGCTGAACTCCCCCCCGATGCCTACACGCCCGAAGAACTGCAAGAAACTGCCAACAGCGTGGCACGGCGCGTGAACTCGCTTGGCCTTTCGGAATCTACGGTACAGGTACAGGGGAATAATCGTATTCTAGTAGAGCTACCCGGCGTGCGTGACCCACAACAAGCGATTGATGCCATTCAGCAAACCGCGCTCTTAGAATTTGTCAACTTCAGCGGGTTAAGCGGTCAGGTTGCCCAATTTGTCAACCAACCCGTCCTCACCACTGAACAAGATAAAGTCATCCAACAGCGGCGGATTGTGGCTGAAGCCAGCGGTGAGGAATTTATAGACCCTTCCCTGAGCAGCATTGTCAATCAACAAACCGGCCTGCCATTTGAAACGGTGATGACAGGCGGCGGCTTATCTTCAGCAGCCGCCCAATATGATTCACAAAACGGCGGGTGGCTGATTGCCTTTGAGCTTTCTGGTGATGGGCGAGAGGTGTTTGGTTCCTACACAGCAGCCAACATCGGTGAACCGATGGGGATCGTGTTAGATGGTGTGTTACTTTCTGCCCCAACGATTCAAGCGGCATTGCCCAACGGCGGCGTCATTTCTGGGAACTTCACCCAAGAGGAAGCCGAAACATTGGCGCTACAACTGCGCTCTGGGGCGCTGCAAATCCCCCTGCGCGTGGAAAACGGCGCAACGGTTGGCGCTACGTTAGGGCAACAATCGGTTGATTTGAGTATCCGCGCTGGAATCATCGGCGTAGTGATTGTCTTGGCCTTTATGTTGATCTACTATCGGGCGTTAGGCATCGCCGCAGACTTAGCGCTGTTTGTCTTCATTGTGATGAACCTTGCGCTCTTTAAGATGATCCCGGTGACGTTGACGCTCCCGGCCATCGCGGGCTTCTTGATTTCGATTGGCACGGCGGTAGACGGCAACATCTTGATCTTTGAACGCATCAAAGAGGAAGTGCGGAACGGGCAACCGCTTGGGGAATCGCTAGAAACGGGTTTCCAACGGGCATGGGCGTCCATCCGAGATTCCAACACCTCTACCATCATCATCTGCGCGATCTTGTTCTTGTTCGGGCAAACCCCCGGCGCCAGCATCGTGAGCGCCTTTGCCATTACGCTGGCATTGGGTCTGGTATTGAACCTATTTACCGCCGTGATCGTCACCAAGACATTCCTGAGCTTGGTCACTCGCGTCGGCTTTAATTACATCCAGCAACATAAATGGACGCTGGGGACTTAGGGGAAGCCAATGTTTCAACTTGTGCAACATCGCCGTTACTATTTCTTGCTCTCCACGCTGGTCATTGGCATCGGGCTTGCCATTATGGGCTATTCCTTCGTTCAAACCGGCTCGCCGTTTATCCTCAGCATTGACTTCGCCGGGGGCAACATCTATGAATTGCAGTTCAGCGAAGCCATCGAAGAAAGCACCCTGCGCGAAGTCTTTGCCAAATATGGCGAAGACAACATCATTGTGCAACGGATTGGTGACCTTGAAGAAAATCGCTGGTCAATCCGTTCTGGATTCTTGCCCGACAATGAATCTATCTCGCTCGTGACTGACCTAGAAGATAACTATAACTTGATCCCCCAAACGACCAGCAGCGAGTTTGTTTCCCCCACCATTGGCGCTGAAGTAACCCGTTCTGCGTTCTTGGCAGTGGCAGTGGCTTCGCTCGTCGTCACGGTGTTCATTGTCTTGGCCTTCCGCAAAATTCCGAACGCCTTTCGTTATGGCATCTGTGCAGTAGTGGCGATGTTACATGACGTATTGGTGATGTTAGGGGCGGTTTCGTTAGGGGGCATTCTGTTCGGTTGGGAAGTAGATGCGCTGTTCTTGAGCGCGGTCTTAACGGTGGTCGGCTTCTCCGTACAAGATTCGATCGTCATGTTTGACCGCATCCGAGAGAACATCCCTAAACATTTAGGGGAACCCTACGAAACGATTGTCAACCGTAGCGTGCTAGAAACCATCCACCGCTCATTGGCAACCCAGTTAAACGCCTTCTTTGTGATGGTGGCGATTCTGTTGTTCGGGGGGCCTAGCGTGAAGCCGTTTATCGCCGTGTTGTTTATCGGCTTGGTTTCTGGAACCTATTCGTCCATTTTCAACGCCGTTCCACTGTTAGTTGCGTGGGAAAAAGGCGAAATTCCGTTTTTGAAGGGCGGCTACCCCACGCTGGCCGCTGAAAGCGACTAATCTAGCGTTTGATTAGCAGGGATTCAGTGGTGAATCCCTGCCGATCTAATGGGCTACAGGCAGCGTGACAAAGAACGTTGACCCCTTGCCATGTTCGCTTTCTGCCCATACTTGCCCGCCGTGCGCCTCAACAATATGGCGGGTGATGGCTAACCCAAGCCCCGTCCCTTGCGTCATTCCGGCAGTGTCTGCCACACGGAAGAACTTTTGAAACAAATTCTTGAGGTTGTCGGCAGAAATCCCAAAGCCAGTATCTGACACGGAAATTTCAACGAAGGCATCGCCCTTGATTTCAATGTCGCGCACCCGAATCGTCACATGGCCGTTTTCACGGTTGTACTTAATGCTGTTGGTCAGCATATTCAAAATCACCTGCTTGATTTTGCCACGATCCCCCATCACCTGAATCGGCACCGCGTTGAGGTGAAAGGTCACACTTTTTTGCTGGGCTTGATGAATGACCACATCCACGCTTTCGTGTAACAGGCGGTTGAGGTCAAACGGGGCTTTTTCAAGCTGGAAGCGACCCGATTCTAGCCGTGCAAGGTCTAAAAACTCGCTCGTCATACGGATCAACCGTTCCGTTTCGCCCTGCATCGTCACCACAATATCGGTGCGCTTTTCAGCGGGTAAATCTGGGCGTTGGAGCAACACCGTACTGGCCTTTAACGCCGCTAGTGGCGTACGGATTTCATGCACCATTTCAGCGATAAAGTCACTTTGTTGGAACAAGCGCGCATTTTCAATCGCAATGGCGGCTTGGTTTGCCAACGCAGTGAGGGTTTCAATGTCGTCAGGGTAAAATTCGTTATCATCGTTTTTATTGAGCGCCTCTAACACGCCAATCACCTTATCATGGGCGCGCATCGGAACCCCCAACAGGCTACGGGTCTTGAAGGCAATCGCATCGTCTACCCGATTGTAAAATTCAGGCTCTTTCGTCACATCGTGAATAACACGCGGTTCACCGTGCTTGACAATCCAGCCCGCGATGCTCCCATCAAGCGGAACGGTGATACGCTCCATCTCGTGCGGCTTGATGTTAGAGGCGGCCTCAAAACGCAAATCCCCGCTAGAGGGGTCAATAAGCAAAATAGATGCCGCTTCTGTATCGGTCAGCTCTTTCGCCGCGTCAATAATCATCCCCAACAACGAACGAACCTCAAAAGTAGAGTTCATTCGCTGGCTGATGCTAATCAGACGCTCATAGCGCTCTAGGAGCTTGGTTTGCGTGATGAGATTACGATCTCTCATAGCTCGTTTCTAAAACCTCAATGATTGGCTCAATATAACCTTCAATGTTACCCCGTAATACCACATGCGCCAGTGAATCTATGTGGGTGGGTTCATCGTTGATAATCACCAGTTTGACGCCGTGTTCAGCAACAATGTAGGGGATGTTGGCCGCTGGCTCTGCTTGTAAGCTAGACCCCATCACCAGCAGTAAATCTGCCTGTATCAGCGCACGACGGGTTGCTTGTACCACCTTGACTGGCAATTGTTCCCCAAACAATATCACATCTGGTTTAATGACGCTTCCAGCAGGTTGGCAAGCACACATGGGGATTTCACCCGTTTTAATCAGCGCTTCCAGTAAGGCGGTTGCATCAAACTTGCGGAAGCAATGGGTACAGGTGGCCGTTCGGCAGTGACCATGTAACTCATAGACGGTTGTGTTACCCGCCTTTGTGTGTAGGCTGTCTACATTTTGAGTAATCACGGCCTTTAACTTCCCAAGTTGTTCTAAATACGCCAGAAAATGATGCCCGGCAGACGG